>JADFYN010000100.1 GCA_015233055.1 Deltaproteobacteria bacterium
TAGGTTTTGTTATTGCCAGCTACGCCAAGATTCACCGCATCAGTAGGTAACACCGCGTTACCAAAGGCAACTATATCTTGCACCTTACAATTTGAATCATACTCAAAGTTCACTGTAAGATAGCTTTGTGTTCTAGACAACAAAAGCCCGAAAACGTAATCCCTCCAAATTAATTGCATTGGTGTCCAATCACTCCAGTCAAGTGCCGTCCCCTGACCTGCAACGCACCTATCATTTGCTGAACTGTAAAAATATGGGTGGCCACCCGAACCATCAACCGTCACCCTAAATAATCCTTGTATAGTGCCACCAGCAGAGCGGGATATTTGTTCTGATCCGTCAGGGGCTAAAACATTGGCGACATTGACATCAATGGCAAAACCATTAGGTGCCAGAAAGAGAAGCGGAATAAGCACAATTAAGATAACCCGGTACATGAGTAGTCCTCCTTCTTATGAGGTTAAGGAAATAGTACTTTTCGGCGATTGTGCTGTAACTCCAGGATATCCAAAACTCACCATACCCAAAGCCAATCCGACACAACAAACCAAGACAAACAACGACCTCTTCGTTTTCTTTCTCCCTATAGATCAACAGAACAATAGGGATTTATCCAGGGTATGGCGCCATTTGACTTCGGGCAAACGCCACCTGGTATTATTTGCAATAGGGAAAACAGTCAGGGGGGAATTATTTCTTGATCGTTAAAAACGCTGGGGGGGGGGGGCACGATTTTTAGAAAGGAAATTATGTTATAATTACGGGGGATGTAATTCATTTTAAATCCCGCTAAGAGGAGATTGAGAGAGGCAAGCATCGGGCAAATATTTTGGAGGCTATAATATCATGGTGCCATTGTCAAGTTTTAATTCAACTATTGGTACAAATTTTTGACCAAGTAGGCAGCCAGGCTTAATCGCCTGTAATTTGTAGCCTGAAACGTCCACGTTTAGCATAATGCCAATCAATGTCGTTGAGTTAAGGGGGCAGGGCCAATCAGTCCAAGGCGCCGGAGAGCAGAGAAATTCCAAGAATTGTCTTGCCGTCCATAATCTCGCCCCGGCGGATCATATCCTTTATTTTGGACAAAGCAACAACCTCCACGGCCGAAATCTCATCTTCATCAACCTGGTCAACAGACTTGATCACCTGTGGAGCCAGGTAAATGTGGATGATTTCGTCGGAGTATCCAATGGCCGGATAGTAACTGAGCAGGTGCGTGAGTTTGGCGGCCTGGTAACCGGTTTCTTCCATCAATTCGCGTTGCCCGCAGGTCAGTTCATCTTCACCCTGGTCCATTTTGCCCGCCGGGATCTCCCAGGTCTCAAACCCCAGGGCGTAGCGATATTGCTTGACCATCAGGACATGCTCAGGATCCACCAAGGGGATAACCGCCACCGCCTGAGGATGGTCAATCTTTATCCGGTCGGAGATACGTCCGTTTCTTAGTCTGACTTCATCCAATTTGGCCACAAAACTATGGCTGTTTAGGCAAGCCAGCGTCCTTATTGTTTGTTCCATGCCATCTCCCGCGGGTAAATTCCCAGGTAAGTTCCTAGACCGGTTCGAGACATTCGGCCTCATCGGTTAGGGCCACGATGGCGATCTTGGCTTTATCCGCGGCCTTGGTCATGGCCTGGCGGTCAAAGATCAGGGTCTTATGTGCTTCTATGACCAGCACTGCGGCCTTCACCTCAGCCATGGTGTCAATTGTTTGGAGACCCACGGCTGGTTTGTCAAATCTCAAATCCTGATTAGGTTTGGCCGCCTTGACCACTACGACCTTTTCCCGGCCCAATGAGCCGCCGCGACGGATTGTTTTGTCCGTCCCCTCGATGGCTTCCACGGCCAAGACGACCTGGTCCCGAACCACCACACATTGTCCGATATCCAGTCGCCCCAACTCTTTGGCTATCCGCCAGCCGAAGGCTACGTCTCGGGCCTCGGCCGAAGTGGGCCGGCGCCTGGTCAGCAGACCCGGCTCGACCAATAAAGCCGGCATAAACACATCTGGTGATTTCACAGCGATGCCTTCTTTTTCCAACTCCCCGGCCAGGGCCCGCAGAAGACCATCGTCAAGCTTGGTGTCCATTTTGGCCAGCAAGGCCAAGGTTCTAAAATCCGGACGGAGCTTGGAAAACATCCGCTCCTTGGTAATCCCCCCGGCCAAGACGGCTTCAACCACGTTATGTTCTTTAAACACGTTGATAATTCGGCTCAATTGGCCTAACTTGACCCATTCGACGACATCGGCAACCGAGTCGATGGCCGGGTCGGTTTCGTGCAAGTGGGCCAAAGCCACTACCGAATATCCACGATCTTTCACTGCTTGAGAAAAGATGATGGGGAATTGGCCGTTACCGGCGATCAGCCCTATGCGGGGGACATCATTTTTCGCCGGAGCCATGTCTCGGAACGCCCTTCTGGGAGGTCTCAATAAACTGCAGGAAATACATTACTCGGGGAAGCTGCGGCACCTCAACTCTGGCCTGTTTGAGGGCTTCGGCCTTAGTCAAATGGGACCGGAAAACGATCCGGTAGGCTTTTTTGAGGGCGGAAATCTCTTCTTCGGCAAACCCATGGCGCTTAAGCCCAATCTGATTTAAGCCGTACAGGACGGCCGTATTGCCCGAGGCGAACACAAAGGGCGGGATATCCTTAGCAATTCCAGACATTCCGGCCAAGAAGGCATTCTCCCCGACCTTGACGAACTGGAGCACGGCAGTCAACCCCCCGACTATGACATGATCACTCAACACCACATGCCCGGCTAAGGTGGCGGCGTTAGTCATGATCACGTTTTTACCCAACAAACAATCGTGGGCAACGTGGGTATAGGCCATCAGGAAACAGTTTTCGCCTATCCGGGTCACTCCGCCGCCGGCCTCTGTCCCGCGGTTGACTGTGGCATACTCACGGATAGCCGTGCCGTCGCCGATGATCAGCTCGCTTTTCTCACCTTTGAATTTTAAGTCTTGGGGGGCGCTACCGATGGAGGCATAGGGAAATATCCGGCAACCCCTGCCCATGGTGGTGTAAGAATCTATCCTGGCATACGCCCCGATTTCGGAGTCTGCCCCGATCACCACGTCCCTTTCTATGATCGCGAAGGGCCCTACTTTGACTCCCTGGCCCAGTTCCGCTTTCGGGTCAACTAAAGCGGTTGGATGAATTTCCATAATAATCCTCAAATAAATAACTATTTATTGCCTATTCTAGCCATCAACTCAGCACTGGCCACCAGGTTGTTTTCAACATAAGCTTCGCCTTTCATCTTCCAGACTTTTCTCCCTGAACGTGTAGCTTTGCAGTTGAAAATGAGTTGGTCTCCAGGCACCACCGGCTTTCGAAACCGGACGTCGTCCATGCCCAGAAAATAGACCACCTGGTCGCCCATGCTGTCAGGAGAAGAGGCATAGGCCAACACCCCCCCGGCCTGGGCCATCGCCTCGACAATCAAGACCCCGGGCATAATGGGCATTCCCGGGAAATGTCCCTGGAAAAAATACTCGTTGATGGTTACGTTTTTTAGCGCCACAATTTCTTTTTCAAGCTCGATGGACAGAACCCGGTCCAGGAGTAGAAAAGGGTACCGATGGGGAAGGATACTCATAATTTTATTCACATCAAAGACATCTGCCATGGGTTGATTCCCCCTGAATTCATTCACTGTACAAATAAATTTAAGACCTTACGTTTATTGTTGGACTAAGCGCGCAATTAGAAAAGGAGAGAAGGGAAAACACACCATTTGGTCTCCTCTTTGTTTAAAGAATTGGCCGGGCAGGCTTCCGATGAAGGTCCTGGGAGTAGAATATACCGGGCCTGGGCCGAAACCGCCGTGGCAGACTGCGCCCCGAATTCGGCTATGAGGCCGAGCGGCCGGCCCCCTAATCAGGATCGGTTTTGGTCTGGAGGTCAAGTTTTTGTTCCAGTTCCAGGATCCGCTTCTCCAACCTCTGGACGGTCTTGTTCAGTTCAGGGAGTTTTGGGATCAGAACGGATGTCTTGAGAAAAGTACGATGCGGCATAGCCGGATAGCCCGTCACTACAGCGCCTTTTTCGAGAGACTTGGTGACGCCGGATTGGGGTCCGATCATAACGTCGTCAGCGATGGACAAATGACCCACGACGCCTACTTGACCGGCCATAATGACATGATTTCCAACCTTGGTGCTGCCGGAAATACCCACTTGGGCCACCAATAGCGTGTCTTCTCCAATAACGACGTTGTGCGCAATATGAACCAGGTTATCGGTCTTGACTCCACGTTTGATATGGGTCACGCCCATGGCAGCCCGATCCACGGTATTGTTGGCGCCAAGTTCCACATCGTCGTCGATCTGGACGATGCCCACCTGCGGAATTTTAAAATAGGCCCGCCCGTCGGGCGCAAAGCCATAACCGTCACTGCCGATGACCGTCCCGGCCTGGATGATTACCCGCGACCCTAAGCGGCATCGATCCAGGATAGTCACATTAGGGTAGATCAGGCAATCATTTCCGATAACGACCTCGCGGCCAATGACCACACCCGGCAGCAAGGTGACTCTCTGTCCAATACGCGAGCCGGCTCCTACAGAAACAAAGGGGTAAACGGAAGACCCTTCACCGATAACCACGTCCGAGTCTATGGCCGCCTGGGGGCTGATCCGGCCGGTCCAGACGGGTTTGGGGAGAAAAAAGGCGGCCACTTTGGCAAAGGTCAAATATGGATCTTTGGTAACAATCACCGGAAGATCAGGGGGAGCCACATCTTCACCGATGATGGCAGCCGACGCCCTCGTTAGAGGCAACATTGGGGCGTACTTGGGATTGGCCAGAAAAGTGATCTGCCCTTTTTCCGCCGTCTCAATAGGAGCAGGGCCCCAAATAATGGTTGTTCCATCACCGATTACGCGACCGCCCGTCATCTCGGCCAGTTGGTTAACCGTCCGGCCCTTAGAACGATCCATGATCACCTCGTCCATGGTCTCCCCGTCCGACTATTCTTTTGATTGCTGTGATCTGCCTGCAGACCGGTTAAAAAGTTCAATAATCTCATTGGTAATATCTATAGCCTGATCGGCAAACAGAAGTCCGCTGGTGCGTTTTTCCATAACCAGGGTAAATCCATTCTTTTTGGCATAATCATTAATTACCTTCTCGACCAGGTCCTGAAATATTTCCCGTTTCTTGTTTTCCTCTGCCTTGCCCATTTCGTCATTGAAATCGGCGACCATATCCCGGAAGTCGCGCAACTTCCGTTCGAATTCTTTTTGGCGGTCCCGCTTGGCTTCCGGGCTCATCACGGTATTCTGTTTTTCTAATTGTTCCCGAATGCTATCCAGATCCGCCTGGCGTTTGTCTATCTGAATCTGCATCTTATCCTTTTTGGTCTTCAGCGTGCTAAAGGCCTTCTTGCCGGATTCAGATTTATTTAAGCATTCCTGAAGGTTAATTACGCCAATTTTAAACTGGCCGGCGGCCTCAGCGCGACCGACAACCAGCCACAAAAGAAGGGGCGCAATTAACCACATCATGTGACGATTCATGGTGACCTCCTGACTAACTTATACAAAGAAGAGTTAAAAGCAAAAGCGGTCGTGCCCGACGAGAAGCTTTGGGGATCGGGCAAAACCGAGTGATGTGGCGCATTTTTTTGGGGTTAGAAAACCGACCCGACGGAGAATTCCCAGTTACCGCTAGGCTCGTCAACCAAAGGATCCAGATTAAACCCGTATTCCAACCGGAGAGGTCCAATGGGAGAGTACCACCGGATGCCCAACCCGGCGCTCTTTCGCAATTTAGTAAAATCATACCCGTCCGAATTGGCAAAGGCGTTGCCGGTGTCATAGAAGGCCACACCCACCAACCCGGCTTTGGGAACCAATGGAAAACGATATTCACCGTTGAACAGCATCATCTTTTCGCCGCCGATACGGTCACCGGTGGCCGGGTCTCTGGGGCTGACCTTAGCATACTCAAACCCCCGCATGGTATTGATGCCGCCTAAAAAGAACTTCTCGTAAAGAGGCAGATCGCCGCCTTCATTCTGTCTGACATAGCCGATCCGGCCTTGTATGAAGCCTACAGTCGTCCAAGGCAGCGGGAAGTACCAGCCGGAACCGGCCGTGTATTTGGTAAAGGAGTTGGTCCCTCCCAGCCCGGCATATTCCACCGCAATGTTGTTATTGGACCCTTTGGTGGTATTGAATTCATGATCTCTGCTGTCGCGTTCCAACGAGGTGGTCGTACTACTGGTGATGTGGTTACCTTTCATGTCTTGAATGACCAGAGCGGCACCGCGGGACACATTGGTAATGTCTGAGTTATCATACTTATACATAACCCCGGCCCGAAGTTCTTGCCCCCAGATGGGGTAGCTGAATCTTACCTTGCCGCCCAGGCTCTCCTTAGTGTATTGGTCAAAATCACGGTTCCAGTCGAAAAGATCAATCCCGGCCCGCAAAGGGATGTCGAATAACCATGGCTCGGTAAAGCTGATGTTGTATCTGGAGGAGGCGCCACCAAGGTAAGTTGCGAAGGTCAACTCTTGGCCTCGTCCGAACAAATTCCGTTGTGATATCTGGCCCATTCCAATGATCTTGTCAACCGAGCTATAACCGGCCCCGACACTGAAGGCCCCGGTCCGCTTTTCTTTTACTTCGGTCTTCACGATCATCTTGCTGTCATCGCTGCCCTTGCTGGTGGTCACATTAATTGATTCGAAGTAATCAAGCCGGTGTAAGTTGGCGTTGCTTTTTCGCAAAGCTGAACCGTTGAACAGCCCCTCTTCATGGATCTTGAACTCACGCCTGATAACCTTGTCTCTGGTTTTGGTATTGCCGGTGATAAGGATCTTTTCAAAGTAGACGACCTGTTTCTTTTCAATGTTGAAGTTGATATCCACTTGGGGTTCTTTTTCGATTTCGCTGACGATCGGGTTTATGTCGGCGTAGGCATATCCTTGATCGGCATAAATGGTGACCAGGTTATCCAGGTCTTGCCTCAACACCTCTCGATTATAATAAATTTCTTTGGTAATCTTTAAACCGTCATAAAGCTCTTTTTTGGGTTTGATCAATTCACCGGAAACATCGACTTTCCGGACTTTGTACCGGGGGCCTTCTTCCACCGGAATGGAAATATAAATCGAGTCTTGTTTAAACTGAATATCGGGTGTGCCCAATTTAGCCTTAATGAACCCGGTGTTATAATAGTAGGCGGCTAACTTAGCCAGATCCTTGTCGAGTTTGTCTTGCTCAAGTTTACCTGAGTCTGTAAACCAATAAAAAAAGCCCTTTTCTTTGGTGTCCATTTGGGCCCGGAGATCCGCGGCCGAAACAGATTTATTTCCTTTGAAATCGATGCCCTTAATATATATTTTTTCACCTTCGCCGATATTGAACTCAACATTGACTTCATTCGGGCTGGTGGTATCGACTCGATACTCGACTTTAGCGTTGTAGTATCCCTTGGATCGGTAAAGGTTATTGATGGCCGTGACACTTGATTTGATGACGGTCTCGTTCAGAATCGAGTAGGGCTTGACCTCCAGGATTTCTTTGATATCATCAACTTTAATTTTCTTGTTCCCTTTTATGTTCACTTCTTTAACAGACGGTTTTTCTTCCACTACGAAGTTAATTACTTTTCCCGGCGTAGAATCGGCCACGTCCACCTTGACGTCTTTAAAATAGCCCATTTTGAATATGGCCTTAAGGTCACCGGCCAGTTGTTTGAGGAGATACAGGTCGCCTTCCTTGCTTTTGATCACACCCTTAATGGCGTCAGCTTCGATACGCCTGTTCCCGACGACACTGATCGAGGCTATTTTTTCTTTGCCCAAGATTTTTATACTAATATCCTGGCTGATGCTCCCCACAACCTCCATCAGGTTTTCCAGCCCCTTGGTTTCTTTAAAAAAGAGAGCCGGCGCCCGATCTCCACCCCTATGCAAGGTCTGAACGTCAAGACTGACCTGGTCGCCAATCTTAGTCAGGCTGCCGAAAATAACAAAATCAGCGTTTAGATGGGCGAACGCTTTTAGGGCTACCTCGCCGTTCATGACTTTGTATGGGATGGCGGCCATGACTTTGGTGACTTCCTCGGGATCTGTGGACTCGACTCCAACCTCGGCCAGGCGGGTTCGGAACATATCCACCAGTCCTTTTTTGAGGTAATCCAGATTCTCCTTAGCATAAAGATTAAAAGGGAGAATGGCCACCTTCGTGTCTGCCGCCGCAGCGGGTTGGGCTCCCAGCCAAAGGGATAATGTGAGACCAAGGAGAAGGTAGTAAACACCCCGTGCAAATAAGGTCTTCATGACAATTCCACCGCCTTTCCGTCAATCAAGGTCATTCTACGACTCATCATGCCGGCCAATTCCGGGTTATGGGTGACAACGATCATAGTCAATTGATTTTCCTTATTAAGCTTAAGTAACAATTCGTGTATCCGGCGACCCGTATTGGTGTCCAAGTTACCCGTCGGTTCATCCGCGAGTAAAACTTCCGGAGACCTAAATAGGGCCCTGGCCACGGCGACCCGTTGTTGTTCGCCTCCGGACAGCTCTCCCACTTTGTGCTTCAGCCTATCCTTAAGTCCGACGTCAGTGAGTCGCTGTTCTGCCAGGAGACCAGCTTCTTTCTTACTCATCCGGGCGATCAGGCCCGGCAGCATGACGTTTTCCAAGGCATTAAATTCCGGCAAAAGATGATGAAACTGGAAAACAAACCCGATTCGCCGGTTTCGGAACGAGGCTAAACGCAGTTGATTCAAGTTAAAGACATCTTCACCAGCCAACATCACCGTACCCGAGGTGGGCTGTTCCAATGTCCCGATAATATTTAACAGGGTCGATTTTCCCACCCCGGAGGCTCCGACAATGGCCATACTCGAAGCTCGGCTAAGGGTGAGATTAACCCCGGTGAGGACATCAATCCGGTTCTGATTCAGCACAAACGCCTTAGTCAGATCATTCACCTGAATCAACGGCTCGTCCGCCGCGGTTCCCTGAAAGGGTGCCGGAATCATGCTATTCATACCTGATAGCCTCAACGGGGTCAAGCCTGGAAGCTTGATAGGCCGGGTAAATTGTGGCGATCAGGCAAATTATTATGGCCGAAAGGGAGATAACCGTAATGTCGGTCCACTGCATTTTAACGGCCAGCTTGTCAATGTAATAGATATCACTTGGTAATTTTACAAATTGGTATTTTTCTAAAAGTGCGCATAGAAAAACCCCGCCGAATATCCCCAGCAGGGTTCCCACCACCCCGATAACCAGTCCTTCGATCATAAAAATCTTTTGAATGCTTTTTCCGGTAGCTCCCATCGATTTCAATACGGCGATATCCTTTGTCTTCTCCATAACGACCATGATTAAAGTGCTCACGATATTAAAAGCCGCCACCAGCACAATCAAAGTCAGAATGACGAACATGGTAAATTTTTCCAACTTGAGCGCCGAAAACAGGTTTCGGTTCATCCGCATCCAATCTTTGGTCCAATAAGGATAACCCAGTTTGTCCTTGATCTGCAAGGCAATTTGATCGGCTTTGAAATAATCGTCCACTCGCACTTCAATGCCTGTAACCTCATCGGACATATTCAGGAAATCCTGGGCTTCTTTAATGCTTATGTAGGCCAGTGAAGAGTCGTAATCATACATCCCGGAACTAAAAATTCCAATCACCTCGAAGCGACGACTGCGCGGGGCTGAACCCAGAGGCGTGTCGACGCCCCCCGGCGAGACCACCTTGATGAAGTCCTGGGCCTTCACGCTCAGATTCTTGGCCAGTTCCGATCCCAGGATAACCCCTGGGGTATCACTTTTTTTCAGCAGATCCGAAAGCTTGCCCTGACGCATATTCCGGCCCATACTGGTAGTTTCAGCAGCCGTGTCGGGATCGATGCCTCGTAATACAGCGCCGGAAATGGACGAATTAGACCGGAGTATAATCTGGGTATAGACAAAGGGCGTGGCCGCCTGGACGTGATCTATTTTATTTATAGTCTCATTTAGTTGCCGGTAGTTGGTGATGCCGCCGTTATATTTCAATACCACCACATGGGAATTCACCCCCATGATTTTTTCCTTCAGATCATTTTCAAACCCGCTCATGACCGATAAGACCACGATCAAGGCCATGACCCCAACCATCACCCCGGCGATGGAGATAATCGTAATTATAGAGATAAAGGTTTGTTTACGCCTCGCTTTGAGGTACCGTAAACCAATGAACGACTCATAATTCATGGGCGAATTTTCTATGTTACATCTGTTATAGGTTCTAAGTCAATTTTTCGTATAAAATTAAGGAGATGTCGACTCAGTGATTTTTGCCAGTTTCAATCTAATTGTTTATTTTACATCAATGTCCAGTTATCTGAACCCGCAACCCAATGTCATTGACTTAAGGTGCAGGGGCATCGGATCCTATTCTAATAAATAGTCAATTCAGATTAAGCCCTGAAAGGGCGCTCTATGTTAGCCCAGCGGCAACGCCCTGGGTAGGGGCGGCGAC
>JADFYN010000101.1 GCA_015233055.1 Deltaproteobacteria bacterium
TTATGTGGCCATTACATGGTATTTTGTATAGTCTTGGCCCCTACCCAGGGCGCTGCCCTGGGCTAACCTAGAGCGCCCCGTTGGGGCTTATTCGGAATGGGCCATTTTTAAGAAGTTAGCATGCCCGTCCAACCTTAAGGCAATGACATTGCCCAGCAACCAGCAACTATACTTCTTGGTGCTCGCTGCCACTGGGCCTGATTTGTTGAGGCGTTGCGGCTGGCTTCGGTTTATGTTTTCTGATACGTCGCTTTTTTGCCGGAGGCGTGGGAGCAGTGGCTACGCCCGGAGCCTCTTCCCTCGGAGGGCGTTTAGGTGAGGATTGTCGCCGTGGGGGAGCGGCGGCCTTCCTAAGAGGTTTTCGTCCTAATCCTATCCGTTTTCCTCCGAATCGTCCCTGACCGAGTTCCGGGGCCAGGTCTTCGCCCAGCATAGACTCGTCGGCGATCTCATAAGGGATCGTCTGCCCGATAAACTTAAGCATTCCCTCCAGGCCGAAGATATAATCTTCACAGGCCAGGGTGAAGGCCTTACCACTCTTACCCGCCCTGGCCGTCCGGCCGATGCGATGGACATAATCTTCGCGATCTAACGGGATGTCGTAATTGATCACGTGGCTGATGTCTTCGACGTGGATTCCCCGGGAGGCTACGTCCGTGGCCGTGAGGATTTTTAGTTTCCCGGTTTTGAAGTCTTTGATCAGCTTAATTCGGTCTTTTTGTGGTAGATCACCGGTTATGCCTTTGGCCTCATATCCATTGGCCTTGAGTTTCTTGGCCAACCATTCCACCTTGGCTTTGGTATTGCTAAAAATAAGAACTCTGTTCCATTCTTCCTTAGCCAGCAAGCCGAGGAGGAGACGGAACTTTTCATCTAAGCCCACGTGGTAGATGATCTGATCTATCCCTTCGGTCGTGACTTTTTCCGGGTTGACACAAATGTGCTTGGGTAAGTTGGTATATTCGTAAGTTAGATCCATAACCCGGTAGGATAGGGTGGCCGAAAACATCATGGTCTGCCGTCGGTCAAAAGATGGCAAGCGACGCAGGATAAAACGCAGTTCGGTGATAAACCCCATGTCAATCAACCGGTCGGCTTCATCAATGACCAGGATATTGACGTGGGCGAGATTAACGGCGCCTTGTTTCAGGTAGTCGATTAAACGTCCGGGGGTGGCAACTATCACGTCTACGCCCTCCCGGAGTTGGTGGGCCTGTTTCTGGTAGTCCATGCCGCCGTAAACCGGCAGGGTCTTGAGCCCGGTGTGACGATCAAATACCGTGGCATCGGAATAAATCTGGATGGCCAATTCCCTGGTAGGAACAATGATTAAAGCCCGGGGATGGGGACCTTTCGGTACGGGTAGTTTAAATAATCTGTCATAAATGGTGATCAGGAAGGCAGCAGTCTTGCCGGTGCCCGTTTGGGCCTGTGCGGCAACGTCGTCACCTTTCAGAGACAATGGCAGGCACCTTTCTTGAACCACGGTGCAGCGTTCAAATCCTGCCTCCTCCAAGGCACTGATAACTTGAGGGGACAGGTCAAAGTCCGTAAAGACTTTATCGGTCAGGAACTCCTGACCAGTCAAAGGCCTGAGTGAAGAAACGCACGATGTTATGGAATCATCCATAGTAGATACAACTTCCGACTAGAGTCTTTAGATGTGAGTAGTTTTTGAATGGGGACGATGATGAATTAAACATAACTCCGTATAATATCAAAAATATGGAACGGGTTCAATAAATTAATCCACTAAATGGCATAACTGATTGATTTATGTTAAACAGTTTGGTGGATAAGGTAAGAAAGTCACGATATTCGCGGCAGCACTTATCCATGTATTTGATTCTGTCAACTCGACATAATCTGATCGCTGGTTATTTTTGTTTGTCCGGCCATTCATTATGCATGGTCTGTAAAGTTTCTTTGATGTGAGAGCCTATTTTTTTGTATTCCTCGGGATTTAGATTGACCAACGAGATCCGGATCGTCCATTCCGGACCGGCAAAGCCTTTGGCCGGGAGACAGACTGTGCTGTAATCACGGGCCAACCGTAACAAGAAATCGATCAGAGACGTCTGAGTCAAGTATTTCGCAAAATCTTCACCATATGTTGTCTGGGCCAGATTTTTGATGTCAATAAGGGTATAGAGCAGGGTCTGACCGGGTTGCTGTGGCGTGGGGGGGAGACCGAGTCCGCCATATAACTGGGTGTGTCGTTCGTTGAGCAGGTTTTGAACCGATTTTTTGTAGGTATGGTCGGTATCCATCAAGTCAAAGATAGAAAAAAGACACATAACGGCTTGTTGCGGTCCGGACAAGCCCCCTTTATATGATAACGCCACATCTCGACTGTCCAGGACCATCCTGTCAATAAACTTAACCTTATCCAGGTCCAGTGATTTCCATTGATATCTTTTGGCTAATTCCGACCGGTCGCCTTCCGGCAGACGGGAGATCAGCCGATCAATCACGTTGGTCGGATTTATGATGATCAATACCAGATGCCATCCGGGCACGCCGAAGTATTTGGAGTAAGAATGAATCCCGATGGTATTTTCAGGGATATGTTTAAACAAGCTCACATAGTTGTCTACAAAATCGGCCTCTCCGGTGTCGGTTATGATAATCAAGTCTCTCCTGACCGTTTTGACCAGTTCGGCTATTCTGACCATCACTCCCATATCCAGAGATACTCCGGTTGGGTTGCCGGGATTGGCCAAAACCAGCACTTTGATTCGGCTGTCTTTTAATTTGTCTATTTCGGCATCAGATAATTGCCAGCCTTTCTTGGGATCACCTTGAAGTTTGACCACGGTCAGATTAAATTCGCTCATGGCCGGCAGGTCCAGGTACGGGGCATAGATGGGGGTGACCACGGCAATCTGATCGCCGGGACGGATTAGTTTATTTGTTTTCATCGAGTTGAACAGATAAGTGAAGGCCGCCGAAGTTCCTTCAGTGGCGAAAAGATCAAACTTGACCACAGGCGTTTGGTTGCCTAGTATGGCTTTATTCAGATAAGCGTTTACGATTGTCTCTGTCTGAGGCAAAATCCGAGGTGGAGCGGGATACACGGCGCCAAGAGCGGCGTCCACCAACTCCAATACCAGCTTATCAGGGTTAAGGTTGTATTTTTCCATAACCAACCCAAGCGCATACCTGAGGAAGATGGCTCCCTTATTATTTTCTTGTTTACTTAGATACTTATCAAGTTTGACCGAAATCCCGTCCATCTCCGGCCGCATGCCCAGGTAGGGATTTTTGTGGTAACTATGGGCCAGGTCGGTTACAAAGGTCAGCAACAAGGCGAAACCTTCTCTCGCCGTGGTATTCAAGAAATTGGGCGTCTCCTGACCGGCGTTCAGAACCTCACACAACTCTCCCCGGCTCAACCGTTTTTGACAAATGGCCTGCGCCTGTTCCACGAGCATGTCGCCCAGTTCGTAGGTGGTCAGGGATTCATAACCAGCGGCAGATCGGCTGGGAGAGCTACCCTGGGAGGGGTCGGCGGCGAAAGAACCGGCCGGGACGCCTATGATGGATAACAGTATTATAAAGATAAGCAATGTTCTTTTCATTTTTTTCTCCTTCTCATGAAAATGCAAACAGCACCACCTAACGGCGCCGATAGAACAGCCGGACAGATTCATTAAATCGACTTGCCGATTAAGGCGTTACCATAAAACTGGTGGTGGCAATCCGGCTGGTTATCTTTCCCGTGGCGGTGTCCAGGAAGGCACAAAGCCAGGTGTAGCTGCCGGTTGGGTAATTAGATGGAATAAGGTACGAATCGTATCCCGGCATGGTGGAATTAACCAGTTGGGTGTCCTTGGACAACGTTAAATTGTTTTGGAACGGCTTAAAATCCGATGACATGTTTGGGTAGAAGAGCAGGGCGCCGTTGGGCTGGAGCAGGGCGATTCCAAGGGCCAGACTGGAGGCATTTGACATAGACCCTTCCGAAATGGTCACACGCATTTTGGCGCCTCGGGCATAGCTTTCTTTGTCCGTTTCCATAAACACATATGGTCTCCAATCAGCGTTCGGTCCTCCATACATACCCTGTTGATTCCTGGTTCCGTCGAGGTTATTGTAGGCGGCATCGGGATTGCCTTTTTTTAGACATGAAGAAGAATTCAGCAGATGATAATCCTTCCCCTGGGTGCTGATAAAGCCTGGTGAGGATTCCGTGGCCCCGACACCGGCTGTAACGAAGACATAGGTTGCTTGATTTCCCCACATGTTATTGTAACTGTTAGATGACTTGGCCCCGGCGTTGTTGGCCCCAATCCCCGCGCCGGTGGTGTGTCCGGCAATGATGTTATTCATAATGACCGGAGTCGCGTTGTCCACTCGAATACCTCCGCCGGCGCTTTTGTCAGAGGTGTTCCCCAGTTGGTTATTCACGATGGTATTGTTGACCACCATGGGGCTGCTCACTCCATTCTGGCCGCTATAAACGCAGATACCCCCGGCGTCGTTGGTGGCGACGTTATTGGCGATCAAGTTATTCGCGACCAGTCCGTTGGAGCCATCGCCGACGACCAATCCACCCCCATATATGGTGGTCATGTTATTCGTGATCAAGTTATTGATGATTCGGGGATTACTGCTGGGAGTCACACACACCCCGCCACCCCTGGCCGACATATTTAGAGTAATGATGTTTTGTTCGATCAAACAATTGGATATGTATAGATCCACCCCACCGCCCCAGTTCACCGCATTGTTGCTCGTGACGGTGTTATTGGTAAAGACAGACCCGGAAGACGTGTCAAAAAGGATACCGCCACCGCCGTCGGAAGCGTTATTTTGAGAAAAAGTGTTGCTGTCAATGGTCGATGCCATCTGCCAGCCGTACAAACCACCACCCCAGCGGCCTTGATTGTGTGTAAAAACGTTGTTGAAAATGGTTGGGTTGCTGGCGATAATGGCCATCCCCCCGCCGTCAAGTCCTTGGTTTTCCGTAAATGTGTTGTTGGTAATGGAAAATCCATAACACTGGTACGTATATAACCCGCCGCCATAATGCTGTAAGCCGGCTGTCTTGTTACCTCGGAATGTATTGTTGGACACGGCGGTGGAAGACGAGACCATACACACTCCGGCGCCTGGTCCGGCGTTGGGACCGGCAGTCGTGTTATTTTGGATGGTGTTGCCGCTGATCAAGCCGGTGGCGCCGTAGAGATAAATGCCGCCCCCGTAAGCGTTTGTTGCGGATATGACGGCATTGTTTTGGATAGTATTATTGATCACGGAAACACTTCCACCCCTAAAGGCTAAGCCGCCGCCATAGACCGCTTTGTTGTTGGCAATCACACTATTTGATATCTCGATCCCGTTTGACCCGTCGACAAAAATACCACCGCCGAAATTTGCGATATCTTGACCGGCCGTCGCTCCGCCGGTTATCTGGACTCCGGTTATTCTTACATTATCAGCCTCATATATACTGATAACCCGGCCTTGGCCATAGGTGGTAATGATCGGGGGTGATCCGCCGACGCCTTTGATCGTTATCCCGGAATTGTCATTGCCCATGAACACAATTGATTCCCGGTATTCACCACTGGAAACTTCAATGGTATCGCCCTTTGAGGCGGCATTCACGGCTGCCTGGATCTTGGCGTACTGGGCCGGGACTTGAATAACGCGGGCCTGAGCATCAACCGTCAGGCCGGCCAAGATGCCTAGAAAGAAAAACGACAGAGAAAAATACATCTTTAGAGATTTTGGCATATGTCACCTTTATGTCTTCCTGAATTCAAAGAAATAGTTCACTGCCAAGGTGAATCTGATATCATTTTTTTTGGATAATTAAAACCTATTTATCAAATGTGGTTGTGTTTACAAGATTTTTTTTTGAGGAGATCATATAATGTCGATTAATGTCAATTAATGTCAATGGTGGCAGCCCTTGGACTCGTGGCGACCCCAGGGGGCAGGGCGGTTATCCGTATACAAAATAAGCACAAACCGATATTCGTCCGATCTACCCGTTGACAAAATCCGTGCGGTGGTTATAATCACTTCACGTTATCTAATCATATCTATACTACGCAATCTTTGGTTTTTCCAGGCACAGTTGGTGGGTGGGCCGGCTTCTGGCAAATTTTGACATAAGTTTGACGGAATTTGCCTTTCTGTTGGTTACAAGCAAATATCGTGCCTGAAAACTCGAAGTTAAGGTGACGTGGTGGCCGGATATCTTAAAGAAAGGCGGCTTTTTTCCAGGCGGTATTTGAATACTGCTCCGGAGGCCGGATTGATGACCCCAAAAAAGACGAGGCCGGTTTCCTTCGGCCAGACTAATTATACCTATTTTGCTGAGAGAATCATGGGTTGGCCTATCCGGCCGGATGTCGGTCCGCAGCCTGACCGTGATGCCCCTCAGCGGTCATAACAAGGAGTTTGTATGGGTGACAATGGTTACACGGCCTTCACCGGGGCCAGCAAATACGTACTCGACGGAGAATTATCAAAAATTGTCAATATTTCTATTGCCTTGGAGATGCCTCTGCTGATCAAGGGGGAGCCGGGCACAGGTAAGACCATGCTGGCTCACGCCGTCGCGGAATCGTTGCAGATGCCGATGATCATACTGAACGTCAAATCCAGCATGAAGCTAATTGAGGCCCTTTATCAATACGACACCTTGACCAGATTGAATGACAGCCGCTTTGGTGATTCTGAAAGAGATGTCAGTAATATAGAAGAATACATCAAAATGGGCAAAATCGGGCAGGCCTTTGTGGCCGACAAGCGAGTGGTGTTATTGATCGACGAAGTAGACAAGGCCGACACGGATTTTCAAGATGATATGCTTGACGTCCTCGATCAAATGCAGTTTGACATTATTGAGATCGACAAAACCGTCAAAGCCAAAAATCGCCCCGTCATCATTATTACTTCAAATGCCAAGAAAGATTTGTCCGACCCGTTCCTCGGCCGGTGCAACTTTCATCACATCGCTTTCCCGGAAATGGATATGATGCGCCGGATTATCCGGGTCCACTTTCCCGAGCTGGATCAGAACATGATGGAAGCCTGTATCTCCACCTTTTACAAGACCAGAGAGATTCCGGGGATTGAAAAGAAACCGGCGACCAGAGAATTAATCAACTGGATTCGAGCCCTGAAAATGGATCCGGATTTTAAGCCCAAAGACCTGGCCCTGGGCAAGGTGCCTTTTCTGGGCGTGTTATTTAAGAAAAGTCCGGATTATGGCCAGGCCCTCCGTCAAGTGCCCCGTCTTCGGGCTTAAACCCGGCCGTCAGCCATTCGGATTTTTGAGAGATTTCCTAAGGGATTGTCATGTTTGTTAATTTTTTCTATATGCTGAAGGAAGCCGGAGTACCCGTCTCCCCGACATCATTTTTGCGTCTGCAGAAGGCCCTTAACTCAGGACTGGTGACCGGAGTAGATGATCTGTATATCTCGGCCAGGGCTATTTTGGTCAAGAGCGAACGCTACTTTGATATCTATGACCAGATCTTCGCCCATTATTTCCAGGGAGCGGAGCTGGCCGACTTCAAAGGGGTCGAACTTGATGAAATGGCCAAGGCCTTGTTGCACGAATGGCTCAATGATCCGCCGTCTCTGGCCAGGGCCTTGGGTGTGGACGAAGAGACTCTGGCCAAAATGACCCCGGAAGAGTTGATCAATTATTTTCTTGAGCGATTAAAAGATCAAACCGAGGAGCATCACGGCGGGCACAAATGGATCGGCACGCGTGGTTTCTCTCCCGTGGGGCATTCGGGAACCCATCCCGGGGGTATGCGGGTCGGCGGCCGGTCCATGAATAAATCCGCCATTAAGGTGGCCATGGAGCGGCGGTATCGTGACTATTCCCAGGACGGACCGCTAACCCAGTCCCAAATGGGTGAGGCCCTGAAGCGATTGCGCCGGATGGTCCCGGAAGGGCCCAAAGACCAGGTTAATGTGGACGAAACCATTCGGGCTACATTAAAAAACGCCGGTGAGATCGAAATCATCTTTGACCGCAGCTTGCGGGACCGGCTTAAGGTTATCTTGATGATTGATAATGGCGGCTGGTCAATGGATCCTTACATCGAGATGGTTCAAGTTCTGTTCAACTATGCCCGAGCCCAATTTAAGGATGTGAAGTCATATTTCTTCCACAACACGATTTACGGTCACATCTGGGCCGACGCGTCACGCCGTCTGACCCCGGTCCGGTTAGAGGAATTCGCCGGGAAAGACCCGGATACCAGACTGGTTGTCGTGGGGGACGCCAGCATGGCCCCCTATGAACTCCGTTCCCCGGACGGTTCTATATATGTTAATGACCGGAGTGGCCGGCCCAGCGAAGAGCGGCTACAGTTCCTGGCCGATACCTTCGGGCATAGTGTCTGGTTGAATCCGGTTCCGGCGAACCAGTGGCCTTATACCTGGACCATTGGGATGATTTCGAGCATCTTCCCCATGTTTGAGCTTACCCTCGACGGTCTCGACCGGGCCGTCTCCCACCTGATGAGCCGCAATTAGCCGACGTCGGCCGGGAATCGATTCCCCGATGCAGCCGAATTCTTCCAGGTCCTTTTAACAGGAGCGTCCAGATGGACTTGACTGGGAAACGCCTTTTGGTCATTGGCGGGGCAGGGTTTATCGGCAGCCATCTGGTTGATCAACTATTGGCCGAAGACGTCGCCGAAATCATCATATATGACAATTTTGTCCGGGGGGCCCGGGCCAACCTGGGCCAGGCCCTGGCCGACCCCAGAGTCAGTATTTTCCCACATGGCGGCGATATCCTGCACCCAGACATCCTAACCAGGGCCATGGACGGGATCGACGGCGTATTTCATCTGGCGGCCCTCTGGCTGCTCCAATGCCAGGAATACCCTCGGGCGGCGTTTGATGTCAATATCAAAGGGACCTTCAATGTGATTGAGGCGGCAGTGCATAACCGCGTTTCTCGGGTCGTCTTTTCATCCTCAGCCTCGGTCTACGGAGATGCCCAAGAAGTCCCCATGACCGAAGATCATCCCTATAATAACAAGACGTTTTACGGCGCTACGAAGATCGCCGGCGAGCATCTGTTCGGGTCGCTGGGACATCGCTTCGGCCTGAATTGGGTCGGGCTGAGATATATGAACGTCTACGGCCCCAGACAAGACTACCGGGGGGCCTATGTGGCGGTAATGATGAAGATGCTCGACCGGCTGGACCAGGGGCTGCCGCCTGTGGTCTTTGGGGACGGTTCGCAGGTCTATGATTTCATCCACGTTAAGGACGCGGCCCGGGCCAATATCCTGGCCATGAAAGCCGAGGCAAAGGGGCGATGCTACAATGTGGGACGGGGCATCGGGACTTCCTTAGTTGAGCTGTGTCGGCTCTTGATGGCCATTCACGGGGAGTCGGTGGACATTGAATTCCGTCCGGCGGAAGTGAGCTTCGTAACTCAACGGATCGGCTCAATCGACCGGGCTCAGGCTGACCTGGGATTTAACTGGACGATTCCATTAGATGAGGGAATGCGGGACCTGATTGATTGGCGCCGCCGGGATATAACGGCAACAACAGACGGGAAAACCGCGTCTTAGGAACGAAGCTATGCCCATCGGTAAGAGGATTCCCATCGCTCGGCCCGTTTTCGACCAGGCTGATCTCGAATCAGTGACCTATCCACTGAAATCAGGATGGGTCGCCCAAGGACCGTGGGTTAAGCGGTTTGAACAGGCCGTGGCCTCCTTCTGCGGTACGGAGTTTGCCGTGGCGGTGTCCAATTGCACGGCCGCCCTGCATCTGGGCTTGATCGCCCTGGGAGTGCAATAAGGAGATGACGTGGTGGTTCCTTCTTTTACCTATGTGGCCACCGCTAATGCCGTAGAATACTGCCGGGCCAGGCCGATTTTTTGTGATGTGGCTCCGGCTGACTTGACCATCAACCTGGAATTGTTGGAGAAGAGCATTACTCCCCGGACTAAGGTCATAATTCCGGCGTCATTGTTTGGGGTGCCGGTGGACATGTCGGCCGTCAAAGAGATCTCAGAGCCCCAAGGTCTCCTGGTCCTGGAAGATGCCGCTTGCTCATTGGGGGCTTTTTTTAATGGGGTTCATACTGGGACCGAGGCCGGCGCGGCGGCTTTCTCCTTTCATCCAAGAAAGATAATCACCACGGGTGAAGGTGGGATGCTCATCACCAATGATATACAACTAAATGATAAAGTAAGACAATTGCGTGATCACGGGGCTTCACGAAGCGATCTGGAGCGTCACCTTGGCCGGGGCGGATCCTTGCTGCCGGATTTTGACGTGTTGGGTTACAATTACCGGATGACCGACATCCAGGGCGCCTTAGGTGTGAGTCAGATGTCTAAGTTGAATCTTTTTCTGGCTTCGCGAATGGAGGCGGCCAGGCGGTATGACACCCTGCTGGCCGACCTCGAATGGGTTAGTCCGCTTCAGCCGGCCCAGGGAGC
>JADFYN010000102.1:0-7010 GCA_015233055.1 Deltaproteobacteria bacterium
AAAGGACCGGAGCTATAGGAGTAGTTCGCCACTGGGAGCCGTTCATAGTTCGGGTTACCCCAGCCGATCATGATGATGTGGTTATTAACGCCAAGACCCATAAGTTGGGGCGGGTTGAACCGGGCGGCAATGGGCTCGGTCTGGCCGGCTTGGATCTGATGGTTTCCGAAGTGATACACTCCATAGAGTTTGCGGAGGTTGACGTCCCTGGGGCGAAGTTCGTCATTGCCCAGGCCGAGTTCGAAGTAACCGGTAACATTTTCTTTCTTGAAGGTACCGTAGATTCTGGAGTGTCCCGGCATATTCAAGAAGTTAGAGGTAACATTTTCTTTTTGGTTGACGGTCAGCATTTTGTCTTTGGTTGACCAGCCTAAGTCAGTGTAGGCGAGAAAGCCTACCTTAAACTCGGCCATCGCCGGGGCGGCCAGCATGAGGCACACTGCCACGGCTAAACACGCGACTAACAGTTTCTTCATTCTCTTTCCTCCTTAAGGCTTTCATTTTATTAATTTAAATCAGGCAACAATTACTCCCCCTTGTTCTTTTCTCACCCCCCTTGGAATTGCCTTAATAAATGTTTAACCATCCCTCGTTTCGTAACTTCTTTAAGCTGACAATCTGCTTTTTTTTGAACTCTCAGATTACGCCTGCGAATACTCTCGCTGGCCTTATCTATCTAAACGATTTACTTGAATTACCATCCACTATATCCGCTATAATTGTGTGACAAATTATCACCAAATACTGATGCTGTCAATGCTTTTTTATTCCTATAAATTTTTTTTTGGATTGAGACCCGATGAGCCTCAACCCCCCTTCAGCACAGGTATTTTTCTGGATAGGTCCTTATTCAGCCGGATCAGCGGCCCAATTGCGTTGGATTAGGGCAACGACTTTAAGATTTCTCGCTACGCTCGAAATGACAAAGGAGAGGACGGCCCTGAATAGAAAAGTGGACCACCCCGGGGTGACCGATGTAAAGTGGACGACCCAGGGTGACGATGTAAAGTTGTCATTCCGAGCGAAGCGAGGAATCCTCTCACACCCGAATATAGACTTTGCCGCGGACTTTTGACGTCATAAACACCCGGAGACAGGCAGTCCGATCAACCGACTTTGGCCTTCTCCTCCTTGGCTCTAGCAATTTGGGCCTCAATCCATGGCCCCACTTTGTCGCCGTGATATAGAGCCGTTAATTCCTCATCAAGTTCTGAAGGCTCGATAACTAAAATCCAACCATCACCATAAGGATCACGATTGATCAAGGTCGTATCATCTTCAAGCGCCTCATTGATACTGATGATTTCGCCGGATACGGGAGAACACAGCTTGCCTATCCATTTTCTAGACTGGATCTTGCCGCACACATCGCCCTGCTCCACCTCATCCCCCTCTTCGGGCAGGTCGATGAACACAACATCACCGGCTTCTTTTTGGAAAAAGTCGGACATCCCCACGATCACATTACCATCTTCATCCACTTTAGCCCAGCTATGCTCCTCATGGTAATATAGATCGTCTGGTAGATTGTATCCTTCATATACGGCCATGTTTTCTCCTCTTCTTAAAGGGCGGACAATAGTTGCGCTATTTCATTTATTTCTTCCGGGAGGGGCGGTAGTCCGGCTTTGACCCGTTTTTTATTATCAAATTCGTCAATCGCATAGACCTTCCCTTGTTTCTTGATCAAATCGGCCTGGGCCAGGACCCCGTCGGGAACACAATTGGAGGCCGCGGCCATGTTCTTAAGAGCGGTCATAATATCCGTAATCCTGCCTCCCTGAGGACATCGTTCCTGGCAAGAGTAGCAGGCGGAACAAAGCCAGACAAATCCACTCTTCAGAACTTCTTCTTTGAGCCCAAGCAAAACCTGGCGGATAATCCGCCTGGGGTTGTATTTATCATTAATGCGGCGGACAGGACACGAAGCTGAACAGGTGCCGCACGAAAAGCAGCGCGATATCTGTTGCCCCCCTTCTGTCTGGGCCACCTCGTTAGCAAAATTGAAATCGCTGCCGGCGAGATCCACCGTTTCTATTTTCTGTTCCATCTATTAACTCCAACCAACGAGACATCTCATTCAACCACAGGTTGCAAGGGTGGACCAGGCTTTTCTTTTTTTACCTTTTTCTTTTCTTTCTTTTCGTCATCTTCATCTTCACCGGCAAACCGGGCAATTAATTCTTTGGTTTTGACTGAGTTCAGGTTCATGCCCAGGTCCTTACTTGAGATACCCATGGCCAGACCCATCAACTGCGTCATGTAAAAGACCGGCAGACCATATTCAATGGCAAACCTGGTCTCAATACTCTTCTGGTTATTATCATACATAACATTACAGAAAGGACAGACCAGAGTCATGGCCTCGGCCCCGGAGGCTTTAACGGCATCCAACTTATCCTTGGTCAATCCCAGGGCCGTGGCTTCATCTGAAACCAACACCGCACCACCGCAACACTGCTTAAGCCGGTCGTAACTCACCGGGGTCCCTCCAATGGCCGCGACTATTTGGTCCAGGCTGCGGGGATTTTCCGGATCGTCAAATTTATCGTATAATTCAGAAGGCTTAAGATAATGGCAACCATAGTGACTGGCCACTTTAAGTCCCGTCAACGGATTTTTAACCGTTTCAGATATCTTGGCCAATCCCAGGTCTTGGTGGATGACCCGGAGGATGTGCTTGACTTCCGTTGTCCCTCTAAATTCTTTTCCGACTCGTGCCAATTTTTCATTTATACGCCGGCGAAGTTTTTCATCATGTTTGAGCCGATGGTTTTCCTCAGCCAAATTTGAGGAACAGGCGCTGCACAAAGTCATCACCGGCAAGCCTTTTTCCTCAGCCAGAGAAAGGCTCCATGCGGCCAAAAGGGCTGTCTTTTCGGGATCAACGGATTTTAATGGAAAGCCGCAGCAGCCGAATCCCGGCACATCCTCAAACACAAGACCTAGTTTTTCAGCTACCTTACGAGCGGACATCTCGTATTGCCGAGAACGCGCTGGAATAGTGCAGCCAAGAAAAAGGGCAAACTTCATTGTTGCTGGTTCCTTGTTGCTGGTCAATGTCATTGCCTTATGCCGAGGAAAACACACAGTAAGATTTCTCGCTGCGCTCGAAATGACAAGGGGGACGCACGCAGCAGGTACCATCCTGAATGTACAGCACATCTGTCATTTCGAGCGAAGCGAGAAATCTTAACGTCCTTATGTCATTCAGGACAATAGCGAGGTGCCTTAAGTCTAATGACATTGGGTTGCTGGTTACTTGTTTAAAGAAACAAGCAACGAGAAACCTGCAACAAGCATGGTATTTGTATTTTGGCGGAAGTGCATGGGAATCGAACCCACCCGGGACAGTTTTAGTGCCCCACACCGGATTTGAAGTCCGGGAGCCCCACCAGCGAGCTATCCACTTCCATGTTCGGCCTTCTATCAGAATAATTCGGACCTGTCAACCCCCTGGACGGAGGCGGCAAAGGGAGCTCATGCCTCATGTCCCGGTCAGAAATCTCGGAGAGAATTCTCTTGACTTCAACTACATAATTTGATTCATTCATTCAATATTAACAGAACCTGCCGGTGGAGGACCGTGTTGAAGAAAAACAAAATTTTGACCACATTAGCCGCCTGCTCCATTATTCTCTCCACGATGGCCCCGGCTTTTTTTGTCGGGTGCAGCTCCAGTGAAAGTGAAGACAAGGCATCCATATCCCGGGACGACAAGGAGGTTTGGTTCATCAAAGGAGGATCTTTTGACGAAGTTTTCAAAGGGATGGGATATGCCGTGGCCACCGACCGGTTGTGGCAACTCGAACTCCACCGCCGGGCCGGCCGGGGTACAATGGCCGAAGTGTTTGGCCCATCCTTGTTAACCATCGATATTTATGCCCGCACCACCGGATATTCGGATACTGAACTTCAGACGGGTTTTGACCAACTAGATAAAGATTCGCATAATGCCGTTCAAGCCTATGTGGACGGGATTAACCAGCGCATTGAAGAGATTAAAGCTGATCCGTCGCAATTACCTTTTGAGTTTGCCACGTATGGAAAGCAGATTGGCGCCGCCTTTTTCCCCAAACCATGGACACCCGGCGACGTCCTGGCCGTAATGGCCGCCCTGCAGAGTTTTCGATGCCGAGGCCCAAGCCACGGGCCAAATCCAGACCGCCGCCTTACTGCAGGAATTACTTGCTAAATCCCCTGACAATTTCTTGCTCATGCTGACCGACCTGCGCTGGCTCAGCGACCTAGCCGCCCCCACCTACATCCCCAAAACCGCCTCCGACAGGGCCGCCGGCCCGTCCCTTGAAAACCGGAGAGCCATCCCCGGAGCAGGAAAACTTAATACCTTCCCTGACCTTAGCCAGGCCGCCAAAGAAATGACCAAGACTCTTGAAGCCGTCGTGGAAGGTTTAAAAAGCGTCAACGCCTACGTCAAGATGGGAAGTTACGGCTGGGCCGTGGCCGGCCGCAAAACCAAATCCGGACAGCCGATTGTTTACACCGGTCCCCAGATGGCGTTCTCGGTGCCGTCAAATGTGGTCGAAGGCTCTATCCAGGGCGGCGGGCTGAATGTCTCCGGCATGTCCGTCCCCGGTATTCCGGGCATTATTATCGGTCGCACACCCCATCATGCCTGGGCTTTTCAGGTGGGACACGCCCACACAACAGACTACTACTTCGAATCACCGGAAGCAGTCAAACTGCATCGAGTAGAAACCATAAAAGTGGCCGGACAACCAGATGTTACCCTACCCGTGTACCGAACCAGCCACGGGCCGGTCGTTTATCCCATACCCTATGATGCCGGCAAACCGGTAAGACTGATCTTTTCCTGGAAATATGCCCATTGGGGGTATGAATTTGATGTCTGCCGGGCGACCCTCGGCATGGCCCGAGCCAGGAACATGGATGAATTCGGCCAGGCCCTGGAATACATCGCGGCCAGCCAGCATATCCTTTATGGCGACCGAGACGGCAACATTGCCTACTGGATGTCCGGCCGGGATCCGGTTCGCGCCCCGGGAGCAGACCCACGCTTTCCCCAACTGGGCGACGGATCCCAGGAATGGCCCCAACCAGTGACGCTTAAACCCCGTTCCACCGACCGGAATCCGGCCCAGGGTTATTACTGCGGGTGGAACAGCCGCTCCAGTTCGACCTATCAAAACTCCACCAACAACACCGCATCATTTCAGTTCGGCCCATTCCACCGGGCCCATGTCATTGACGAATATCTCTCCGGTCACAACAACTTGACCTTTGAAGAGGTACGCGACCTGGCCTTGAATATCGCCACGACCGACTCATTTGGTGATGGAGGGAACCCCTGGAAATTCGCGGCCAAATACTTTACGGAGGCAGTCCGGGCCAATCCCAATGAAGCTCGCCTGGCGGCACTGGCTCTGGTGCAGGCATGGGATGGTCATTTTGTGGCCGGTGGACCGGGGCAATGGGTGTCCGGGACCCTCCGGGCCGATGCCTGGGTATTGGCCAATACCTGGATCCTGGAGACTATTCGGCTGACCTTCGAAGACAAGCTTAAAACAGCCGGCATGACATATCAAAATCAGGACCCCAAGGTGCTGTTTAACGTCCTCCTCCATGCCCTGGCCGGTGAATCATCCAGCGTGGTTAATCTTTATGACTGGTTTCAGGATACCACCAACTCGGGCCGGCCGAATACCGCCAACGGTATCATCATCCAGGCCCTGGACAATGTCCTGGCCAACCTGGGGCCGCAGCCCTGGAATCAGCCACGGGGATTCATCACCTATACCCATCCGTTACTGGGCATCGTCTGGAAAACCCCCTTCGCCTCCAGGTCAACCTATGCCCATTGTGTCGAGCTGGGCCCGAATGGCCCGGTCCGCATTGAAAGCATGTTCCCCCTGGGAGAATCCGGCGATATTCGCCTGGGGAGCAACGGAAGCCCGGTGTTTAATCAGGACTACTTCTCCATGACTCCGGTTTTCGACGCTTTCGCCCCACGAAGCTTTCCATTGTTTAACTAGGGTCTTGACTAAAAGGCTCCGGGCAGCCGGAAATTCGGGTCATCCTCCTTCATCCGGCCGAAGGAGCCGGCCTGAATCATTTGCCTGCTTCAACAGCACCCGGGCTTCCATCAAATAATCTTCGTTGCCCTCGGCCCGGCCCCGTTTGCGGCGGCCCTGATCATAGATATGCACTTTTGCGGCCAAAGTTTGGAGCACCAGGGTCTGCTGAGAAACGGTCAGCGGCGAGTATTTATAAAGCTTAACCAGAGCCTTAATCCGGTAGCGATCCAATCCCGGCCATTTCTGAGACAACTGATCAGGATGGCCGCCGTGCTTAACGATCAGGGCCTGGTCCACCAATCCCACCTCAAACCGGCAGGTCACCCGGAGCCACAAATCATAATCCTCGCAAGCCGGTAAGGTTTCATCAAAGTACCCCACCTCGGATAAAAGTTCCCGTCGGAACATCACCGCCGAAGGACTGATCATACACGCGCCCAGCGAAATATCAAATATTTGACCGGCCCGCTTCCGGTGGATTGGCCGAGGGTTGACTAAGACCCTGCCCCGAATCCAAATCTCCTGGGTCTGGCAAATCAACAGATGGGGATGCCGGTGAAAAAAAGACAACTGGGCTGCGATCTTACCCGGCCGCCACAAATCATCGGAATCGAGTAAGGCGATGAACCGGCCCCGGCTGGTATTCATACCCAAATTTCGGGCCGAACTCACCCCCCGGTTATCTTGCCGGAGATATTCAATCCGATCAAAATAGGGGCTTAAGGCTTCTTCCGTGCCGTCTGTTGACCCATCATCCACGACGATGATTTCAATCCCGGGCACATCCTGGTTTAACACCGAAGCCACCGCCTGGGGGACCAATTCCCGGCGGTTATGGGTGGGGATTATGACGCTGACAATAGGGCGGGTGTGATCAACCATGGGAGAGGGGGTTACTCATTTGCGGTTGCTAATGGTTGTCTGAATCAGGCGAAGATTTACATCGACTAAGCC
>JADFYN010000102.1:7020-10433 GCA_015233055.1 Deltaproteobacteria bacterium
GGAAAACATGGTCATATAGAATTCTTTATACAACTGTCAATGAATCGGTTCAGAGGCATTAACAAACAGGCTGGCGTTGATCACCACGGCCACCGTCTCCGTCTGGGCCACGACCTTGGAGACACGTTTCATATTCGTCAGAGCCGCTGATTCCCCAAAAACTTCACCCGGAATCAGATTCTTTTCTTCTGAATCGGTGACCACCTTGGCCCGGCCGCTGACGATCAGATAAAAATTATTATCGACTATGGCCTCTTCGGCAATGACTTCACCTCGTTGATAAGTATGGAAGGTGGAGATCTTGAGGACTTCCTGAAGATCGGAGTATTGGAAATGCTTAAAGAAATCCAAACGCTTCAGGAGCTCAAGTTTTTCTTGATCCCGCTTGTCAAAGACGGCTGAATCACTCCCCCGGATAATCGGGAGCAAATCTTCGGCCAAATCTCCGGCGCGAGGATATCGAAATTCCTTCTCCCGGCACAGGCAGGTTTGGATGATCCCCTTCAAGTTCAGGAGGATATCAGGAAGATAGGTTTCAATAGGGGTAAAGTCACCATAAACAATCTGATACATCATTTGATATGGGGTCTCCCCTTTAAAAGCCTTTTGACCGGTCAGAAGCTCGTATAAAACCAGACCCAGGGAAAAAATATCGGACCGGGCATCCAACATCTCCCCCGAGGCCTGTTCGGGCGACATATAACCGACAGTCCCGACGATTTCCTTTCGCTCCACACCCTTGAGCATGGCCTCCAGGTCACCTGCCAAACCAAAATCCATCAACTTCACCTGGCCTAATTGGTTGACCATGATGTTTGAGGGTTTTATATCACGATGAACCAGACCTTTTTGATGGATATAGTCCAGGGCGTAGCAAGTGTTGTAGATTATCTCCAAAGATTTTTTGATCGGCAGAAGCCGGCCTTCCCGAATGTTCACAGCCAGGGTCTCGCCATCTACATATTCCTGAGCAATGTAAACCTGGTCGTTTTCTATTCCCGCATCATAGGTTAGGACTATGTTTGGATGAACCAGGCTCCCGGCGGTTCTGGCCTCACACAAAAACCGGTTTTTATCCACCGCAGCCAAAGACTCGGTCTGGCCCTTGCCCATAAACTTCTTAGCCACTTTGATGGCTACAACCCGGTCGATGATGGGGTCTACAGCCTTAAATACGACCCCCATGCCCCCTTCCCCCAGCCGGGAAATAATTTTGTAGCGGCCTATATTTTCAATTTTATCAAGTGGTTGCGACAAAGAGCCTGTCCCTTCCAAAGGTTTTGAAAATAAAAAAGAAATGAGGTTTGAAGGGCCTGGGGGCGTCGAATAAGATCGCACCCGACCCTGCCTGGAAACGATCCAGACAGAGTCAAAGTAGGCAAATTGCTTACGGGTTATTCGTTAGTTAAGCCTAATCGATTGGAAATGTTGGCGACTATCTCGGCAAAGGCTCTGGAAGCCGGAGTCGCGGCCGCGTCATTCAGATACGGAGACCCCAGGTCTGCGGCCTGCGTCAGGTTTGGATCCAGGGGGATAGCCCCCAAGAACGGGATATCTGATTCCTGGGCCACCCGGCGGCCGCCTCCGATCTTAAACAGATCAATGGTCCCCTGGCAATGAGGGCAGATCAGTCCGCTCATGTTTTCGATGACACCCAACATCCGCATGTCTATCTGACGACAAAAACGGATGGATTTGCGCACGTCCGCCAGTGAGATTTCCTGGGGGGTGGTCACGATAACCGCCCAGACGTCTTCAATGGCCTTAGCCACGGTCAGAGGTTCGTCTCCGGTTCCGGGTGGGGCATCGATGATCAAAAAATCAATATCGCCCCAATTAACGTCGGTAATAAACTGCCGAATCGTGGCCGCCCTGAGCGGTCCCCGCCAAATCACCGCGGCGTCTTTTTCCCGCAAGATACTTTCCACCGACAAGACTTTCAACTTGTCACTGTAGACTACGGGGTCAATGGTCCGGTCAGGATTAATTTGAGCGGATTCCTTCAAACCCAGCATCCTGGGAATATCCGGGCCGTGCATATCAACGTCCATCAAGCCGACGGCATAGCCCTTGCGAGCCATAGCCACCGCCAGGTTAACGGCCATGGTGGTCTTGCCGACACCGCCTTTGCCGCTCATGACCAGAAGCTTATGTTTAATTCGGCTTAGAACATTCTGGATGGCCTGATCTTGCATTGTCTTGGCCATCTTCACGGCGCCGCAGGTATTCCTATTAGTGTGATCATTTGAGTTCATACTTCATGCCGTGAATTATCGCATTTCCGAGTTACGGTTACAGATTGCCGGTTACGGGGGAAAAAGTACTTCTTATCCACCTACAATTCCATCGATATTCATCGATCGATGGTATCGCGTCGGGGTCGGAATCCCTCAAGGCCGCCTATCTTCTACCAAAACCTCCGGAGGGCCGCTTCTTGGGCGGGCGCGCTTCGTCTATTTTCAAGGCCCGACCACCCAGATCTTGTCCGTTCAAATGAGCTTTAGCCTCTTCCGCACCGCTGCGACTGGCCATTTCCACAAAAGCGAATCCCTTTCCGTCAATTACATTAACCAGGCTGACTTCGCCATACTGGCCGAAAAGCTCCTCCAACTGTTCCTTGCTCACGGAGTAACTGAGATTGCCGACATACAGTTTTTTCCCTTGCATGACTACCTCCTTTAAGTTTGGACTTCTCATGGTCCAACAATGTGTTGTCAAGGCAACTGCAAGATAGCAATTCAGCCCGGTCTAGCCGACACTCACCATTAAACGCAAGAGGCCCGTTGAGAAAAAATGAACTCACCAGGGTGTTGGGTCGCGCCTTTAGCGCGATGTGAATAGAAGCGGCCCCACCGCCACGGATGAGGCCGTTAATTGGAGCTTAATTACTGGACACTAAGGTTGACCTTTACCATAACCTAACCTTCAGAACCTGGCAAGTAAAAACATTCGGTTGGATCGGATTGGGTCCAGGCGCTCATGGTTTGCCTCACTATTTTCTTCAGTTATGTTTGGTCATTGTTACATCCAAGTTACATCCGATCTATACCTGCCCAGCCGCCCGATCTTGTACCGAACAAAAATCGACGCGCCGGGACCAACATTAAAAAAAAACCTTGACCTTACGCTCACTAGTCTGATAGGCATAATTGCATGTGGCTACATTGTAGCGGTTTTGTCTCACGAGTTGCGGACCTAACCAGACTAACCACCCAGCAATCAATCCATCTCTCAGAGCTTGAACCTCGCAACACGTAACCGAAACCCGCAACACCCCATTTTCTGGCGACGGAGGATATTATGTCAACACTAAAAAAAATCGGCGTGGTCGGCGCCGGCAACATGGGCTCAGGCATTGCCCAAAAAATAGCCCAGTCAAACCTGGACGTGATGCTGGTTGACACCTCGGAGGA
>JADFYN010000103.1:0-4153 GCA_015233055.1 Deltaproteobacteria bacterium
CGGTGTCGGGCCGAAAAAAAGGAAAGGACTGCTGACCCATTTCGGCAGCCTGAAGCGAATTCGGGAGGCCTCGGTGGCTGACCTGACCGCCGCACCCGGTATCAACCCTGGGTTGGCCCAGGTCATCTATGATCATGTCCGGTCCCTGGAGGCCGGGCCCACGGGCGTTGAAACGGAGACCGGCAACCATGACCGAGATTGAAGAACTGAGCCGCGTATTTGAGGAAAAGCTCCTGGATTCTTCCCTTAACCGGTTGCGCCAAAAGTACGACCGGCTCCTCCTGTCCTATGAGCAAGCCCCCCAGGTAGCGAAGGAAGAGGTCCTGTCCCGCCTCCTGACCCCATGCCCGGACCTGTTTAACCTGGAGGTGACCCTCCGGCGGCAACTCTACCGCAATGTCTACATCATCCGGGCCTTGATCCATCAGGGCGCCCCCGCCAAAGAGGCCCTGGCCGTCATGCTTGACGATCTCCTGGCCACCCATGAGCAATTAGGCGAGGTTATTCAAGCCATCAAGAATATCGGAGATGATCCGGAAGTTCGATAAAGGATGACAATGTGGGTAGCCGGGGGTGAAAGGAACCACCTCAGGCCATAGCCTTGGACCCATTTGGTGGGCCACGGTCAACCAGGCATCCGACCCAAGGTGGCTATCAATTCTTGGATTTCTTCAGTTCCTGGATGAATTCATCCAGATTTCTTGAGACAAAAGCCTGCTTGAGCAGTGATTTCAAAATCATAGTATCCGATAACCTACTTATGGATTCAATGACTTCAGAAGGTACCTGGCCGAATCGGATTTCAATGCCCTCAATGACCGCTTCTCTAGCACCCTTTTGGTATCCTTCTTCAATATATTCTTCTACAACGGTAGGCATGATCTCTCCTCCTCTTCCTGATGTGGCTCGGTCTAAGAAGACCGTTATTTCGTCCTTTGTCAATTTATCGGTGAAAATTAGATACTGAGCCATAGCCTTAAGACATTCAATCTGATCAGGATCTGCAGAAATTTCGTGATAAAGAGTAGCCACATCCGCTAATTTGGAAACTAATTCCGGATCATTGATATGTTTCTGGAGCAGGAGAGTCATCCTGGTCTTGACATCTCCTTTGATATCTTCATCCGCCATAGTCGATAAATCCAAAAGAAGATAGTCGAAGTCGGGAAGATATCGTCTTAATTCAGCCGTAGCATCAAACAACGAGCTAAACCTGGTCGAGCCGGCCCAGGTAGTGGTCCCATGATAAAAAACTAGAGGAATGATAACAGGTAAATATTCCGGGGCTGGCGGTTGGGAAATGATATAGGACCACATCTGATTCATATATCTAAACAGTTGAAGCGGAACGAGTCTGTCCTGATAGCTCTTGTGCTCCAACAATATACAGACATAGGCCTCTCTGGACTGCTTTATGTTCACCCGGTAAACAATATCTGAAAAATGCTCCTTTAATTGGTCATCCACAAAGGACTTTGTGGTGGTCTCAAGGCTGGTTAGATCAAGCTGGCCAAGAACGCCGGCAGGCAAATAATTGGCCAAGAAGTCCCTGGCCAGGTCTTGACCCGTGAACATCTTTTTGAAAAACCTGTCGTGATGATTTGTCGTCAATGTAAACCTCGCAACTTAATTTTCCCCCATGATATCCTGAATTAGATATCATCGCATAAAAGGGATCGAAGGTAAACCCTTTCGTTCCCCGGTCTAGGTAGTTAGCGAAATTCACATGATAAATTTGTCTAGTCTAAGGTGATGATATTGCTAGCCGCTAACGAGCAGGGCGTGGATTAAAACGGCGGCAGTCACCCCAGCTTCGGTCCGGATTCGCATAATTATGTTGACCGGGCTGAACATATCTTTTAATATGGAATGAATGTTCATTCCTGGAGACAATAATGTCTAAAACCGAAAAACGTAACGAAATACTCCAGTCGGCATTAGAATTGATCGCCGAATTTGGTTTTCATGGCGCCCCCATGGCCATGATCGCCGAACGCGCCGGGGTCGGGGCGGGGACCATCTACAGATATTTTGAGAGCAAGGATGTGCTGATTCAGGAGTTATTCCGCGACCTGGAAGCGCGAGCAACGGCCCACGTTCAAGTAGGGTATGATGAGGAATTACCTGTAAAAGAAAGATTTTTGCACCTGTGCACGGCGCTTCTCCGTTATTTTCTTTCTTTCCCTCTAGAGTTCCGCTACCTGGAGCAGTATCACAACTCGCCCTACGGAACGGATTACCGTCGAGACAAGCTATACGGAGATTCAAATAATCGTCATCCGTTTAAGGAACTGATCGAGCAGGGAGTGGCCCTGCAGATCATCAAGGATCTGCCCTTAGTGGCTCTTTTCGCCCTGTGGATCGGTCCGTTGACCTCATTGGCCAGGGATAACATACTTGGGTTCGTCCAGGTAGACGACAAGCTGAGCCGGCAAGTAGCCGAGGCCTGTTGGGATGCCGTCAAGAGGTAACGGGGCGTGGAGTTATACTCAGAACAGCTCTATCAACCAACCCGGCGATATCTTAGTCGACCGGGCCGACGTTTATAACCATAGAGGTGCCTATGCGAACCAGATACAGAGTCAGACCGGTCTCTATTGCAGGATTTCTACTCGGAACCCTTTTGTTGTCCGGATGCGGAAATCCGACCGTGGCCGCCGGACCACCGTCGAACAGTCCTCCGGAGGTGGGCGTGGTGGTTGTCCAGCCCGAAAAAGTGACCTTAACTATGGAATTACCCGGCCGGACATCGGCCTACTTGATTGCCGAAGTGCGGCCGCAAGTCGGAGGGATTATCCAGAAGCGGCTGTTCAAGGAAGGCTCGGACGTCAAGGCCGGGCAAGTCTTATACCAGATCGATCCGGCCACATATCAGGCCGCCTATAACAGCTCAAAGGCCGCCCTGGCCAAGTCCGAAGCCAATGTCATCCCGGCCCGGCTTAGAACGGATCGCTATAAGGAGCTGGTCGGGATTAACGCGGTCAGCCGGCAAGACTATGACGATGCATCTGCCGTACTTAAACAGGCTGAGGCGGATGTGGCGGCCAAGAAGGCAGATGTGGACACAGCCAGGATCAACCTGGCCTACACCCACGTCAGCGCACCTATCTCCGGAAGAATCGGCCGGTCTGCAGTGACTACCGGGGCCCTGGTCACGGCCGGCCAGGCATCACCTTTGGCCACCATTCAACAGCTCGATCCGATCTACGTGGATGTGACTCAGTCCAGCACCGACATGCTGCGCCTGAAACGGGACCTGGCCGGCGGTGCGATCACCCGCGATGCCGAGGGCCAGGCAAAAGCCGGACTGTTACTCGAAGACGGGACGTCATATCCGCTGCCGGGAAAGTTGAAGTTCTCCGAGGTTACCGTGGATCAGAGTACCGGCTCGGTGACCCTGCGCACGGTCTTCCCCAATCCGAATGATCTCTTGCTGCCTGGTATGTATGTCCGGGCCGTCATTGAAGAAGGGTCCAAAGAACAGGCCCTGCTGGTTCCGCAGCGCGGAGTGACCCGTGACCCGGCCGGTAACGCCACGGCCCTGGTAGTAGGAGAGGGCGACAAGGTCGAGCTGCGTAACCTCAAGGTGGCCAGGGCCCTGGGTGATAGATGGTTGATCAGCGATGGGCTAAAGCCGGGTGACCGCCTGATAGTTGAGGGGCTCCAGAAAGCCCAACCCGGTGTGGTGGTCAAGGCTGTGCCGTTCAGCAGTAAGACCGGCGCTGTGACCCCGGCATCCGTAGACCCGCCGCGGGTCGGCAAAGACTAAAGGAGTTTTCCATGGCTCAGTTCTTCATCAATCGCCCCATTTTCGCCTGGGTGATCGCCATCATCATTATGCTGGCCGGCGTCCTGGCGATTAAGAAACTGCCGGTGGCCCAGTATCCGGCCATCGCTCCGCCGGAAATATCCATAAACGCAACCTATCCCGGAGCTTCGGCTCAAACGGTTGATGACACGGTGACCCAGATCATCGAGCAAAAGATGAACGGCATCGACAACATGCGCTATATGTCCTCCACCAGTGACTCTTCCGGAAGGGCCACCATCACCCTGACCTTCGATGCGGGAACGGATCCGAGCATCGCCCAGGTCCAGACCCAGAATAAGCTCCAGCTCGCCACTCCTTTGCTGCCGCAACGAGTTCAGCAGC
>JADFYN010000103.1:4202-8133 GCA_015233055.1 Deltaproteobacteria bacterium
TTCTGGGGTTCTACTCGGAAGACAGATCCATGAATGAGTACGATCTGGCAGATTATGTGGCCAGCAGCGTCCAGGATCTCATCGCCAGGGTGGTCGGGGTCGGTGAAGTTCAAATGTTCGGCTCGCAATACGCCATGCGGATTTGGCTCGATCCGAATAAACTTAATAATTTCAAGTTAACACCGGCTGACGTGAGAGTGGCCGTTCAGGCTCAGAATGTTCAGGTCTCCGCTGGACAATTGGGAGGGACGCCCTATGCCAAAGGCCAGCAGTTGAATGCCACTGTCATGGCCCAAACCCTCTTCAAGACTCCGGAGCAGTTCGGATCGATCTTGCTCCGCACCAACCCCGACGGCTCCTCAGTCTTTCTCCGCGACGTGGCCCGCAGCGAGATAGGCAGTGAAAATTACGATAATATTCCACGCTATAACGGAAAACCGTCCACCGCCCTGGCGGTCAAGCTATCGCCCGACGCCAATGCTCTCGACACCGCCACTGCGGTCATGGCTAAGATGAAGGACCTGCAGAGATTTTTCCCCCCAGGTCTAAAAGTGGTGTATCCCTTCGATACCACTCCCTTCATCAAAATTTCCATTGAAGAAGTAATCAAAACGCTGATCGAAGCCATCATATTGGTCTTCCTGGTGATGTTTTTGTTTATGCAGAATTTTCGAGCCACCTTGATTCCGACCATCGCCGTTCCGGTGGTGTTGCTCGGGACGTTCGCTGTTCTGGCCGCCTGTGGATATTCAATTAACACGTTGACCATGTTCGGAGTGGTGTTGGCCATCGGCCTCCTGGTGGATGACGCCATTGTCGTGGTTGAAAATGTGGAACGGGTGATGAGCGAGGAAGGACTTTCGCCCAAGGAAGCGACTCGCAAATCTATGAAGCAGATCACCGGGGCCCTGGTCGGGATAGCCCTGGTCTTGTCGGCGGTGTTCGTGCCCATGGCCTTTTTTGGCGGATCCACCGGCGTTATCTACCGGCAGTTTTCCATCACCATCGTCTCGGCCATGGTCTTGTCGGTGGCCATCGCCATGATTTTGACTCCGGCCCTGTGCGCCACCTTGCTCAAGCCGGTCAAAAAGGGGCATGTGGCATCTGAAAGCGGCCTCTTTGCCGGATTTTTCCGCTGGTTCAACCGGATATTTGATCGCAGCAGCAACAAATATCGCTCAGTCGTCGGCGGGATGCTCGGCCAGACGTGGCGCTACATGGTTGTTTATCTCGTCATCGTGGCAGGTATGGGATGGCTGTTCCTGCGTCTGCCCACCGCCTTCCTGCCGGACGAAGACCAGGGGTATCTATACATTCAGGCCCAACTGCCCGTTGGCGCCACCATGGACCGGACCCGGAATGTCTTAAAGCAAGTGGAGCACCACTTCCTGGAGGATCAAAAAGAAGCGGTGGAGGCTATGTTTACGGTGGCCGGCTTCAGTTTCGCCGGTACCGGACAAAACGCAGGTCTCGGCTTTGTTAAGCTAAAAGATTGGAGTCTGCGTCAACGTCCCGATCTAAAGGTTGGGGCCGTAGTTGGAAAGGCCATGGCGGCTTTTAAATCTATCCGAGACGGGGTGGTCTTCGCCTTCGCCCCGCCGGCGGTCCGTGAACTGGGTAATTCCGCCGGATTCGACTTTAAATTGGAGGATCGGGCCGGTCTGGGTCATACCAAACTGATGGAAGCGCGCAACCAACTCCTGGGGATGGCCGCCCAAAACCCCAAACTGGTGGCGGTCCGTCCCAATGGGCAAGAAGATACTCCGCAGCTCAAGTTGGATATTGATCAAGAGAAGGCGGGCGCTCTCGGGTTATCGTTGGCTGACATCAACGACGCCTTATCAATCTCGTGGGGCAGCTCCTACGTGAACGATTTTATAGATAAAGGCCGGGTGAAAAAGGTCTACCTCCAGGCGGACTCTCCATTTCGGATGCAACGCGAAGACCTGGACAAGTGGTATGTCCGCAATCAGAAGGGTGTGATGGTCCCCTTTTCCGCCTTCACCACCGCCCACTGGACGTTCGGATCGCCCCGCTTAGAGCGGTACAACGGAGTGCCGTCGGTGGAGATTTTAGGCCAGCCGGTTCCGGGCGAGAGTTCGGGAACAGCCATGGCCGAGATGGAGAAGATGGCGGCCAAGCTCCCGGCTGGCATTGGGTACGAGTGGACCGGCCTGTCCTATCAGGAGCGGTTGTCCGGCTCTCAGGCCCCGGCCCTTTATGCTATTTCGCTCCTGGTGGTCTTCCTCTGTCTGGCTGCTCTTTATGAGAGTTGGGCGATTCCTTTTTCGGTCATGCTGGTGGTGCCGCTGGGAGTCATCGGGGCGCTGCTGGCCGTGAGTCTGCGCCGCCTGCCCAATGATGTCTATTTTCAGGTCGGGCTCCTGACCACGGTTGGTCTGTCGGCCAAGAATGCCATTCTGATTGTGGAATTTGCTAAGGAGCAGATGGAACAAGGGGTGGGATTGATCCAGGCCACTCTGGAGGCGGTCCGGCTGCGCTTGCGGCCGATTCTGATGACCTCGCTGGCCTTTATGCTCGGCGTTCTTCCTTTGGCCATCAGTACCGGCGCCGGTTCCGGGGCCCAAAACGCCATTGGTACGGGCGTCATGGGAGGTATGTTCACGGCTACGGTGTTGGCCATCTTTCTGGTCCCGGTATTTTTCGTAGTGATCCGGCGAATTTTTAAGGCCGCCGGCCCGGAGCAGTTGCCGGAACCGAATTCCGCGCCGGCTCCATTATCGGAGGAACTTTAAAATGACCCGTATCATCGGCCTGATCTCCCTGGTGACCCTCTGCCTGGTCGGTTGCACGACCATGGCCCCGAAATACAGCCGACCGGCCTCCCCCGTTCCAGCCGCCTGGCCCAGCGGCCCGTCCTATCTGGAGCCTCCGGCTAAGCCGTCCGACAAGCCGGCGACCAATGTCCCCTGGAGAGATTTCTTTGTTAACCAAAACTTGCAGCAATTGATCGCTCTGGCCCTAGACAACAACCGCAACTTACGCGTAGCCGCTCTGAACATAGAGAAAGCCAGGGCCCAGTACCAGATCCAGCGCTCGGATTTGTTCCCGAAAATTAACGCGGCCGGGAATGCCGATATGACCCGGTTGCCGGCGGATGTGTCCGGGACCGGAGTGGATGGGACCCTCCATCAATACACCCTGGGGCTGGGCTTCAGCTCCTATGAACTTGATCTGTTCGGCCGGATCAGGAGCCTCAAAGACCAGGCCCTGGAGCAATTTTTCGCCACTGAACAGGCCCGCCGAAGTGTGCAGATCAGTCTGACGGCTGAGGTGGCCGACATCTACCTGATCCTGGCCGCTGATTGTGAGCGTTTGAACCTGGCCAAAGAAACCCTGGTGAGCCAGCGCTCCTCCTATGAGCTGATTCGGAAGCGGTTCGAGGCCGGGATATCCTCCGCCCTGGACCTGAACCAGGCCCAGACCACTGTGGACATCGCCAGGGTGGACATTGCCAGATATACCACCCAGGCGGCTCAGGATAAAAACGCCCTGGACCTGGTGGTCGGCTTGCCTGTCCCGGCGGAATTGCTGCCCATCGGATTAACCGAGAGCCTGACCGTGCTGAAAGATGTCTCCCCCGGTCTGCCGTCCGAGGTGTTGTTGCGTCGTCCGGATATCCTGCAGGCCGAGAATCTGCTCAAAGGAGCCAACGCCAATATCGGGGCGGCCAGGGCGGCCTTCTTCCCCCGCATTACCCTGATCTCCGCTCTGGGCACGACCAGTGCCGAGTTGACCGGGTTGTTCAAGCCCGGCTCCTTCACCTGGACTTTCGCGCCCCAAATATCCCTGCCCATTTTCGACGGCGGCCTTAACCAGGCCAATTTAAAGGCGGCGGAGATCGGCCGGGATATTGCCGTGGCCGAATACGAGAGAGCCATTCAAAACGCTTTTCGGGAAGTGGCCGATG
>JADFYN010000103.1:8159-10313 GCA_015233055.1 Deltaproteobacteria bacterium
GCCGCCCGTGTCTCCCTGGCCAACGCCACCAGCGAGAGCTACCGCCTGTCCAGGGCGCGCTACCAGAAAGGGGCCGACAGCTACCTGGTCGTGTTGGACTCCCAGCGGTCGCTTTATACCGCTCAGCAGAACCTGATCACGGCCCGCCTGGCCCGGCTGATCAACCTGGTAATCATCTACAAGGTGCTGGGCGGGGGTGAAGAGCCGACTGGAAGGCAGGAGTCGAAATAAGGCAGTAGTCGAATTCCTGCTTGAAATCGCCAAGAACCTAAAAGATCATCCTGTTGCCTCCCTGTCCAACACGCAACTGTTACAGAGGCATCTCCGAGGTAATCCAGCCGGACAAAACTTCCACCTGACCATCGGGGAGGCATTTACCTAAATAAACAGACCGGAGTCCCTGCCGTTGGGTCGGGCTGAAGGTGATGGGGCCGGAAATTCCTTGAAATTTATTCAGGGTCTCCATTTTGGTGATCAGGTTCTCCCTGGTCACATCCTGACCACATCGTTTGATCGCTTCCACCAAAGGTTCGGCGTACATAAACCCGGCATAAAAAAAGACTGCCCAGCGCTCACTGGGGGCATATCTTTGCTGGGCCGCATGATACTTAATCATCAGAGGGTTCTTGGAGGACGGCGGCGGAGCGAAAGAGGAAAAAATCACTCCCGTCCAGAGTCCTTTGGTGATCTGATTCATCATCTGGGCGTCGCTCAAGGTGCAGGGAGACATGAATTGCGGCTTGTAGCCCAGCTTGGATGCGGCCCCGAGCATAATGGCGGCGTGCTTGGGCAAGACATACAGAATAACCGTATCCGCCCCGGATTCCTTCAGCTTAAGGCAGTGGGTGGAAAGGTCGGTATCAATAACCTCCACCGGCACTTCAGCCAAAAGCTCCAGATTGTACTTTTTTAGTTGGGCCTTGACCCCCTGCAGACCCTCTTTTCCGTAATCATCATTCTGATAAAAAAAGGCCAGCTTGTTTTTTTTCATCGTCTCGACGGCATAACGGGTCAAAATGCCGCCCTCATCGACCAATTTGGGTTGAATGGCAAAGATATATTTGGACGGAGGCACGGTCCAGTGGGACGATCCCGTGCTCGGCCCGATCCAGGGAATTTTATTCTCAGCCAAAAAATTCTTGACGGCCATACCGTTGGGCGTACCGACACCCCCGACAAAGGCGAAAACTCCGACATGATCGACCAGTTCTTTGACCGCCGCTTTGGTCCGGGAGGGTTGAAACCCGTCGTCTCTGAGGAACAACTTAAGTTGCCGTCCATTGACCCCACCTTCATCATTGAGCATCTTGAAGTAGCAATCAGTCCCCCGAGCAATAGCGCCCCACAATGCTGCCGGTCCTGTCTGAGGACCCCATTGTCCGATTCTGATCTCTTTATCAGTTACTCCCGTTTCTGAGGCGGCCGGACCCACCCAGGCCACCGTTATAATCATAACCAGGATAAGTAATCCGGCGGGCCATGTGTGGTGCAATTCTCTTCTCATAGTCATGACTCCTTTCAGTTAAGAGTTGATAGAGGTCTTCTTGCCCAGAGTGCGGCCGGTCAACTCTCAAAAGGGGATCAAAACGGCTAGTCGACCAGTCTTGGCATTGTCCCCTCGACCGGGCCCCCAAAGTTGGATCCGCTCCTTTGGGGCCTCATTGTCTTTTTCTTGTTCAACAGGATAATATTTATAAAAAATCATCCTGTTGCCTCCCTGGCCAACACACAACCGTTACAGAGGCATCTCCGAGGTAATCCATCCGGAAAGGATTTCAACCTGACCGTCGGGGAGGCATTTACCCAAAAAAACAGACCGAGTTCCCTGCCTCTGGGTCGGGCTGAAGGTGATGGCCCCGGAAATTCCTTGAAATTTATTCAGGGTCTCCATTTTGGTGATCAGATTCTCTCTGGTCACATCCTTACCGCAGCGTTTGATCGCTTCCACCAGAGGTTCAGCACAAGCAAACCCGGCATAAAAAAAGCCTCCCCAGTGGTCCTTTGGGGCATATTTTTGTTGTGCTGCATGATACTTAATCATGAGAGGGTTCTTAGAGGACGGAAGCAGACCCCAATTGGCGAAAACTACTCCTGACCAAAGCCCCTTGGTTATCTGATTCATCATCAGGGCGTCGCCCAGGGTGCTCGAAGACA
>JADFYN010000104.1:0-5747 GCA_015233055.1 Deltaproteobacteria bacterium
ATAGGAGTAAACCCAGCCACATCCGAAAAAAAGACCGTGACGATCTTCCTTTCTCCTTCAATGGAAGACCGAGAAGCCAGTATTTTTTCCGCCAGAGGTTTGGGGGTGTACGTCAGGGGATTGGCAAAGTCAGGAGAAGGAGAGGCTTGAGACATGGCCGAGGATACGGAAGGTTTGGGCTGTCCCACTTGATGGCCACACTCGTCACAGAATTTGGCCCCCATTCTGAGCTGGGCTTGACAATTTGGGCAGACCTGGGCAAATTTGGTCCCGCACTCGGAGCAAAACTTGGCTCCATCCCTATTGTCGGATTGGCATTGCGGACATAGCATAGGAGTTTACTTTGGCCTCTCAAATCATTGGTCTAATGTATCCGTCTTTATCTATTAGTCTGCGCATATCATTAACCATATAATTTGTCAAGAATATTTGGGGGTATTCACAAGGCAATCGCCTGAAACTTTCTTTTGAATGGCCGATTCCAAATTAACCCGGAATGGATGAACTGGTTTGACCAGGGATGCCGGTTCGATTACCTTTGGATAACCTGGTTCGCCTTTTCAAAGCTTTTAGGGTCTCGTAAGGCAATGATTTTAGTGGATAGAAATTATTTCATGCCTTTGCTCAGGCAGCCCCGCCCGGCTTCTTGACATTCTTCGAGATTCCGGCTTATAATAGCAAGTAAGTGTAAGAGCGGACCGAAGCGGCAAAATCCCGACCAGCCTGGGGGCCGGATTGTCTAACATCACCAATAGCCATGATCGCTTCTTTAAGAGCGTCTTTTCCGTTAAGGAAGAGGCCGCGGATTTTCTGGCCAACTATTTGCCGGAAGGGGTGGCCGGGATTCTGCAATTGGATTCCTTGGAGCTGGGCGCGGGCTCTTACGTTGATGAGGACCTCAAAGAGAGCCTGTCCGACCTGGTCTATCGGGTGGACACGAAGTCGGCCGGGCCGGCCCTGGTTTACATTCTGTTTGAGCACAAGAGTTACCCGGAACCATTGATCGCTTTTTATCTGCTGCGCTACATGGTCAAGATTTGGGGGCAACTCATCGAGCAAGGCTCAAAAGGCCGCCTGCCCCCAATCATACCTTTGGTGCTTTACCATGGGGCGACCAAGTGGCAAGTGGACCGGGGGTTTAGCCGACTGGTCGACCATCACCCGGCGTTGCAATCATTCTTGCCTGACTTCCGGTTTCTTTATTATGATCTGGGGGAGTATGAAGAAGAGGATATCAGGGGCGAGGCCGGCCTCCGGATGACCCTGGTGTTGCTGAAATTAATCTTTCATCCGGTTGAATTAAAAGAGCGGATTCGAGATATCCTGGAGATGTTGCGCCAAATGGAGCGGACGGGTCGTCCCGACTATGGCAAGAAAGTCATGAGCTATCTGATATCGAATCAGGACAAGATCAGCCACCAGGACTTGATGCGGGCCGTGGAAGAAGTATTCAAAGACATAAAGGAGGGTGACATGCCTGGTTTCGTTCAAACCTGGTATCAGGAAGGAATCCAAAAAGGTCTGTTGCAAGGCCGCCAAGAGGGTCTGCAGCAGGGAATGCAGCAAGGTCTACAGCAGGGCTTGCTGACCGAGGCGCGGGAGGCGGTGCTGGATATCCTGGAGTCTCGCTTCAGCGCTGTGCCTTCGCCTATGGCCGCCCTGATCAACCAGTTGGGCGATACGGCCGTCTTAAAGAAACTGAGGAAGAAAGCGGCCACGGTTGAGACTCTTGAGGACTTCCGGCAAGTCATGGAACAAACCTGCGGGAATTGATCCATCAAAATAAAGTCCATGTCTTGGCCGCTGAAACTTGTCCAGCCCATGGACGCCGCTGCCCGCCGGAACAGAGTACCCGTCTCCTCCGAGAAAGATTAGGACTGCGAGGAATTGTTCACAGGGATGTGGTTACATCTTTGAGGAAGGAAAGACAACATGCCGTACCAAATCACCGGTCTCTCAGAACTACAAATGGTGGGGCAGTTGTTCACCATTGGTCTGCCCGGGCCGAACCTGGATGAGCAAACCGTGGCCCTGCTGCAGGAGATTAAGCCGGGGGGGATCATTCTGTTTCGGCGGAATGTGACGACACCGGACCAGTTGGCCGGGCTGACCCGAGGCGGGCAAGGCATCATCATGGCTGAGACCGGGATTCCGGCCTTTGTGGCGATTGATCAGGAAGGCGGGACAGTGGCCCGGTTGGGGCTGCCCTTTACCGTGTTTCCGGGAAACGACGTCTTAGGCCGGCAGGGCAGGGAAGAAGCCGTCTATGACTACGGCCGGGTGAGCGCCCAGGAATTGCGGCTGGCCGGGATCAACCTGAACCTGGCCCCGGTGCTGGACGTTCTCCCGGACGCGGAGTCAGACCTGGTTATGTCCCGTCGCAGCTTTGGTCCGGATCCGGAACTGGTAACCCGGCTGGGCCTGGCCGCGGTGCGGGGACACCAGGACCAGGGGGTGATGAGCTGCGTCAAACATTTCCCTGGTCTGGGCCGGGTGGTCAAGGATCCCCATCATACGTTGCCGACCATTGCCGCGCCAAAAGGAGATCTCCAAGACCATGATCTGGTCCCCTTTCGGGCCGCGGTGACCGCCGGGGCGGCCATGGTCATGACCTCCCACACCCTTTATCCGGCCCTGGATGAGGACTGGCCGGCCACGCTGTCGGAACGGGTCATCACCGGGTTGCTCCGGCAGGACCTGGGGTATGACGGGGTGGTCATCACGGACGATCTGGAGATGGGGGCCATGTCGGCCCATTTTGAGCTGGAGTTGGTGGTGACGCAGGCTTTGCGGGCCGGGGCGGACATCCTGCTGATCTGTGAACATCCCCAAACGATTCGACGGGCCTTTCGGGCGGTGCTCCAGGCTGTCCGGGACGGGAACCTGCCGTGGAGCACCATTGAAAGAGCGGTGAATCGCATTCTGAGCCTGAAGAACCGTTACCTTGACCCACCGGGATTGGCCGATCAGGCGGCTATCCGCGCCCATTTTGAGCAGCGGCATTAGTGATAATCGTGGGTGCCCAGAACCACCTTGATCCCGGTCTTGCTTTCCAACATGGCCGCCAGATCCTGGGCCTTGATGTAGGGACATTCCGGTTTGGCATTGACCAGGCAAGTGCTGAGATGGATGACATCCGGCTTGGTTTCGGACAATTTCATGGCCATGCCCAGGTTGGGCAAGGTAGTGCGGCCGGGACATTCGCACCTGATAAAAGCCGTGACCTGGGAATTATCCTCAAAAACATGATCACCCATGGCTGCGGCCTTAAGGCAACGCCATTCTCCAGGACATCCATACCCACTGTCCATATAGGCGCCACATCCGACAATCGCTACCTTTTTCATCTGATTTCCTCCTTACCTTCCTGGAACCTATAAATAAAACAGCCTGAGGCCGGGTGAGCGCAAGATGCCCCGCCCCGCCGTAGTCGATAACTGAGATACCCTACAAAGTTATACTGCAATCGCCTCGGGAATGCAAGTTCATTCTGCTCGGCCGGCCCGGCGGAACATAGCGAAACGACGCGGTGACATTCTGTCGATCATCTTTATTACCGGATTACCGGTTGACAGCGGCAAGCAAACACGGGTATAAGGTCTCGAGGCCCCGGCAATACAGGTAGGGGTCCATGAAACCAAATTTTTTTGTGAGGAACTGGATGAATCTTCGTCGGACGCTGTACTTGCCGGCTCTGATATTGATTGTTATTTTTATGAGTTGCCGGCCGGTTCCGGCTAAGGACAAGTACGTTTGCAAGGTCTCCAATATCTCAACCCCAAAGCTGGTCGGGGTCAATGTCGGCTTCAATATCCAAAAAGAGCTGAAGAAACGGACTAATGGGGCCATCGAGTGGCAATACTTCACCGACAATATCTTAGGCGGGGAGGTAGATGTCTTAAACAAGCTCCTCCTGGGTGAGATTCAGGGGATGTTGTGCAGTTCCGTGACCGTGGCCAATCTGGCCCCGCGGATGGGTATTCTGTCATTGCCCTTTTTGATCGACTCATTTGAAAAGCGGGATAAATTCGTCGCCGACAAAAAACTGTTTCAACACATGCTGGACGGGGTGCGGGATAAGCGGGTGCTGGGCCTGGATGTCACGGATTACGGCACATACGGCTGGGCCACCAAGACACCCGTGCATAACCTGGCCGAAGCCGGGAAGATCAGGTTCCGCATCGCCGAGGCCCCGGTTAGTTGGGACACCTACCAGGCCCTGGGGATGAAACCGGTCATCATGCCCTGGCCGGAAGTCTCTTCAGCCCTGGATCAAAACACTATTACCGGCCTCGACCAAACGCCCGGCGTGGTGCTGCTGTCAAATATAACCGATGCAACCAAGGGGTTTACTCGAACGAATCATGCGGTCGGCTGGTTTGTGCTGTTGATCAACCGGCAGTTCTACGATTCCCTTCCTGATAAGCTAAGAAAAGTCTTTACCGAGGTCATCCACGAACAATGTGCCGCGGCCAGGTCATTGAGCAAAAGCCAAGAGATGGACGCCTTAAATAAAATGAAAGCCGGCGGCGTGGAAGTAGTCGAGTTGGCCGCGTCGGAGCGGCAAAAGATGCGCGATCTGACCCAACCGGTGTTGGACAAGTGGGCCCCCCTGGTCGGCCGAGACTACCTGGAAGAGATAAAAAAATTAGTGTCATATTAAATTGTTAGTGTCTTGTGATGGCAGCCGCATCAGACGCCTGTCAGGTAACGAGGTTTGCCGTGATCGACCGAATTTTGACTTTTGTGGAGAACTTCAGTATCGGCCTGCTGACCCTGTCGTGTCTGCTGGTTTCCCTGATCAATACCATCTCGCAACAGGTGTTCGGCGTTCCCCTGGTCTGGTGGGGAGAATTCTCTAAGGTATGTATCACCTACATCGTGTTCATGGGCTGCAGCGCGACCATCCGCGGCCGATCAATGATTAAAATCGACCCGATCTCCCAGATCTATCCGGCTGCGGCCCCGATCCTGAATGTTCTTCATTACATAGGATTGATCACCTACTGCCTGATCATAACATATTTGGGTTGGAAATTCACCATGTTCCAGTCGGAAGTCAAAATAAGGCTGTTATCGTTGGACCTGCCCTACAGCTATCTCTATGCCGTCATTCCGGTCACCGGGATAATGATGTTTATCCGGACGGTTCAGAATATCGCCAAAGACCTTTTTGAAGTCAGAACCCGGTGCTTTGACAATGAAGTGGATTAGAGACAACTTGGCGAAGGTGGAATTAAATGTGTCGCCGGCCTGGACGGGGATCCCAGCCGGTAAAAGGATGCCTGGGGTATGGACGTAAACATTTTCGTGGTGTTTGCCATTCTGATCGCCTTGCTCGTCGGGAGCCTCCCGGTATTTGCGGCTCTTTTTTTTACTTCATTTATATCGTTATCTCTTTACACGGACGTCAACCCGGTTATTATGGCCCATACCATGGCCGGTTGCCTGAAGGACCCTTCTCTTTTGGTGATGCTGTTCTTTATCCTGACCGGGAATATTATGACCCAGGGCTCCACAGCCACCAAGCTGATCAATATCGCTCAGACGGCGGTAGGCTTTCTGCCTGGGGGATTGGCCATAGCCGGTTGTCTGGCTTGCAGTCTGTTCGGGTTCATCTCGGGTTCCACCGTGGCCACGGTGGTGGCTATAGGCGGACTCATGATTCCGGCCATGATCGACAATGGCTATGATGAAAAATTCACCCTGGGCATCATGACCTCTTCCCCTGTCTTGGGCATCATCGT
>JADFYN010000104.1:5757-8639 GCA_015233055.1 Deltaproteobacteria bacterium
CGCCCAGCATCACCATGATCATTTATGCTTCGGTGACCAACTGCTCCATCGCCCAGTTGTTTTTAACCGGTTTTATCCCTGCCGGAATGATTGTCGTCTCATTTTCCATTTATACTTTTTTTCGTAGCCGGGCCAAGGGGGTGGAGAGACAGCCATGGCCCAGGCCCAAGGACTTGTTTAAGGTCTTAAGAGAAGGCGTTTGGGCCCTGATGTTGCCGGTGATTATCTTTGCCGGGATACTGTCCGGGGTCTTGACGATTATTGACGCAGCGGTGTTGTCTTCGGTCTATGCCTTTGTGGTGGAATTATTCATTCACCGGAGTATGAAGTTCAGCGACATCATCCCGGTGACCATCAACTCGGCCCTGCTCACCTCCGCTCTGCTGATCATCGTGGCCGGAGCCACCACCTTCGGGTCTTTTCTGACCCTGCAGCGGATTCCAGACATGGTGGCCCAGGCGGTTACGACCACCATCACCCAGCCCTGGATGTTTCTTCTGATCATCAATGCCCTGCTGTTTTTCATCGGCATGTTTATGGATCCCATCCCGGCCACGCTCATTTTAACGCCTATCATCTTGCCGACGTTGGCTAAGTTCCATATTGATATTGTCCATTTTGGGTTGATCATGACCCTGAATCTGGGGATCAGTTACATCACCCCGCCAATCGGAACCAGCCTGTTCATTACCGGGGCCATGCGAAACCGGGATATCGTTTATGTCACCGAATCCATCCTCCCTTTTCTTCTGATCCAGGTGGCTATCTTGATCCTGTTGAGCTACCTGCCGCAAGTCACTCTATTTCTCCCCAAGCTCTTTTACGGCTAAAACGGACGCTAATCCAACCTAAGTCCATCTTTCATTTTGAAATCTTCAAGAATGATTCTCCTTGCATTTTGAAATGCTTCCTGCCGTTTCTAAATCACTTGACACAGACAAGCTTTTGTAATCATATTGTTTCATGTGCGGCTGGCATCCGGCACAAAGTTTGCTCCTAAATATTGGTCTAAGGAGAGAGCGATGAGCCTCAAGTCCAAATTAATCATTACATTCCTCGGGCCGCTGACTATCCTGGTTATCGTCGGCCTGATGAGCGTCCGAACGGTCACACAGTCCAGCATGGCCATAGAACGGATCCTCCGCGAAAATTACGACAGTGTCGCAGCCTGTTTAAAAATGAAAAATTCTCTTGAGCACCTTGATCGGATCGCCGAATTCGCGTTTTGGGGAGTTCCCGAAGACCCCCGGCAAAAGACCAAATCCTCCATCATTATATTTGAAAAAAACCTGAAATTCCAGCAAGGAAACGTGACGGTCCCGGGGGAACAGGAACTCACGGACCGTCTGACCGGACTCTGGAAGACTTACCAGGGCGAGCTTGAAAAATTCATCACTTCAACAGCCCCTGAAAATGCCCGGAGAGATCTCTATCGAACCTACCTCCTCCCTCGTTCCCAGGAAGTCAGAAATACTGCCCAGCGAATCATCGACATCAATTTGGCCAACATGGTTTCCGCAGACGGCCAGGCCCGCCAGCGAGCTGTCGAAACCACCAGCCGGATGATCGGACTGGTCGCGTCCGGGGTGGTGCTGACCATAATCCTCATCGCCGTGATCGGCCCCACCGTGGTGAAGCCCATCACCCAGCTCACCCGCTCGGTCCGGGAAATTCAGCAAGGTAATCTGGATCTGGTGGTGAAAGTCTATTCGCGTGATGAAATTGGGGAATTGGCTGCCGCATTCAACGAGATGGCCGCGAGTCTCCGCAGATTGAGACGCACTGGTCGCGCCCGCCTTCGTCGAACGCAACGGGCCATTCAGTTGGCCTTAGATACCCTTTCAGACGCCGTTGCCATTTGCAGTCCAATCGGTGAGATTGAGCTTTCCAACAATGTGGCCCAGCGCCTGTTCGGTCTGAACCCGGAGTCCACCGTCGATGCAGCCGGAAATGAGAAGATTAATGAACTCTTCGCCCGGGTGAGCCTGGAACAACGGCCCCTTCATCCTAAAGGGTACGATGGTGTGATTCAGATATTTCAGAACGGCGACGAGCACTTTTACATTCCTCAGGCCGTGCCCATCTTCGATGAAGACCGCAGTCTTATCGGAATAACCCTTGTGCTCACGGATGTTACAACCATACGAAAACATGATGAAATCAAGAGCGATTTAATCTCCACAGTCTCACATGAGCTGAAAACCCCCCTGACCTCCATCAGGTTGGCCACCCACGTGCTCCTGAGCGAAAAGCTCGGCGCCTTGACGCCAAAACAAACAGAAATTCTCTCAGCCGCGCGCGACGATAGCGACCGGCTTTATCACATCATAGAAAATCTCCTGGATATCGGTAGAATCGAGTCAGGATATTCCACCCGAGAGCCGACCCTCGTCAATACCGAACAGATAGTCCTTCAAGCCGTCGAAGAGATGCGATCGGCCTATGTTGATCGAGGAATTGCCCTGGTCCTCGATATCCCTGGGGACATCCCGCCCGTTTTGGCCGATTCGACGCGATTTAAGAGCGTTTTTAGCAATCTTCTGAGCAATTCCCTCAAGTATACCTCTCCTGGCGGACAGGTGACCATATCCGCGCAACATGATGGTCCCATGGTCCGTTTTTGCGTTGAAGACACCGGCTTGGGCATACCCCAGGAGTATCTTCCACATATCTTCGAGAAGTTCTTCCGGGTACCGGGTCGGGAACAGCACAGAACCTCGGGATTGGGACTGGCCATTGTGAAGGAGATCATTGAGGCCCACGGTGGGAAGATAGCCGTCACAAGCGAACCGGGCAAAGGAGCACAGTTCGTATTTACGTTAAGGGCGGCAGAGCCCGTGGAGCCCGGCGCATGAAATCGACCGGATGGAGAAGCCTGAATA
>JADFYN010000104.1:8664-10198 GCA_015233055.1 Deltaproteobacteria bacterium
TTAGCTTCCTTCAACTCATTCGACGCTCTCAGCGCGGAAAGCTCAAGATCTATCTGGGCTATGGTCCGGGCGTGGGAAAGACCTGGCAGATGCTTCAGGAAGGGCATCGCCTCAAGGAGGAGGGCATCGATGTGATCATTGGGCTGGTCGAGACTCACGGACGGGCTGAAGTGGCCAAACTCACCGAAGGACTGGAGGTCGTTCCCAAAGGGCAGATTCAATATCGAGGTATCGCCATAGAAGAAATGGACCTCGATGCCATGTTGACCCGCAAACCGCAGATTGCCCTCGTGGATGAGCTGGCCCACACGAATGCTCCCGGAGGCCGAAACGCCAAACGCTACCTGGATGTGCAGGATCTTCTGGACGCGGGTATAAATGTCATAAGCACACTTAATATCCAACACTTGGAGAGCCTTTATGATACGGTTGAGGCCCTTGTCGGTGTTAAAGTGCATGAGCGTTTGCCCGATTCGATGCTGGCGGAAGCCGATGAAGTCGTGAACGTGGACCTGGCCCCTGAAGATCTTCAAAGACGATTAAAAGAGGGCAAGGTTTACCCCCTTGAACGGGTTCCAACCGCATTAGACAACTTCTTTAAACGAACCAACTTAGACGAACTCCGGGAATTGACTTTGCGGGAACTGGCCTCGCAAATCGACCTGAAACGCCGCAGTACTCCCGATGATGAGCCTGGTATGGCCCCCGATCAGGTTATGGTATGCCTGAGTTCTCGCGGCCCCAATTCGGCGGCCTTGTTGCGCTACGCCTCGCGGCTGGCCGGGCGCCTCAACCGGAACTGGTATGCCGTCTATGTTCAGACTCACCGCGAAACGCCAACCGTTATCGATGCGGCCATACAGCGCCATATTTCCGAGACGTTGACCCTGGCCAACCAGCTCGGAGCCATCGTTTTTACCTATAAAGGGGATGATATCGTCGATACGATCCTCCACTTTGCCAGGGAATATCGCGTCGGGCACATCGTCATCGGCCGCCCGAGTCCTCTGCCTCTATTAAAACGGTTGCTTGGCCGAAAGACCCTGGCGGAACGATTGATTCTCAGAGCAAAGGACCACACGGTGGTCGTGGTGGATGCAAAAGCACAGGAGAAGACGGAGAAACATAACCCGACGCAGGCTGGGACATGAAATATCTAGTTTCGGGTTTGAGTGCGCCCCGTTGGGGCTGAATCGGAATTAGCCATTTATTAGCATCAGATCCGGTTACCCTGCCCGGCAAGGAAGAAGAAGGCAACGATGGAAGACCCTGAGAAGATTTTACCATCCCTGAATATCCTGGTAGTCGATGATGAACCGACTATCCGAAAGGTGCTCACCGTGGCCCTGGAGGCGGAAGGGCACCGGGTCACGGCTGTGAGCAATGCCAAGGATGCCTCGATGGAAGCCAATCGCCGCTATTTTGATCTAGCCCTGGTTGATCTTCGTCTTGGCGCGGAATCCGGAATGGACCTGATTACGGTATTCCGGACTGCGTGTCCTTGGATGAAGTCAGTGATCATCACGGCCTATGC
>JADFYN010000105.1:0-9608 GCA_015233055.1 Deltaproteobacteria bacterium
GTCAAAGGAAAGGCATTTCTCATCTATTGGTCCTGGGATAGCGATAAATTTGGGGTGCGGTGGAACCGGCTCGGTAAAGTAATCAGATAACGGCCTACTGATGGTGAGTCTTTAGAATTCTTGCGTCCGTCATCCTACGCGTAACCATGAAAATGTCTATCGGCGTGACCGGGCTGGGACGGCCGACCCGCTGGAAGTAGAGGTGATTATGGGTAATCTTATTACCTAGACTATCGCCCCGGGCTAACCTAGTTCGCTCCCTCGGAGCTTATTTGGACTTAGCCGTCTTAAGAATCTTTCATGCGGTTGCCCTGTTGTTCGGTTCTATTTACTTTATTTTGGTGCTCAACGGGAATAAAGATCTTCTGCTTAACTCTGCGCTCACAGGAGCTATCCATGCTTCGACTTTTATCCATACCCGGTTGCTAACCCCCTCGTCTTTGGGCAGGGGGTTTTTTTTGGCCGGGCGGCTAGCTATAGGTTTTCCCAACCAGCCATAATCAATACTATTCACGTCATGACGTTCGGATGGCTGAGCAAAAAGTGACATCCCGTGACGTTCTTCTGATCGATTGACAATTAACTAACTATACCAATATGATATCAATAGGGCCAGGAAAGGTTGACTAGACCATGATGACCGTCTTAGGTATGCCATCGCAAAGGATGAATCGGATATGCCACTCATCTCATTGACACAAAAGGACCTTTTAGGTATCGAAGACTTGACTCCGGAAGAAATTAAGCTCATTCTGGACACCGCGGAAATGTTGAAAGAGATTTCCAGGCGCGAAATCAAGAAAGTCCCCACCCTGCGCGGTAAAACCATAGTTACCTTTTTTTTCGAATCCAGCACTCGGACCCGGACTTCATTTGATATTGCGGCCAAGCGGCTATCTGCCGACACATTCAGCCTGACCGGTAGCTCCAGTAGTCTGACCAAAGGGGAAACCCTGCTGGACACGGCCCGGAACTTGGAGGCGATGAACCCCGATCTGATCATTATTCGGCATCCGGCCTCCGGGGCGCCCCATTTTGTGGCGGAGCGGATCAAACCGGGCGTGATCAATGCCGGAGACGGGATGCACGAGCATCCTACCCAGGCTCTCCTGGACATGTTGACCGTCCGGGATCGATTTGGGCGGTTGGACGGTCTTAAGCTGGCCATCGTCGGCGACCTGTTTCATAGCCGGGTGGCCCGCTCGAACATCATGGGTTTTTCCAAAATGGGAGCCAAGGTTATGGTGGCCGGACCTCCTAGTCTGGTTCCGCCGTTTATCCAGCACCTGGGCGCGGAGGTGGCTCCGACGATGGAAGAGGCCATATCCGGGGCGGATGTGATCATGATGTTGCGGGTCCAGAATGAACGGTTACAAGGCGCCTTTTTCCCCAGTGTTCGGGAATATGCCGTTTTTTATGGGCTGGATCGTAAGAAACTGGCCTTGGCTAAGGAAAACGCCCTGGTCATGCATCCCGGCCCAATCAATCGGGGCGTGGAAATCTCTCCGGATGTGGCCGATGGTCCCCAGTCGGTCATCATGGATCAGGTAACCAATGGTGTGGCCGTTAGAATGGCCGTCTTATTACTTTTGATTGGAGGCCGGGCAGGTGAAAAGGCTAATTGAACATGGCCGGGTGATCGACCCGGCTTCCAGCATGGATGATTTCCTGGATATCCTGATCGAGGACGGCCGAATTGCCGCCATGGCCGCGCCTGGGGCATTTGAGACCTTAAAACTTGACGCCCAGGTGTCAACCATTTCCGCCCAGGGGTGCATCGTCTGTCCCGGCCTGGTCGATATGCACGTTCATTTACGGGAGCCGGGGGAAGAATACAAAGAGACTATCGCCACCGGAACAAAAGCTGCCGCGGCCGGCGGGTTCACAGCCGTGGCCTGCATGGCCAATACGCGTCCTGTTAATGATAATCAGTCGGTGACGGAGTATATCCTGGAAAAGGCCCGTCGGGAAGCCGTGGCCGCGGTCTACCCGGTGGCGGCGATGACGGTGGGACAAAAAGGGACCCAGTTGACGGAAATGGGTGAGCTGAGCCGGTTGGGCGTGAAGGCCGTGTCCGATGACGGGCATCCGGTGGAGGACGCCTTAATCATGAGGCGGGCCATGGAGTATGCCGGCCGTTTTGGGCTGACCGTCATTTCTCATTGTGAGACGACCAGTCTGTCAAAGACCGGGACGATGCACGAAGGCTGGGTGTCTACCAAATTGGGGCTGGAGGGGATTCCCGCCGCGGCGGAAGAAATTATGATCGCCAGGGAGGCGTCTTTAGCCGAATTGACCGGCGTTCCCATCCATATTGCTCACGTCAGCACGGCCGGGTCGGTGGAGATTATCCGGCGGGCCAAGGAAAAGGGAATCCCGATTACGGCTGAGACGGCGCCTCACTACTTCAGCCTGACCCATCGGGCGGTGATGGGGTATAATACCCTGGCCAAGATGAATCCTCCCTTGAGGACTTCGGCCGATGTCGCGGCCATCAAACAAGGGCTTCATGATAACGTTATTGACGCCATTGCCACTGATCACGCGCCCCACTCCATTTTGGAAAAAGACCTGGAATTCAATGCCGCGGCCAATGGGATTATCGGGTTGGAAACAGCCCTGTCCCTGACCTTGACCCTGGTTCAAACCGGTGTATTGGACTTGAGTCAGGCTCTGGCCAAACTGACCTGCCATCCAGCCGATATCCTAAAAATCCCGGCCGGCCGCCTGGTTGTCGGAGGATCTGCGGATATAACCATTTTCCAGCCGGATCAGCCTGTGGTGGTTGACATTCAAAAGTTTGCTTCTAAGAGCCGGAATTCTCCTTTTGACGGATGGAAGCTCCAGGGCAAAGTCATCATGACCGTATTTCGGGGACAAACCACATATAGTGCGTAAGAAGTACCGGTTGCCATGGTAATCCCAGGCCGAATTCCGGTATCTTAAAAAAAACATTGATAACTTTGACGCAAAGACTCTACAGAGAGCGCCGGGGTGTATGTCGTTATGATCATCCGGCTCGGCATCATCTTGCCGGACTGGACAGCCAAACTTTACCCGGCAAGATATCTCTGCGTTTATGCTTTTCCGGCAATCCGCATCCAGAAGGAGACACAAGAAAACATGGCCCGGATATTAGTGGTCGATGATGAACTGAGCATGCGGGAATTCTTGGAAATTATGCTGCGCAAGGCGGGCCTTGACGTGGCTACAGCCAAGAGCGGCCGAGAAGCCATCGGCATGGTCAAAGCCGAAAATTTTGATTTAGTTATCAGCGATATCCGGATGAAGGACATCGACGGCCTGGGTGTCCTCAAGGCGGTCAAGGATATTTCTCCCCAGACAGCGGTGATCATGATCTCCGCTTTTGCCACCCGGGAAACGGCTGTAGAAGCGATGCGGGAAGGAGCTTACGACTATATCCCCAAGCCCTTTAATGTGGATGAGGTCAAGGCCATTATCGAAAACGCCTTAAATCGGCGCCTTGTTCAGGTTAATCGGGAGGCCGTTGAAAAAAAAGATGAGACGACAGGGTTCTGTGGCATCATCGGTCAAAGCCGGCAGATGCGCAGAATCTTTGACTTGATTAAACGCGTCGCCGGGACCAGGACCAACGTTTATATTTCCGGGGAAAGCGGTACCGGAAAAGAACTGGTGGCCCGGGCCATTCATGAGTTAAGTGACCGAAAAAAAGAACAATGTGTGACAATTAACTGCGGTGGTATCCCGGAAAATCTGATCGAAAGCGAGTTGTTCGGATATAAAAAAGGGGCCTTTACCGGCGCAGCCTTCAATAAACAAGGACTGTTCGAGGTAGCCCATCGGGGTACCATATTTCTTGACGAAGTGGGGGAATTGACCCCTCCGCTTCAGGTCAAATTGCTCCGGGTGATTCAAGAGAAGACCTTTAAGCCGGTTGGTGATACTAATGATATTAAAGTTGATATACGCTTTATCTCAGCCACCAATAAGAACCTCGAACAGGAAGTAATGAAAGGCAACTTTAGGGAAGATTTTTATTACCGGCTCAATGTGGTTCAAATCCATGTCCCCCCGTTGCGGGACAGAAAGGAAGACGTTCCGCTGCTGGCTGAATTCTTCCTCAACAAATACTGTGAAGAATTGGGGAAAGACATCCACAAGCTGTCTTCGTATGCCATGAAGGTGCTTATGGAATACAATTTTCCAGGAAATGTCAGAGAGTTGGAAAACATCATCGAGCGGGGCGTAGCCCTGGAGTCCTCCAATATCATCCTACCCGAAAGTCTGACCTTATCCGTATATAAGGATAGGACGCCCAGCAAAGAGGACCTTAGTTTTGACATTCCCGAAGAAGGCATCAAGCTAGACGACGTGATGGCTAAGGTGGAACGCGAGTTGATTCTAAAAGCTTTGACCATGGCCCACGGCAGCAAACAGAAGGCGGCCGAATTGTTGGGGATCACCCTGCGGTCCTTCCGTTACCGGCTGGAAAAGTGCGGCCTGGAAGAACATCTGAAGGATTGAGGATGACTGATGCTTCAGCCGATCCACCTGGTTTGTTGGGTAAAGTACCGAGGGGGCCAAAATGGCATTATCAAACCTGACAGTTCCGGCGTTTGACTTAACGGAGATTATTAACGGAGAAGAGGTAATGGGGCCAAGTCCGTTTCGGGATCACCAAAAGGTCGTTCTAAAGCTGGCCCGTTATATGCTGCAATTTGTAGAAGAATGGGATCTGGGTGAGGTTTACATATCTCCTCTGGATGTCATTTTTGAAGAGAAAGTTAATATTCTCCAGCCCGATGTGATTTTCATAAAAAAGGAAAACCTATCCATAGCGCGGGATTGGATTCGAGGCGTTCCTGATCTGGTGGCCGAAGTAGTCTCAAAGGGCCGGGTAGCCAGAGATACAATTACTAAGAAGGATATCTACCAAAAATACCAGGTCCCGGAATATTGGATAATCATCCCGGAACTGGAACTGGTTGAGATCTTCGTTTTGGAGCAAGGCGTCTATCGGCTGTTTTCGGTGGCTGAGGGAGAGGGAACCGTAAAGTCTGCGATCATCGATGGATTTGAACTCGACATCAAGAGGCTACTCTAACTTTTTCCGGATACGGAACCAAAAATGGTCACGGCCATGTTCGCCTCATTAACAATGCGACAGGGTCCGTGGCTTGCTTGATAACTTCCAAAAATAATTAACCACCAGGAGAACATATGAGTTTTCTGACCATTGATCAAGATAGATGCAAACGTGACGGCATTTGCGTGGCGGAGTGCCCTTTGGGGCTGATCGAGATAAAGGGTGAGGACGCCTTCCCCAGTCCCATCGGCCCGGCCCAGGAGTTATGTATAACTTGCGGCCATTGCGTGGCCGTTTGTCCCCACGGGGCCCTATCTCTGACGTCCATGAAGTCTGACAATTGCGCCCCCTTCCGGAACAATATGCTGCCCGGCCCGGAGCAGTTGGAGCTTTATCTGAAATCACGCCGATCTATCCGGGTCTATAAAGATAAACCGGTGCCTCGGGCAGAGCTGACTCAGGTCATTGACTGGGCCGGCTATGCGCCTTCGGGCCACAATGCCCAGCCTGTCCATTGGCTGGTGATAGAAGATACCGCGGAGGTGCGGCGCCTGACCCAGATGGTGGCGGATTGGATGGACTTTATGCTTAAAGATAATCCGGCGATGGCCAAGGCCTATCACATGGACCTGGTCAAGATGGCCTGGGAGCGGGGACAGGACCGGATCTTGCGCGGGGCGCCCCATCTGATCATTGCCCATGCGCCTAAGGACTACCCACCGGCTCTACCGGCTTGCACCATTGCCGTGACCTACCTGGAGTTGGCTGCGTATGCGCTGGGTTTGGGGGCTTGCTGGGCCGGGTACTTTAACGCTGCGGCGACTTTCTTTCCCCCCTTGATCTCGGCCTTGGATTTGCCGGCCGGACACGGCAGCTTCGGTTCTATGATGATCGGGTACCCCAAGTTCACCTATCACCGCATCCCTTTCCGAAATACCCCTCGGATTATGTGGCGATAAGCTAGTTGAATAACCCGAGTTCGACTATTTTTATTAATTGCGAAGTAGAAATGTGTCCACAGATGGCGCAGATGAACGCAGATGAAAGAGCCCATAGACTATGCGGCCGTTTGCTGAACTTTGGCCGACCGAGGCTGGGATTCGATGGTTTTGTCTTTTCTTAATCTGCGCGACTCGGTGTAAGAGGCAGAATATGGCGATTCATCTGGAGTGTCAGCCGGGTGGATCGTCATTTTTTATTGCCCCCGTGCCCTACGAGCCTGCCGCACCTTTATCTTTCCCGGAAATATCCCTCCCTGTCAAAAGAATGACACCTGCCGGCAAAATTTCATCCCCCAGGGCCATGGTTTAATCCGCAGATTGCGCCGATTTGCGCAGATTAAAAAGAGAAATGATTGTATGTGCCTGTAAGTCTATTCCCTCCGCGGTCATCTGCCGGCTCTGCGGATTTATGTCTCTCTCCCAGTTAATAATACTCGTCGGATTCAGATTTTATTAGCCTCATTGCCGGGCTGGACACCTGGCCCGTCCTCCTTGAATTTTCTCGACTTTTCTGAATTGATTCCCGGCATCAAAATTGCAAATGAACACCGAGTGTAAGCATATAGAGCTGCGCCAACCGCCTGGTCTGGTTTGGGCGGGCTTACGGGATGAGTGTCATGTTAATCATGGCCTGAAGATTGCATCAAATCCTGCAGTGCCCTATTACACTCACAGGAGTTAGCCCATGGACCGAGGTGTTTCTGCCGCCGTATCAGGATTAATCGCTCAGACCCGGGCGATGGAAACCATTACCAATAACCTGGCCAACATCAATACCCCAGGCTATAAAAAGGATCAACTGCGCTTTAAGGCCGTGTCTCCTATCTGGACTAACACCGGTAATCAACATCCTGGAGACGTGAACCTCAATAAGTTGCCTGCCAAGCCGGGGGTTTTCCTGAACTATGTCCCTTCGGAGCAGACCACCAAGCCGGGTGAAGCCTTACAAGCCACGTCCCTTGAGCCCCCGTTGATTTTAAGTTACGAACAATATTGCAAGGTGGCCGGGACCGACACCTTTATGCACCAGGGGACCTTAAAAGAAACCAGCCAACCATTGGATGTGGCTTTGAACGGTAAGGGCTTCTTCAATATCCAAACGCCTAATGGAAACCTCTACACCCGGGCCGGGAATTTTACACGTAACGCTCAAGGCCAGCTAGTCACCCGTGATGGCAATCAGGTATTAGGCAAGAATGGACAGCCCATAGATATTAACCCTCAGGTGGCCGGCCAGCCGGGTAATGTCCATTTTGATAACGAAGGGGCCGTGTACGTAGACGGGGCCAGGGTGGCCGACCTGGACATCGTTGATTTCAAGCAACCCTACCGCCTGGAAAAAAAAGGTCAGGACCTCGTGGCTCCGGCTGACCCTGAAGATACGCCCACCCCGGTGGACAAACCTGATGTGCATGAAGGAATGTTGGAACAATCAAATGTCTCCACCGTTACGGAAATGACCAACATGATTGAAACCCAGCGCGTCTTTGAGGCTTATCAAAAGGTCATGCAGAGTTATGATGAAACCTATAGCAGTGTCATATCCGATGTCGGCAGAAGCGTTACCTGATCCTTCTAACGACCGAATCAGTAGACAGGGGGAACAGCCATGTTAAGAAGTCTTTACTCTGCGGCCACCGGTATGGAGGCCCAGCAACTGAATGTTGACGCGATATCGAACAACATCGCCAACGTCAACACCACCGGGTATAAGCGAAGCCGGGTAGATTTTCAGGACCTGCTGTACCAGATACTGAAGGAACCAGGCTCAGCTTCGTCCACAGACACGACAGTGCCCACCGGGATTCAAGTGGGTCTGGGTGTCCGCCCTGCCGGGGTAGGCAAAAATTTCTCCCAGGGGGATTTTCAGCAGACCGGAAACGAACTGGACATGGCTATTGAAGGCAAAGGTTTCTTTCAGGTATCCTACCTGGGCAACACAGCCTACACCCGAGCCTCATCGTGGAAGTTGAATCAGAATGGTCAAATCGTCACCTCCGACGGCTTTTTATTGGACCCGCCGATTACCATTCCTTCAGACACGGTCCGTACTTCCATAGGCGCAGACGGAACGGTTAGTGTTCGTCAGGGATCAAATACCGTGGAGAACGTGGTCGGTAACATCGTCGTAGCCAGCTTTCCCAATCCAGCCGGTCTGATCGCCGTGGGCCGCAATTTCTATCGAGAATCGGATGCCTCCGGCGCCGTGATTACCGGGACTCCGGGTCAGGACGGCCTGGGTACGATTGCCCAGGGTTATGTTGAAAGCTCCAATGTGTCCGTGGTGGAGGAAATGGTCAATATGATCGTGGCCCAACGCGCCTACGAGGCCAATTCAAAAGCCATCACTACTTCCGACGAAATGCTGCAAGCGGCTAACAACCTGAAGAGGTAATTAATTATGTACTTACGACCAAGTAGAAGAGGGACCGGGGCCCTTGGCCTGATTATCCTGCTCATGGCTGCGGGGATATCCCTGGCTCAGGACGTTCCCCAGGTGAATGTGGTCGTTTCGCCAAAAAGCACCGTCACCGGGTCGGAGATTTATTTGCGGGATGTGGCTGATATTTCGGGAGAGGATACCCGGCTGACCCGTCCTTTGGCCGATCTGCTTTTAATGACCGCACCGCCGGTGGGACAGAGCCTTTTATTGGAACGAACCTACCTGATATCAAAGGTTAAGCGGATCCAGGACCTGAATTGTGAAGTGACTATTTCCATGCCGGAGGAGGTGTCCATTTTCAGGACCGGCCTGACTGTAACCGCCGACCAGATTACGGCCTTGGCCAAGCAGCATATTCTCGATCGCACTTCCTGGCCGAAAGATAAAATGACCATAGACAATCTTCGGGCCAAGGATATCTTGATCCCGAACGGAGAAGTGGATCTGGTGGTTACACCCAAATCCGGTGAGAATTATCTGGGTCAGGTCAGTCTGCCTATTTCCGTGATGGTCAATGGCAAGGAATACCGGAAAGTATTTGCGACCTGCGTCGTGGAGGTCAGGGCCAATGTGTTGATTGCTAAACACAGTATTGAACGGATCCGTGAAGTTACTTCGGATATGGTCAAGTTGACTGAAAAGAATCTAGCCGGCATCCCGGAAGGCTATTTTGAGAATGTGGATCAAGTGGTGGGCAAACAATTAAAACGATCCATTAAGGCTGGGGAAATAATCAAAACCTCAGATGTGTTGAATCCTTGCCTGGTGAAAAAGGGAGATGTTGTAGAGGTTATTTTGGAAAATAAGAACATTATATTGAATTCCAAAGGCCGGGCGGAACAATCGGGCCGGGCGGGCGAAATGATCAAAATGACCAACACAAGTTCCAAAAAAGAGTTCTATGGACGAGTCATGGATGGCGGTACGGTCCGGGTGGAGATGTAGTCGTTGTGAGTTGCGTGTTAATTTCATTAAGTTAAGGGGCAGGGCAATCGGATCTGATTTTAATAAATGGCCAATTCCGATGAAGCCCCAACGGGGCGCTCTAGGTTAGCCCAGGGCAGCGCCCTGGGTAGGGGCGGCGACTATATAAAAC
>JADFYN010000105.1:9694-10125 GCA_015233055.1 Deltaproteobacteria bacterium
GCTGGCCGCCCTCCTGACCATCCTGCTGACACGTAACCTGCCGTATTTCCCAGGGCGCTGCCCTGGGCTAACCTAGAGCGCCCCGTTGGGGCTTGTTTAGAGTTGACTATTTTAAAAGAAAGTTAGCATGATTGTCCGTCGCTTAAGTCAATAACATTATCCCGTAACACGCAACACGCAACACGCAACCCGTAACACGCAACTGTTGAACTAACCATAAGGAAAAAAATATGACAAAGCGAGTGATACGGAATCTGATCATTGGTTTGATGCTGCCGGCCATATTACTGGGCATCGGGTGCGGCTCGAGTAAGAAAGAGGTCAAAATGGATAAAGAAGAGCCGTTACCGGCCTTGAACACTTATCCCACTCAGCAGAAGAGCCCGGGATCATTGTGGACCACGGAAAACAACAGCTCCGATCTTTTTGGT
>JADFYN010000106.1:0-5911 GCA_015233055.1 Deltaproteobacteria bacterium
AACGAAAAGGTCCTCTACGAATAGCTGCCTTAAAAAATAAGAGCGGTAATCTAGAGGTGCGCGCTCGACCCCCTGTGGTATACTTTTAAACCGGCGATTTTGGCATACTTCCTGACCGGCGGTAACATTTTGAGGGAATTTGTTTCGTTCGTCATCAATCATGCCTTCCATTTTATGGTCAGGCATACTTTTGTTAGGGTCTTTGAATGTGGAATACAGGTCTAACGTCCGGTCCGTAAATTTCTTCTCGGGATTGCCAACACCTTCTATAGCTTGAATACATGAAAATAATTTATTCATAATATCGCTGAGGAAAACTATCAGATGTTCCACTGTGCCTTGAATTGACGTCCCCCCATTCCCTCGGGCTTTAACTTCAATGAATTCTGAGTACGGCTGTTTCTTTGAATTGCTCATGACGCCCACCTTCCTGTAGTGGCCCTGGAACAGTTGATCCGGGGAAGACGCCGCCAGGAAACGGCGCCTTGTCGAGCTGGGTCATGACTCCGACTCTATCCCCGAAAGCTAATTTACTTTTGGTCATTATCCTAACATAATTTACAACAGGAAACAAGAGCGCAACAGAGGCTAAGGCGGAAAAAGCGAGGAAACAGGGCGAGGCGGTCTGGGTACGTCAATCTGCAAGCGGGTACGCAATGGGTACGCAACAAAAAAAGGACCTAAACGAATTTCGTCTAAGTCCTTGTATTTCCTGGTGGGCCGTCGGAGGCTCGAACTCCAAACCTACTGATTAAGAGTCAGTTGCTCTACCGGTTGAGCTAACGGCCCGGATGTGGTGCGACCAAGTTCGTCCCTTTTATACCTTCGATTCCGGCCTGTCAAGCAAAAATTTGACCAGGGGAGATGCCGATAGATCAAGAAAGACGAAGTGTCCCAATAAGATCAGTAAGTTTTGTGACTTCGCAGTCAGTTAAGTAAGCCGTAATTCCTTCAAGCACATCCATGGTGGCCGTGGGATTGAAAAAATTGGCCGTGCCGATCTGGATGGCGGTGGCTCCGGCGATAAAGAACTCCACCGCATCTTGCCAGGTGCTGATGCCCCCAACCCCGATCACCGGTACATCCACCGCCCTGGCCACCTGCCAGACCATCCGCAAGGCCACCGGCTTGATCGCCGGCCCGGACAAGCCTCCCGTGATGTTGGCCAGCCTGGGCCGCCGCGTGGTCAGATCAATGGCCAGGCCCAGCAGAGTGTTGATCACGGTTAAACCATCTGCCCCGGCATCTGCCGCGGCCTTGGCCATGACCGTAATGTCGGTCACATTGGGGGTCAGCTTGACCAGCAGAGTCTTCTTTGTCACGGCTCGGACTCGGGCCGTCAACCGGGACGTGGCCTCGGCATCAGCCCCAAAAATCAGACCCCCGGCCGCGACATTTGGGCAGGAAATATTCAGCTCGATGGCGTCCACCCCCTCCTGATCGGAAAGCGCCGCCGCCATCTCGACATATTCGTCTTCGGTCTCACCCAGGATGTTGACCACCAGGGCCGGAACCAGATGGCGCAAGTAGGGCAGCTTGTCCCTGATAAAAGCGGTCAGTCCCACGTTCTGCAACCCGATGGCATTTAACATCCCGGCCGCGGTCTCCACGATCCGCGGAGGCGGATTGCCCGGCCGCGGTCTTAAGGAGATCCCCTTGACGACCAGGGCCCCTAACCGATTTATATCTATAATTCCAGCATATTCTTCGCCATAGCCGAAAGTCCCTGAGGCGGTCATAACCGGGTTGGCCAATTTGAGGCGGCCCAAAGTAACAGTTAAATCAGGATGATTCATGAGCTAAACACCTCCCCGGCATCAAACACCGGACCTTCCCGGCACACCCGCAAGTAAGCCGGACCTGGGGCATCGGCTTTCCGAACCACGCAGCCTAAACAAACACCCAGGCCACAAGCCATGCCGGTTTCCAACGACACCTGACAGGGACACCCAGCCGCGACGGCCAGACCGGCCACGGCCTGAAGCATGGCCTTGGGCCCGCAGCTATACAGGCGAATCGGTTCAGAGGCGGCATCCAACTGCTCTTGGACCAGGCTGGTGACCAGTCCCGGCCGTCCCAGGGATCCGTCCTCGGTGGTAATCTGAACCCTTACTCCTAATTCGGCCAATTCTTCTCGGCATAGGATGTCGGCCCGGCCCCTCCCCCCGGCCAGGACGGTGACTTCATCCGGCCGGCAAAAACCACGGTTGATCAGGTCCTGGGCCAGGAAAAAGAGCGGAGCCAGTCCCAGCCCTCCCGCCACCAACAACGCCCGCCCAGGGGCTAAGAGAAACCCCCGGCCCAGGGGACCGGTGACTGCCAGAGTTTCTCCTACGGCGGTCTTAGCCAGGATCCGGGTGCCTTGACCGACCACCCGAAACAGGATGTCGAAGCGGGCGCCCATCACCCGATGAATCGAAAACGGCCGGGGAAGCAACGGATCAACCGCCTGGCTGACCCGGACCATAACGAACTGTCCCGGCCCGGCCGCCGCGGCGATCTCCTCGCCCATGAGCGAAAGATGGTAAACATCGTTCGTTATCCTCCGGTTGGCCAGCACCTTAGCTTCGATATGACGGGGTGACCCGGAAGAGGGCTCAGTGATACCGGGCTTTGGATTCGAATCGGTTTGGAACTGACTTTGTTTTTTATCCATAAGTGCCTTATATTATACAGGTGCCTTATAAATGTAAGGTGAGTTGCCGGTAAAGGGCGAACATCGCTCGACGGGTTATGGACACAGCGGACTTTGAATGGGAAAAAACGTTACGTTTCTTCCGCATTGAATTTTCTGTCGTGTACTGCAAAAATTATTAATAGAATCAATGATAAACGACTAATCTAAAATGAACGTCAGGCCAGGTGAATGTAGATCTTTTATCATATTGCTTGCCCTGTTACCATATTTTTTATTAAAATGGCTCAGACTGGAAACGATCTGAAACAAAACTTATCTTCTAAGGGACGAATGATGAAACATTTTTTTGTGGTGTTCGTTGTATTCATCTTCGGCTTCATCGCCTCATGCACCGGGGGAACAACAAATAACAGCCCCCCGGCGGCCGGGAAAAACGAGGCCGAGCGCGGTGCGATCAAACTCTACTCCGCGGCCAAGAAAGGATATGTCATGGTAGAAAAAGCCGTTAAGACCAAGGCGGAATGGCGGCAACTCCTCACTCCGGAACAGTACCACGTCACCCGCGAGGCCGGGACCGAACGAGCCTTCTCCGGGATCTACGCGAATAATCACGACAAGGGGGTCTACCAATGCGTCTGCTGCGGCAACGATCTGTTCAGCTCGGAGACTAAGTTCGAGTCGGGGACGGGTTGGCCCAGCTTCTGGCAACCAATCGCCCTGGAAAACGTCGCCACCCGGTCGGATAACACCTTATTTACAGAAAGAACCGAGGTTCTGTGCAGCCGCTGCGAGGCCCACTTAGGACACGTCTTCAACGATGGTCCGCCGCCGACCGGGCTTCGCTATTGCATGAATTCTGCGGCCCTGAAACTGGTTAAAGGGGAATGAGGTTGCCCCTAAGGCGGAAGATGAGGTCAACCGGCATCAAAAAGGAGGAAACACCATGAACTGGATCATATCAACACCTTTCTTGGTCGTGGCATTTTGTTTGTCACTGATCCTCATGGCCCCGACAGGAGCACTGGCGGCTCAGAAGTTGGAGACGGCCATCTTTGCCGGGGGCTGCTTCTGGTGTATGGAGGCGCCCTTCAACTCGCAACCAGGAGTCATCTCAGTCACTCCCGGCTACACCGGGGGAAGCGTCAAAGATCCCACCTATGAACAGGTTTCAGCCGGCGGGACAGGCCACGCGGAATCGGTCCAGATCGTTTATGATCCGCTTGTCATCAATTACAACAAACTGCTTGAAATCTTCTGGCACAATATCGACCCCACCGTTACCGACCGTCAGTTTTGCGACCGGGGACACCAGTACCGCTCCGCTATTTTCTACCAAGGTGAGGCCCAACGGAAAATGGCTGAGGAGTCAAAGGCGGCCTTAGAAAAAGCCAAACCATTCCAGGGGCCAGTCGTCACCGAGATCTCGCCGGCGAGCCAGTTCTACCCGGCCGAAGAATACCACCAGCATTATTACAAGAAAAACCCCTTACGGTACAAATTCTATCGGACCAGTTGCGGCCGGGACCGACGGCTCAAGGAGTTATGGGGAAGTGCCGCGGGGCATTGATTGAACTACTTGTTGCTTGTTACTTGTTGCTTGTTGCTCGTTGCCGGTTGTCTTGAACAACTAACCTGCAACAATCGTATCCAGAAGCGTCACTTATGACTGTGCGACTGTATAATGTCCGTTGCCGATTTATGGCTGAGGAGTGATTTTTTATAAATTGGGCGGACTGACGCCAAAAATATCCTTGCTTTTCCTAACCGCTTGTGCTACACAATATCTTTTTTTGCCTGGCGTGAGTCAGGCTCCCCTACCTGAATATTAAGCTCTGAAACAGGAGAGAACAATGTCAAAGAGTTGCGAGATCTGCGGGAAGCACCCGGTTGTCGGGAACAACGTCAGCCATGCCAATAACAAAACCAAGCGCAGGTGGTATCCGAACCTGCAACGGGTCCGGACCGTGCTAAATGGAACGGTGAGACGGATCCGGGTTTGCACCCGATGCCTGCGTACCGGCTCGGTGGTCAAGCCGGCCTAATGCCATCTGAAACAGCTTGATCGTACTTAGCCTCAGCCCTTAGGGACGACCTGGAAAACAGACCGAGCAACAGCTTCTCCAGGATCTTCCCTTAAGGGAACGCGGCCGACGCCCTTCTTACCGCCCCAAGTACCGGCTGGTCCTTTTCAGAACCGCCCTCCCCTTTCCCGCCGAAACATATGCCCATCTACCCAGGCTTCGCCCTGCAGGCATCATGATCTATATCTATCCCAAGCCGCGCCGGCCCAAAAATAAAAAAAAAGGCTCCATAACTGAATATACAGCGACTTTTTTAATCTATGTGGTTGATTTTTTCTGCGCCGTTAATTAGGTTGATCATGGCCGAAAGTACTTCCGGTTCCGTGCTTTTTTTACCCTGACCAGTTTCCTGGATATGCCAATGCTAAGTCCCGGCAGAATCATGAGTCCCAAGCCGACGGTTAAGACCGCCCGCCCGGCTAACACTTTATTCCCAGCCCTGATCATCTGGACGATGCTGTCTTTGGTGCTTTTTCCAGTTACAGCCGCCGCCTTGCCGACCACCCCGGTCAAGACTTTTACCGTAGGCGCCCGCCCCTGGTCCGGGGTCATAGATATCGCGGGGCAAAATCTTTACGTCACCGGCGCTTCTTCCAATGCCGTCTCCATCATCAATATCGCCACAGGGGCGGTGACCGTGAATGCCATCGCCGTTGGCACTACTCCCCAGGGGTTGGCCTTCACCCCTGACGGCCGGTATCTGTATGTGGCCAATCAGGGAGACAACACCGTGTCCAAGGTGGACGTCACCTCCCGGCAAGTCATCAAGACCATCGGAATGGACGCGCAACCAGTTGATGTGATTATATCTAAGGACGGCCTGACCGTATTTGTGTCCAATTACGCCGGCGGCACGGTTTCTCTTATTTCAACCGCGACCGACACCGTAACCGCTGGAATAGTTTTAAATTACGGTCCCTGGGGATTGGCCCTGGACCCGGCCGGACAGTATCTCTACGTGGCCGGTTCCGCGGCTAATACCGTCTTCAAAGTCCGGTTGGCGGATCTCGTCGTTACCGTCTCTGGCTCAGTGGATGGGCAACCTCTATATCTTGCCCCGAGTAGTGATGGGGCTTATGTCTATGTCACCTGTTCCAGTGGGGGCACGGTCCTAAAATTGTCGGCCGCGGATCTGACCGTTAACCAGCGAGCGAACCTGACCGGCAACCCTCTTGGCCTGGCCCTAACCAAT
>JADFYN010000106.1:5933-10109 GCA_015233055.1 Deltaproteobacteria bacterium
CCTGGCCGGCAACCTGAAGATAGTCAATACAGCCGACATGACCGTCACGGCCAACCCACTCGTAGCCGGCCAGGGCCCGGCCGGAGTCCGGCTATCGGCGGATGGCCATTATCTCTTCTCCATGAATTCAATTGATAATACGGTGAGCATGTGGTCTGATTTATCAGCCATCGCCATCGTCAGTTTGATTCCCGCAGCCATTAATAAGACTAATAATAATCAGGCCAAACTAATCTGGTATTCAGGTAACGATGGTGATTATTTAGTGGAGATTGGGGGCATCGGACCCGGCACGGGAAATCAAATCGACGCCGGCAAATGTCAAAAGAACGTTCAAATCACCACCACCATCAAGTCCACGGACCTCGGGATCAACGACGGCCAATACACCATCAACATTTATGTGACCGCTAATGGGCAAACCTCCGGGGCCAATACCATCATCATCCTTGACACCATCCCCCCGACCAGAGTGATGGAAGTAAAAGCCGGGCTGTCGGAAAGCTCTATCCCCCTGACCTGGCAACCGGCTGTTGACAATGGGTCCGGGGTCGGAGGATACAAAGTTTATTACGGGACCACACCCGGCCGGTATGACGCCCCAAATTCTCCCATTGACGTGGGCAACATAACCAAGTATACCCTCAATGGGCTACAGAATGGGACCGTCTACTATCTGACCGTTTCAGCTTATGATAAGGCCACCAACGAAGGTGAAAAATCGGACGAGGTGAACCAGACGCCATCTCCGATCCACGGGCTGGTCACCGATTCCGGTGGTGGTTGCTTTATCGCCACGGCCGTTTTTAGGGCGCCTGGTCGAGCCGGCCGCGGCGTTCAAATTAAGTAACATAACCTGAGTTCGGCGAGTATGCTAAGCGATTATCATCAAGGGCCATGATTCAATCCGCAGATTGCGCCGATTTGCGCAGATTAGGGCCAAAATAGGTATTTGGGTCTTTTCCATCTGCGTTCATCTGCGAAATCTGCGGATACATTTCTTGTAGTTAATTAAGAAACTCGTCGAACTCAGGTTATGGGGTAGGTATTCTCCATGAAACGAATGATTCCTTTGATCCTGTTGCTGATATTAGGCTGGCCTAATCCGGAGGCCCAGGCGTTCGACGCCCAAGGCGTAATGGTCGGGGTAAAAGGGGGGTTTTTTGACCCCAAGAGCGACAAAGCCTCAAGAATATACAATCACGGCGGCTATATGGTTTCCGCCAGTTTAGACCGGGATTATGGGAAGTACTTTGAGCTTGGCTTTGGCCTGCACTACTTAAACTCAACCGGACACGCGGAAACTGTGGACGGCCGCACCGCGGATGCCGATACCATCCTCCAGGGTTACGGTGGGGATATGTCTTTCAGATTCAAATTCGATTATTACAAGAATCAGATTGTTATTCCTTACCTGGACGGCGGCGTGGATCTCTTCTTTCTGGACGAGGACATCGACGACCGCCGCAACACTGAGCGGGTCTGGTTAAAAGGATATCATTGCTCCTTGGGCATGCGGGTCAATCTCAACACCCTGGATCCCGTCCGGGCGATGGAATTCAAAAAGGAATACGGCGTCCAGCGAACCTTCCTCTCGCTGGAGACCCGTTACGTCAATCTAGATAATTTCGGGGCCTGGAACTCGGATCTGGGGGCACTGGTCTACTCCCTTGGATTATTGTTTGAATATTAAATTCCTCCCGTGACGATGCTGTTTTTATCCCCGCGTCCCGTACGATTTGTTTTTTCCTGAACGATCATTTAGCCCGACATCGGATCACCATTATGAATATTGAAGACCAGGTCATCGCGGCGATGGTTCTTGATCTATTAATCGGTGACCCCCGCTGGTTTCCCCCCCCGGTCAGGTTGATCGGCCGGTTGGCGGTGAAACTGGAAGGGATGTCTCGAAGCACCATCCGGGACCCTCGGGCGGCCGGCCTGGTCACGGCTCTGGCTGTCGTCCTGGTCACGATCTTGGGGACTTATCTGGTGGTCGGATTGGGGCGGGGAATCCACCCGATGGTGGGTGATCTGGTCTCGATCCTGATCATCTATACCGGCATAGCGGCCAGGGACCTGATCAAGCACGGCACGGAGGTGTGGGCGGCCTTAAATTCGGGAGACATGGAGGAGGCCAGACGCCGGGTCGGGATGATCTGCGGTCGCGACACCCATTCCCTGGATCAGACGGAAGTGGTTCGAGCGACCGTGGAGAGCGTCGCGGAAAACATGGTCGATGGAGTTACCGCCCCGCTGTTCTTTGCCGTGTTGGGCGGGCCGGTGGGGATAATGGCCTACAAGGCGATCAGCACTCTCGATTCCACCTTTGGATACAAGAATGAACGCTACCTGGAATTTGGCTGGGCTTCGGCCCGACTAGACGACCTGGCGGCTTTCCTGCCCAGCCGGTTGACCTCTATTTTGGTCCCTCCGGCCGCTTTGATTCTGGGGCAACGGGCGGTGAATTCAATCAGGATATTTTTGCGGGATAGGACCAAACACCCCAGCCCGAATGCCGGTCAATCGGAAGCAGCTATGGCCGGCGCTCTGGGAGTGCAACTGGGTGGGCTCAGTTACTACGGCGGGAAACCATCACACAAACCGGAGTTGGGAGATCCGCTCCGGCCCTTGACCCCCAATGACATTCTGCTGACCAACAGATTGATGCTGGCCACGTCCTGGATAACATTGCTGGTTCTGACAGGACTTCGAGTCTGGGCGACCACCTAGGTGGCCTCATATTCCTCATCAGGTGACTCGTGTTCCGGGTTAAAGGAAATAATCCCGGCTTCCAGGCCTTCGACTAATATTTTGTCGGCCATGTCGCCAAAACCGTCGTAATCATAATTGTCCAACACGCCGTCAAAGTCATCGAAATCAACATCTGCTTCTTCCAACATCCGGCCACAGTAGTAATCAAAAATTGACCTGTCTGAGGCCAAGACATAACGAATGGCCGCGAGCTTATCCATAACTCACCTTTACCCTTCTTCCCTAATATTATTGTCCACGAGATTGCAGGCTAATCTTTCCACAGATCTACGTCAATCAGGCCGAGCCGGGCAGAGTACCGGACCAGTTCAATGGCGCTGTGCAGGTTGAGTTTGCTCATAATATTAGCCCGGTGGTTGTCCACCGTTTTGGGGCTGATGCACAGGTTCTGGGCGATATCTTTGGTGGAAATGCCCTCTGCCAGGAGACGCATCACCTCCTGCTCCCGTGACGTCAGGGTGCCGTAAGCGGTGTCGGAGACTTTCGTCTTTTTCTCCGGGGATTCCATCAGCTTTTTGACTACCTGGTGGGACAGGGACGCGTCCAGGAAAAATTCTCCTTTGGATACGGCTTCCAACCCCTGGACCAGGGCTTCCGCCGCCGATTCTTTGAAAAGATATCCCTTGGCTCCGGCCTGGAAGGCCTTAGTGATATAATCCGCTTTGGCGTGCATACTGATAATCAGTATGTTGACATCGGGTAACAGATGCCGCAGGTCACCCGTTAATTGAATCCCACTTTTGTCGGGTAAAGAGATATCCATCAACACCAGGTCAGGATTAAGTTCCTTAGTCATTCTGATGGCTTGCTGCCCATCGCCGGCTTCGCCCACGACCTCAAAACCGGAGTTCCGCGCCAAGATCGCCCTAAGGCCCTCCCTGAAAAAGGGATGATCATCCACGATCAGGATGGTTTTCTTCTTACTCACGGTCTGTTCTCCTTATAAGGAACCTCTATAACGATTTTTGTGCCTTTTCCCGGCAGGGATTCAAGGCGCATCTTACCTCGCAACAAGCTGACCCGCTCTCTCATACTGGACAAACCCATGCGTCTTTCACTAAGGGCCACGGCCAAACGCCGGGGCACATCAAAACCTCGGCCGTCATCTTCCAGCCGAAGGATAATACACGGAAAGGACGTCACCAGCCGGACTGTGATCAGCCCGGCTTCGGCATGGTTGAGGGCGTTGTTAAGGCCTTCCTGAATCAGCCGATAAATGGTGATCTCTGTATCAAAATCCAGTTTTAGGCCTTCGATCCCGGCCGTAATCAGATCCACCGTGAGTCCGTTACGGGCAGAGAACTCCTCACACAACTGTGATATGGCCTGGGCTAATCCCAGATCGTCCAGAGCCGCCGGGCGAAGGTTATAGGCCAGATCTCTGATGTCGATCAAGGCAAC
>JADFYN010000107.1 GCA_015233055.1 Deltaproteobacteria bacterium
TAGTTGGCCTTCGGTGAGACCGGCTTCAACAGTAATCTTCCCCTGGTCAAAAGTAAAATTAACGGCATTGGATATGACATGGGACATGGCTCTGCTAAGACTGGGTACATCTCCCCAAATGCTTCGATATGCTGTCGAGAAATTTGAGCCGTCAAAGCGAAAGATCTACCTGAAGAGAGATTGATGGCGGACTGGGTGTGAATGAGACCCGATGATTCTTTTCCAAAGGTTGGGAATGCCGGCAAATGAGTACCCCCCGTCCCTTTGACCCGGTGAAATTGATCGTGAGCATCTTCGGCCTTGACCGGGGGCGGCTCGCTGAGACGATCAAATTCTTGGCCGGGGTTTATGGCGAAGCAGACTTGGTCAGCCGGGTGATTCCGTTTGAGCAGACGGAATACTATTACCGGGAAATGGGTCGGCCTTTGTTTCGGCGAGTGGTCTCGTTTCGAGGCCTGATTCAATTCGAGGAACTCCCCGGGGTTAAGCTGGTCACCAATGAATACGAGCAGGCTACGGCGGCGGAGACCCGACGGCGGGTCAACATCGACCCCGGGGTCATTTCCCGGGAACGGCTTGTTCTGGCCACGGGTAAGAATTTTACCCACCGGATTCCCTTGACCAAAGGCATCTACGCGGATCTAACTTTGCTGTACACCCAAGGGAGATACCGGCCTTTGCCCTGGACATATCCTGATTACGCCTCGGAAGAACTGCTGATCGCATTTCATCGCATCAGGCGCAACTATATCTATCAACTTAAAGAAGCGGAAAGCCGGACAACGGCAGGTAAGGATGGTTCATGATTCGGAGTATGACGGCTTTTGGGTCAGCCAAGATAAGCCAGGGCGATTCCAACACCACGATTGAGATAAAGACGGTTAATAACCGTCACCGCGATGTCAGCTTACATTTGCCACGGAAATACTATTCCCTGGAGGACCGGATCAAGGCCGTGGCCGCGGCCCGGATAGACCGGGGTCGAGTAGATTTGACCATCTCCACTGACTCCTTACCGGACCGAGTCGACGGTTTTGAGGTCAATCTGCCCTTAGCCCGGCAATTGTACGCGGCCCTCAGTTCGCTCAATGCGGCCCTGGGACTCGATGACAAGGTGGAGCTGGCCCATTTGCTCCGGGTGAATGATATTGTTGTCCCGAAGCGGAATGATGAAGACCTGGATGCCGCCTGGCCGGCGATTCAAGACTGCCTGAATGAAGCGTTTGATAACCTGGATTCCATGCGGCAAGCCGAAGGGCGGAACCTGGCCGATGACCTCATTTCCCGGCTCGACCGCATCCTGAGCCTGCTGGGGGAACTGGAGAAGACAGCCGATGATGTGCTTATGTTGCATCAAACCAGGCTGGGGGAGCGGATGAAGGTGCTTTTGGGGCAAACGGAAATAGACCAGCAACGGCTGTTTCAAGAAGCGGCTTACTTTGCAGAACGAAGCGACATCACCGAGGAACTGGTCAGGTCAAAGAGCCACATTCAGCAGTTTCGCCACTTTCTGGAATTGCCGGAACCGGTCGGCCGCCGGCTGGACTTCTTGATTCAGGAAATGGGCCGCGAAGCCAACACAATTGGGTCGAAAGTCGGCAACGCCGCGGCCTCCCACGTGGTGGTCGAGATTAAGGGAGAACTGGAACGGATCAGGGAGCAAGTTCAAAATATTGAGTAGGCTGCAGGCAATGTCGTTGCCGTGAAGCTCAGCTTGAAACGTCGAACCTCGGCCTCTGATTATTGTAACTTTACCGGTGGGCTATGGAAAGCAAACTCATTAATGTCGGTTTCGGCAATTTTGTGGTCCTCGACCGGATCGTGACCATTGTCAATCCAGGATCTGCGCCCATGAAGCGGCTCAAGGAGGAGGCCAAAGACGCCAAGCGGTTGGTTGACGCGACCATGGGCCGGAGAACCCGGTCGGTGATCATTACCGACAGTAATCATGTTATCTTATCGGCGATTCAATCTGAAACCATCGCCCAGCGGTTTGGGGCCGATGTCCTTTCTAAGGAAAAGATAAAAGATAAGGAAGGATGAGCGTGGCCGGACAACTTTACGTGATTACCGCTCCTTCAGGTACCGGTAAGACGACCATCATTCAGCGTCTTTTGGGGCAATTGGAGAATGTCGATTTTTCCGTGTCCCACACGACCCGGGCCCCGCGGCAGAGCGAGGTGCCGGGGCGGGATTATTTTTTTGTCGGTGAAGCAGAATTCAAATCAATGGTCGAGAGCGGAGCTTTTGTCGAATGGGCTCGGGTGCACGGTAATTATTACGGCACGTCAAAGTTCATGATCAATCAGAGCCTGGAGCAAGGCCGTGATTTGCTTTTGGATATAGATATCCAGGGGGCGATAAACATTAAACGACACTATCCTGAAGCCGTTTATATCATGTTTGCCCCGCCTTCATTTCATGAGCTTAAGGCCCGGCTGACCGGGCGGGGGTCTGAGGCCCCGGAGAGCCTGGGACTCAGGCTGGCTAATGCCCGCCAAGAAATAGAGTCATTCAAAGAATTTAATTACATGATCATTAATCAGGACGTTGACCGGGCCGTAATGGAAACATTATCCATATTCACTGCGGAACGTCTTCGGGTGAGCCATTGCACTTCTAAGATCGAGGATCTTCTTCTTCATTGGGATGAGGCGATATGACTGATCTGATTGCCGGGATAAATCCCGTCTTCGAAGCTCTCAAGGAGAGGCCTGATCAGATTAACCAGATCGTGGCCGCGGCCGAAAGACATGACGAACGATTGAATAAAATTATCGAGTTGGCTCGGCTAAACCATATTAAGATAAGCACGTTGCCCCGGCGGATGTTGGATCAGAAGTATCCTGAGATTCTGCATCAGGGAGTCGTGGCGCTGGTCGCACCTTATCAGTATGTGGAAATGGAAGATGTCTTGAGCCGGGTCTCCGCCGCGTCCGGACCATTTACTTTGCTGGCCTTAGATGGGATCACCGATCCACATAACCTGGGGGCTTTGATCAGGACGGCCGCCGCGGCGCAAGTCCAGGCGGTCATTGTTACCACCCACCGGAGTACCCTGATTACGTCCACCGTCCAGAAGACCGCGGCCGGAACCCTGGCCCATGTGTCGGTAGTTCGGGCGCTGAACCTGGCCCAGAGCCTGCGGCAGTTAAAAGATTCCGGGTTTTGGGTTTACGGGGCCACGGTGCGGGACGGACGCGACTATCGGGCTACGGATTATGCCGAGCGGATGGTTTTGGTCCTGGGCAGTGAAGATAAGGGACTGAGGCCGCTAATTGCCAAGACCTGCGATTACCTGGTCACGATTCCGTTGAATCCCAAAGTGCCGTCCTTGAACGTTTCGGTGGCAGGGGGGGTCTTGATGTTTGAAATGGCGAAGAGGTGGTCTCCGCCATCCGGGATTAACATTTCTTAAGATTAATCAGTAGGATTAAGCCACGGGCGGGATTAGAGGCAACAGAATATGGAATCTGGAGCCTTCTCCCTCGCTTTCCGCCCAAAGTTTGCCGCCATGTAATTCCACGATCCGGCGGGCCAGAGTTAAGCCCAGGCCAAGGCCGGGTGTCTTGCCGCAACTCCCACTCTGAACTTGATAAAATGGATCGAAGATTCGTTCCCGGTGTTCGGGGGGCAGTCCGATCCCTGTATCTGTGACACTGATGACTAGTTGGCCTTCGGTGAGACCGGCTTCAACAGTAATCTTCCCCTGGTCAAAAGTAAAATTAACGGCATTGGATATGACATGGGACATGGCTCTGCTAAGACTGGGTACATCTCCCCAAATGCTTCGACCGCTCAGCTTCTCAGATATCTTTATATCAAATTGAAGATCACGTCCGATGGTCAGAGCATCTACCGACTCCAGACCTTTTTCCATGAGGTGTTTGACCTCCAAGGATGCCATGGAAAAATTCGGAGCCCCCTTTTCCGTGGCCGCCAAAGTCAGAATATCGTTGATCAGGTGAGCCAGATGACTTCCGCATTGATTAATATCGCGAACGAAATCAGCTTGTCTGGGGCTCAGGCAACCGGCATAGCCATCTTGAAGAATCTGAGAGAATCCGATGATGCCGTTTAACGGAGTGCGCAGTTCATGAGACATACTGGTCAGGAAATTCATTTTGGCTTGCTCTGCGGCCTGTCCGGCTTCTTGGGCATAGTGTAGTTTCAGGTTAACCCGGACCAGAGATTGTTTAAGTTTGGATAGTTCGGTGTCCTTTTCCGCCAACTCATGTTCCAAGGCGGCCAGGCCGGCTCCGTTTTTTGATGCCTCCCGGGCCTGCTGGTGGATAAGGGCGATGAGTTCTTTTTTGGGCATTTGCTCCAGGTGGGCGCCCAGGAAATGGTCGGATGCAGCGTCGTGGTCGGGATAGTTGTCCGACAGATTGGTTCGGGCTAGTGCGGCGTGGCCGGCGTTGAACAGATATGGCAGCATGGCTGGTCCCTCCTGGTCACAGTTGATGGATGCAGTTTAATATTTGCTTGTTAGAATAGCAAGTAACGCGCCAAGTCTCGCCGTGGAGATATTTGCTTAATATCTAAAGGCATTTTTCGTTTATCAGGAGCGGCAACAATTGCCTGCCGGGCATTATTTACCACGGCCGGCCAGGATTGGATGCCTAAATTTGCCGTGCCCGGTTAGCCTGAATCAAGGCAAGCTCGGCAGAAAGCCTCGAAGAATGGCTTAGTCCGGTCCAACTCCTGGTTAAGGCTACATTTGATTTGACTTTACCCGGTGCTGTTTGGTAACTTTCTCTTCAGACGCCCCATCCTTTCATCCTCAATTGGTTTATCTTGCAATGTGATATCACCGGCCTCAAAAAATTTTGCGTCTTCTGAGCCGTTGGCGACAAGACGAACACAGAATTCAACATCGGACTACTGAATATGAGCAAAACGACCTTTACTACTAAGGCTTATCCTAAGGGGTTAGTCATCTTTAAGGAGAACTCACGTGGCGATGCGGCCTTTATTGTCAAATTAGGCGCGGTGGAAATTTCAAAATTGATCTTGGGCCGGAAGGTCGTGTTGGGAGTCTTCAGAGAGGGACAGGTTTTTGGGGAAATGGCCTTGATCAATACGGTTAAGCGAACAGCCACGGCTACGGCCCTGGAATATACTGAACTAATACATATCACCAAAGATCAATTGATGGTTGCTTTGGGAAGGTCTCCTAAGATAGTGGAAAGCCTGGTTGTGGCTTTGGTTAATCGACTGATCCATACTACCGAAATACTATCGGGGATAGCCGGGCGGGATTTTTTGATGGGGGCCGCGATGATTTTGGACTTGATGTCGTCCTTGCTTCGTCAATGCGGCCAGGAAGACATTATCCCCCATGGACTGGCTCGAGAAGGAATCAAGAAGATCATGAACGTCCCCGGCTCGAGGGTCGACAGCCTGTTTACTAAGTTAAGGGATATAAACCTGATTCGATTAGTCCCGGTCGACGGGCGGCTGGGATTGCAGTTGGTCAATTATTTAAAATTTGTGAACCGGGTTGAGGAACTGATGGAGCGCCTGGAAGAGACGGGGGAGGATCTATTTCCGGAAAACGCGTTTATCGATCTGACTGAGATGGCCGGAATGATGAACACATCTGAAAGAGAGGTGCTTAATCAACTATCCGCAGGACAAATCCCGGAACGGCACATCTATTTTGATCGGGAGGGGATATCCGCCTGGTTCGACAAGCAGGGATTCAATGATAAGGCCCTGCTGGACCAATTCTCAGGGGAGTGGGAGAACCTGCTCGACGACGTAACGGATATCCCGAGCCAACCCGTCGAGGCCGAGGAAAGAAAAAGCAAGGCCATGCCGAAAAGGATGCCGAAGGTATCGCTTTATGATCTGTCAAGACTTAAACCCGATGGAATAAAAAAAATTTTCAATCATATCGGGATGTACAATTTGAGTCTGGCTTTAAAGGTGATGCCGCCGGAACATCAAGAAGCCATTCTGTCAAGTATTCCGCAACAAGCGGCGCAATTGATCCGGGATGAGATGGCTCAGTTGCCGGACGCGACCGAGGAAAAACTCCAATCCATCGAACAGGAGATCGTTGTCTGTTTGCAAGAGTTTTTGTTTAGAAGTGAGGACTAGGCGGTATGGCCGGTATCGGGTTATCTAACCCTGAATAATCTTTATTAAAGTGAAGAAGAAGCGTAACCCGGAGGACACGGAGAGAGGAAAAGACAAGGCGCCTGTTTTTGTTAAGGGTCTTATTCTCTTTCAGACAACAGGAAAGTCATGGCATCAATGCCCACCTGACCTGGTTGCGGCCGCTTCTTTTGGCCTGGTATAGGGCCTGGTCGGCCGTGGTGACCAATATCGCGTTGGGCAGATCTTTTTCAGGTACAATAGAAGCGGCGCCGATACTGATCGTCACCCGATCACTGACTTCAGACTTGGCATGGGTTATATCTAGTTCCTCCACGTTGGCTCGAATGGCCTGGGCCAGAAGCACGGCTCCGGTTATGTCGGTTTCGGGCAAGATTATGGCAAATTCTTCCCCGCCATAACGGGCGGCAAAATCACCACCCCGCTTTAGACTGTGATTCAATGCCTTAGACACATTCCGCAAACATTCGTCGCCGGCCTGGTGTCCATAGGTGTCATTGTACAATTTGAAATAGTCTATATCTATCATGAGCATTGACAACTGACTGCCGGTTCTGGTGGCGCGCCTCCATTCCTGATCCAGGTAGACATCAAAACAGCGGCGGTTGGCGATATTGGTCAGCCCGTCAAGCTCGGATAGTCGCTGTAACATCAGATTCGCCTCTTGGAGTTGTTTGGTTACTTCCAGCAACTCCTGTTCCCGTGCCTTCCGCCGGTCCATCTCGTACTTTAGTTTCAGCAAGGACCGCACTCTGGCAAACAGCTCCGTCCTGTCCACAGGTTTGGCGATAAAGTCCATCGCCCCGGCGGCAAAGGCTAACTGCAGTTTTTCTTTTTCAGACATGGCCGTGACCATGATGATCGGGATGTCCTTTAATTGCTTGGCCATGTTGATCCGGTGGCAGAGTTCATAGCCGTCCATTTGAGGCATAATGATGTCGCTGATAATCAAGTCAGGGGCATGGTCATCCAAATATTCCAATGCCTCCAGCCCATTACCGGCGACCGCCACCCGGTAGTTGTTCCCTTCAAGAAGAGATTGTAACAAAAGAGCCTGGGTGGCGCTATCTTCTACAATTAATATAGTTGCGGTGCTTCCTTCCTGGTTGGCCAATAAGTCCATGTCTTCCTCACCTGGCTTTAATAATCCCTAAAATCCGGCAAACCACTCCCTAATTGGCGTGATTAACCAAATAAATCAATTGGTTGACAATTTCTTCCGGCGTCAGAATATGCGTGACGGCATTCAGCCTGATCGCCTCTCCGGGCATCCCATGAATAACGGAACTTTCCTTGTCTTGAACCATAGTAATAGCTCCACGGTCCCGCATTATTTTTAGCTCTACCGCCCCGTCTTTGCCCATGCCGGTGAGAAGCACACCGATGGCCCGCGGCCCAAAAGCCTGAGCCACGGAACGGAAAAGGAAAGAGATGGCCGGGCGGAGACCGTTTTCAGGTGGAGCTTTGCTGGTCACCAATCGCCCCTCCGAGGTGATCCCCATATGGCAGTCATCGGGCGCCAGGTAGACGTGTCCTGGTTTGACCCGTTCTCCGGCCTCGGCCAGGTGGACTGGAAGACCGGAGGAAGATGAAAGCCAGTCCGCGAATCCATCGACAAAGCCTGGGCTGATATGCTGGGCAATCAAAATAGGCACCGGGAAATCTCGGGACAATTTAGACAGGATGAGTTGAATGACCGGAGGGCCGCCAAGAGAGGCTCCGATAGCCACCATCTCGAATACCTGACCCGCGGTTCGGGGCCTGATTCGGGAGATCGTGTCCGCCCCGGCCGGGTCCCGTGATACCCTGGGCAGGCGTCGGATGACTCTGACTTCGGACATCAATATCACCGTTTGGATCAGTTTGGCCACCTCCGGTTCAGACTCGGGATGCCCCGGCCCGGCAGGTTTCCTTACCCCGGCCACTGCCCCGGCCGTCATAGCCTTGAAGGTATTTCTGACTTCCTCCGGATCCCAGATGGAGCTGACTATGATGATGGGTACCGGATGCGATTCCATGATTCTTCGGGTAGCTTCAATGCCGTCGAGCTTAGGCATGACGATGTCCATAGTGACCACATCGGGCCGCAATAACGGCACCAGCCTGACGGCCTCGGCTCCATCCGGGGCCGTGCCGACTACTTTGATCCGGCCGTCTTTCTCCAGGAGATGTTGGAGATACTCTCGCATGGTGGCTGAGTCGTCAACGATCAAGGCTTTGATCATAAGTTACTCTTTCGGTCTAAATAAGCCGACTAATGATATCCAGGAGATTGCCTTGATCAAAACTGCTCTTGATGATATAGGCATTAGCCCCCACGTCGATGCCGCGCTCTCGGTCTTGGGGGGATTCCAGGCCGGTGACCAACACGACCGGAATCTCCTCAAGACGTTTGTCCTGGCGAATTTTTGATGTTAAATCAAAGCCATTCATTCGAGGCATCTCTATATCTGAGATTATCAGATCAAAATCATCCGTTTTTAACCAAGAATACGCGTCTACTCCATCGACTGCCGTCTTGACGGTATAACCGGCTGATTCTAAAATATTTTTTATCAGCATCCGAGAGGTGATGGAATCCTCGGCCACCAGGATTGACTTCTTTTTTTTCTCTACCACCCTGTCTTCAGCCACCAGGGGTTGGATTCGCCCCGGACCGGGCTTTGAGGCCGATTTCATCAGATCATGAATGTTTAATATAGGCACGACCCGGCCGGAACCAAGCACCGTGGCTCCGGCTATGTTTCGGACCCGGCTGAGTTGATTCCCCAGGCTTTTGACCAAGACCTCTTGCTCGCCCAGGACCTCGTCAACCCTAAACGCGATTTTTTTGTCAATCGTTTCCACCACCACTATGGGGAAAAAGGCTGATTCTCCATTTTTTTCGGCGACCAGGGGCAGTTCCAAGACATCGGCCAGTTCAACCAGAGATACCGGCCATTCTTCCAATAAAACAGTGGCCTTGTTTTCCACCGTTTGGACTTCTTTTGGAGATACCCGGGAGACTCGCTGAATATGGGCACTGGGCAGGGCAAATAGCTGATCCGCCACCTGGACTAAGACACACCTGAAAGAAGATAAGGTCAGAGGTAAGACCATCTTAAAAGTAGAGCCCTGGCCGAGCCTGGTGGCGATAGCCAACTGCCCCCCCAGTTGCTCGATGTTCTCCTTAACTACGGACATCCCCACACCTCTGCCCGAGATGGTCGTTATCATCGAACTGGTGGAGAGTTCCGGCCGGCAGATCAGAGATAGGGCCTCTTGATCAGTCAACTGGGCGACTTCATTCTGGGTCAGGAACCCGCGCTTAACCGCTTCCGCCTTGATCTTGACCAGATCAATACCCTGGCCGTCATCTGAAAAGTCGATCTCGACTTTACTGCTTTCTTTTTGGGAAACAACGATGTCTATGCTCCCGCGGCGGGGTTTCCCCTTTGTTTCTCTCTGGTCCGGATGTTCCACACCATGGTCGATGGCGTTGCGGATAAGGTGGATAAAGGGGTCTTTTATTCGTTCGAGGATCCGGCGGCCTATCTCTATATCGCCCCCCTGGAATCTCAAGTCCACCTCTTTACCCCGATCCCGGGAGATGTCACGGATGATTCGGGGAAGGATATCAAAAAGGGTGGTGAATGGGAGCATGGTGGCTTTTCTGGTGTCCTCCACCAGATCATCGATCATCATTCTGAGGGTGTGACTATCCTGGTCTGCGGCTTTGGCCAGGGCTTTGAACTCCCGTCCCAGATAGCCGGCATGATCTCGGGTCCATTCCAGATACTCTAATATCTTGGCCAGCTTGTTTAAATTCTGATAATTCTCTTTGGGGCTGTCGGACTTGCCGACCAGTCGGCGGAGCCAGCGACACTCGGATTCTATGGCATGCCACCGGGTCCGCAACAGGTCAACGGATTGGGTTGTGCTTTTCAGCAAACTCAC
>JADFYN010000108.1:0-9539 GCA_015233055.1 Deltaproteobacteria bacterium
TCGGCGGGGCTTCGACGCCGCGGATTACTCCGGACACCGCCCGCTCCGCTACCTGCTGAACGAGCAATTAGCAGGATAACCACTTTCAGGTTACAAGAACAACCAGGCTTCGCCTGGCGCACCAGATTGAAAAGAAACTCCTTGAAACTCGGCTTAATGGGGCTCAGCCTGAGTTATTCTTGTACGATGTAACCCTACAACGATACTTGATACTTGTGTAAGCCGTTTACTTGGTGTATGATCTATCCTCAACCCATAGCTACGGGAAGGAGGTAGGTTATGCTGCCAGTATTAAGAAATGATGGTGATGTTTATTCTATCCCAAAGTTCGAACTCGATAAGACCGATGTTAAAGGGTTCACGGAAGAGCTAAGAGGCTACCACGAACAGTTTAGGGATTGTTTCTCCCGAAGCGAACCCAGAGAGAATTTTTTCTTATACATGGTTGGTCAATATAGTCAGTTAGAAAGAAAATCAATTGAACCTATCGCTCTCCAGGTGGAGGACGGGAATGTTAGAGCGATGCAGCGTTTTATAAGTGACGTAGTTTTGGATGAGCCTGCCCTGCTCAAGAAATACCATGCCCTGGTAGCAGAGGATATGGCAGAACCGGATGCAGTATTGATTTTTGATGAATCAGGGTTTCCAAAAAAGGGCTACGAATCTGCTGGGGTTGCCAGGCAGTACTGCGGCAGTATCGGCAAAGTGGACAATTGCCAAATGGGAGTATTTGCTGCATATGCTTCACGCCACGGTTATGCTCTAGTGGATAAACGCCTCTATGCTCCTGAAAAATGGTTTGGTGAAGACTTCCGTGTTCGTCGAGAGAAATGTAAGTTTCCTTCTGAGCAGGAGTTCAAGACCAAACCTCAATTGGCTGCTGAAATGTTTCAGGGGCTTCGCACCGAGGGCATACTTCCTTTCAAGTATGTTGCTGCGGATTCGATTTACGGGGCCAATCCTGATTTCATCAGCGCTATCGAAGAAAATATAGGAATCATCTATTTTGTGTCTGTGCCCTCCACTACTCAATGCTGGTTACAGGGACCAGTCACCGAGAAACAAGTCATCACCCGAAAAGGAAACTCTAAAGTCAAGCGTGTGGTGGCCGAAACTGAGAAAAGTCCCGCAGAAGTCGCTACGTTGGCCAAAGGGATAAATAAATATTTCTGGTACCGCCGGACAGTTTCTGAAGGAACCAAGGGGCCAATCACGTATGAATTTACAAAGCGGCGCATCACACTCAGCAGAGATGGCCTCCCTTGCAAGACTGTTTGGCTGATCATCAGGCGCACCCTGGGGGGAAAGCCAGAATATTCATTCTACATAAGCAACGCACCCGTTAGCACCAGACTGGCTGTTTTTGTCTGGTTAAGCGGCATACGCTGGGCCATTGAACAATGTTTTGAAGAGTGTAAGACTGAATTGGGCATGGATCATTATGAAGTGAGGAAATTTCCAGGGTGGCATCACCATATACTCACCTGCATGTTGGCCCACTTCTTTCTTTGGCATATACGCATCAGATTGGGAAAAAAAAACGCCATCAGTTACGCTGTCGCAGCTTAGAATCTTACTCACGGCAGTGCTGCCCATGCGTACTCTTGATATCGAATATCTCCTCACCATGGTCAAAAGGATTCAGTAAATCTGGGTCCAAAGCCGGTGTGATGACCTTTCGGAAGAGAGGCTTTAACGATCCTCCCACTTTTTAACAAGTTTTGGGTCCAACTCTTTCGTCAGCTTCGTTACCGGCCGCCGTAAATCCAACTGGACCATTCGAGAAACACTGGCCGGGGATGTGAACAGAATTAAATACTTCAAACGAGGAGAACGCTTTGAGGAAGCTCTGGGTCTGGTGGACACGGTACCTTAGCCAAGATCCGAAATTTCCTGAGGTCCTTTTATTGCAAGCCCAAATTCTGTGGGAAGGCCTTGGAGATGATAGGGGAGCCAGGGAATCTTTGTGAAAGATCAAGCAAATTGTGCCATCGGATCAACCTATATACACTTGGGCGGTGAGTTACCAAAATGAAATCAGAGAAGATCTCGATTCATTGGTTGGCGACCTTACACGATGGGGGATAATTTCTTATGGACGGCTGTTTTGGCTACAGAGCCAAAGATATTCAGACTTAGATTTCATTTCGACTTCTTGCTATCCGCTTTACAAACTACCACTAAAAAGATATCATCCCTCAAACTGAAGGCCTTCAGGGTAGGGTTAAACTACCAGCAAGGGCATCATCAATACCTTATCCATCCCAAGACTACCGGCGTGAGTTATCCAGATGAAGTTGATCAGCAATATCGGATCAGATCGAGTAATCGACGCATTGCGGAAAGCCGCTAAGCCCAATGCCTCACTGGACATCGCTACCTCAAGTCTTTCTTTATTTGCCTTTTTCGAACTGCGGCAGATGTTAAATAACGCCTCTGAATCTCGCCTGATATTATCCCCTGGTTTTGATAACGGCTTGACCTTGCTCGCTCAGCCATGGATCGGGCGGCCCGTAACCGGCTCCAGACCAGATGGTTAGCCCGGATGTGCGCCGGGTGGATTAGCGATAAGACAGAGGTACGAGCGCCATTGAGCCCATTGCCTCAATCAGCTTACTTCATTCGTCACGCCGACGTGGCTCAGAGCCGCATTATCACAGGCAATTGCCCCTTCACGACCGATGGGTTGGGTCTGGCTCCGGGTAACCAGTTCAGCTTGATTCAGTGTGCGGAAACCTACGAAGAAATAGCACTCTTTGCCAACTGGTATGAATCATTATGGAAAGCTATGCCCGCTTCTTCAGAGGCGAAGGAAAGGCTGCTAGCACGACTTCAGACGGTGAGCGATCGCTACGCCGCTTCTTTCTTATATTACCAGGTACTTTTTGAACTCTTCAAGTCCCGAGGGGATGAGCTTGACGAAGATCGCATCGTCAAGTCTGGGACCGGCATAAAAAACACCACTGTTTGGAAAAAGCTTTTCAAATTCCAGAGAGACGGAGTCATCGGAGCGATTGAGAAACTTGAGCGATTCGGCGGCTGCATCATAGCCGACAGCGTGGGACTGGGTAAGACATTTGAGGCGTTGGCGATTATCAAGTATTACGAACTTCGTAACGATAGGGCGTTGGTCCTGGCGCCCAAGCGTCTGCGAGATAACTGGACCTTATATAAGGCAAACGACCGCCGCAACATTTTGTCCTCAGACCGATTCAATTACGACGTCCTAAACCACACAGACCTTTCCCGCGACGGCGGGACATCGGGAGACATTGATTTAGCCCATGTTAATTGGGGTAACTACGACCTGGTGGTTATCGACGAATCTCATAATTTCCGCAATAAATCAACCCATCGCGACGCGGGAATCGCAGGTCAACCGCCGCGTGGAGCTTAATCTTGAAATCAAACGACTTGAAGCCGCCCTGTCTCAGGTCCAGGCGCAGTTATAACGGATGAATCCCTATGAAGAAGCTCACTATTGATGATCCCGAAGCCAAATCCGCCGACCTCCTCAACGAAAACATGGAGCAGCTCAAGGCCCTGTTCCCAGAGGCATTCACCTAGGGTAAGATCGACTTCGAGGTGCTCAAACAACTACTCGGCGGCGCGGTGGATGAACGGGAGGAGAAATACGGCCTCAACTGGCATGGGAAACGCAGCGCCCGCCAGATCGCCCTCACGCCCAGCCTTGGGACGCTTCGCCCGTGCCCGGAAGACAGCGTGGATTGGGATACCACTCAGAATCTGATGATCGAGGGCGATAACCTGGAAGTCCTCAAGCTCCTCCAGAAATCCTACGCCGGGAAGGTCAAGCTCATCTACATCGACCCGCCCTACAACACCGGCAAAGACTTCGTCTACTCAGACAACTTCCAGGACAACATCAAGAACTACCTCGAACTCACCGGCCAGACGGACGGCAACGGCCGAAAAATCTCCAGCAACACTGAAGCCTCCGGCCGCTTCCACACTGACTGGCTCAACATGATGTATCCGCGATTAAAGCTGGCCCGGAATCTGTTGCGCGAGGATGGGGTGATTTTCATCAGCATAGATGAAAGGGAATACTCCCATCTTAGAATACTGTGCAGTTGGATATTCGGCGAAGAAAACCAAATGGGAACCGTGGTCTGGAAGAACGCACGGATAATAACCCAACAAACGTTGCAACTGAACACGAATACCTGTTGGTTGTAGCGAAGGGAAAAGAGGCGCTTGAAAAGGAGTGGAAGTCGGCTGTGTCCGATGTCAAGGACGTGCTTGTTCGAATCGGGCATGAATTGAAAAGCCAGTTCTCAAGCCAAGCCCTCTCTGAGGCATACGCTCGTTGGTTCCGCGAACATAAGGCGGAATTATGGCCTCTCGACCGCTATAAATACATTGACGGCGGCGGTGTTTACACGGGAAGCCAAAGCGTTCACAACCCAGGGCGAGAGGGTTACCGATACGATGTTCTTCACCCGGTTACAAGACGACCTTGCAAACAGCCACTTATGGGCTATAGGTTTCCTAAAGAAACGATGTACGACCTATTAGCCCAAGGTCGTGTACTTTTTGGAGAAGACGAAACTAAAATTATAGAACTGAAGGTATATGCTTCGGAGTATCAGGAGAAGCTCTCCAGTGTGCTTGAGCTAGATGGCAGATTGGGAGCTTATGATTTGAAAGAGGACTTTCCCGAAGACGGAAAGGTGTTCAGTAACCCGAAGCCCGTCCGACTTTACTCTGCGTTTTTTCCGTTTCTCCTAAAACAAGACGGCGACTTTGCAGTTGATTTCTTTGCTGGCTCTGGTGCAACGGCCAAGGCCGTTTTTCAGTTAAACGCCAAGGACCTTGTTCGAAGACGGTTCATTTTGGTTCAACTGCCAGAACCGCTATGCCCAAAGGACACTGACCAAAAGATGGCCGCGATGCTCTGTGATAGGATGGGTAAACCTCGCACCATCGCCGAGCTTACCAAAGAACGCCTGCGTCGGGCCGGGAATAAGATTCGCGAGGAACAGTCACAGTTGAGTCAGAAAGACGCCGATAAAAATAGCCTTTTTAAGTACATGGGGGAAGCGCAGCCAACCGCGGGTGGCAAACCATCCCTCGACCTCGGTTTCCGCGTGTTCAAACTCGACTCCACCAACATCCGAATCTGGGAGCCGGACCGCGAAAATCTGGCGGAAACGCTCTTCGACGCAGCAGAGCATCTCAAATCCGGCCGAACCGAGCAGGACATTCTGTTTGAACTGCTCCTCAAGCTCGGTCTTGACCTCTGCCAGCCCATGGAGCAAAAGACCATCGCCGGCAAAACGGTCCACAGTATTGGCGCCGGGGCTCTCTTTGTCTGCCTGACTCCGAGAATCAGCCTGGAAGAGATCGAGCCGCTGGGGCTAGGAATCGCGGATTGGCACAAAGAACTGGCTCCGGCGGTTGAGAGCACCGTAGTCTTTCGTGATAGCGCCTTCGCCGACGACGTGGCCAAGATCAATCTCACGGCTATCCTTGGGCAGCACGGGTTAAAGAACGTGAGGAGCCTATGATGAGCAAGGAACTGGAAACCACAGGCAAACAGAGTAGGGTGATTCTTTACACCACTGACGACGGAAAGGTGACGGTGGATGTATTTTTTGCCCAGGACAATTTTTGGCTCACGCAAAAAACGATGGGAGAATTGTTCGGCGTAAATAAATCAACTATTTCAAGGCACTTAAAAAATATTTACGAAAGCGGTGAACTGACGCAAGCGGCAACTGTTTCCAAAATGGCAACAGTTCAAACTGAGGGAGAGCGCCGGATCGCACGAGAGGTGGAGTTCTACAACCTGGATGCGGTGATCGCCGTGGGGTATCGCGTCAATTCGGTCAAAGCTACGCATTTCCGCATCTGGGCTACTAACACCTTGCGGGAGTTCGTGGTCAAGGGGTTCGTGATCAACGACCAGATGCTCAAAAACGGCCGGGCTTTTGGAAAAGACTATTTCGATGAGCTTCTGGAAAAGATTAGAGAAATCCGCGCCAGCGAGCGCCGGGCCTACCAGAAGATAGCGGACGTGTTTGAGCAGTGCAGCAGTGATTACAGGAGCAACAGCGAAGAGACGCGGTTATTCTACCAGATCGTCCAGAACCAGCTCCACTTCGCCACTACAGGCAAGACTGCCGCAGAGATTGTCTTTCAACGGGAGGACAGCGAGAAACCATTCATGGGGCTGACAACTTGGAAGAATTCGCCTAAGGGCAAAGTTCTGAAAAGCGATGTTACGGTGGCCAAGAACTATCTGAACCGGGAAGAAGTATCGAAACTGAACCGGCTGGTGACCATGTTCATAGATTTTGCTGAGCTGCGGGCATTGAACCACCAGATCATGACCATGAAAGACTGGCTAACGCAAGTGGAAAGATTCCTCAACTTCACCGACCAGCAGATTCTGAGACATGCGGGAAAAATTTCCCACGAGATGGCCATAGCCAAGGCTCATGAAGAATATGAGGAATTCCGGATCAAACAGGATCGGGAGTATCTTTCTGACTTCGACCAGACGTTTGCGCGGTATCTCAAGGGAGAGGACAAGCCATGAAACTCCATTTTGAGCCTGACCTCGACTTCCAGCTTGCCGCCATAGAGGCCGTATGCGACCTTTTTCACGGGCAGGAAATCTGCCGGACCGAGTTTACTGTGACACGCCGGCGATCCGCCCGCGGTATGGGTCTGGTTGACCTCGGCGTCGGCAACCGACTGACCCTGCTCGATGATGAAATCTTGAAGAACCTGAATGACATTCAGCTTCGTAACGGGCTGCCTCCTTCCCCCACGTTAGCTTCGGGCGACTTCACCGTGGAAATGGAGACGGGAACAGGGAAAACTTACGTTTACCTCCGGACTATCTTCGAACTGAATAAGCGCTATGGCTTCACCAAATTCATCATCGTCGTGCCATCTGTGGCCATCAAAGAGGGCGTATACAAATCCATCCAAATCATGGAAGATCATTTCCGCTCGCTTTACGCCAACACACCGTTTGATCACTTTATCTACGACTCGAACAAACTGGGACAAGTCCGCAATTTCGCCACCAACCTGCACATCCAGATCATGGTAGTGACGATCGGAGCCATAAACAAAAAGTATGTCAACAACCTCTACAAGGACACAGAGAAGACCAGCGGCGAGAAGCCCTTTGACCTGATCAAGGGCACCCGGCCGATTTTGATTGTGGATGAGCCGCAAAGTGTGGACGGCGGCCTGGGCGGGAGCGGCAAGAAAGCGCTGGAGGCCATGAACCCGCTGTGCACCTTGCGCTATTCGGCTACACACGAGCATAAACACCATATGGTCTACCGGCTAGACGCAGTGGACGCGTACGAACATAAGCTGGTCAAGCAAATCGAGGTGGCCTCGGCCGCCATTGAAGGTGGGCACAACAAGCCCTATGTGAAGCTGCTCTCAGTAAGCAATAAACGCGGCGTCATTATGGCCAAGGTGGAATTGGATGTGCAGACAAAGTCGGGTGTCAGCCGCAATGAAGTGACTGTCCGGGCCTGACTACCGGACCGTTGTTTCAGGAAGTGGACCTGGCCGCCTCGGCCGGAGATGTTCATGGAGGCTACTTCTCCATTGACAGGAAAAAGGTGGGATCAAAGACCGTGGAAACCTTTAAGGATACCCGCGGGGACACGAAAGCCGACGACGACACTTACAGCTTGATCATGCGGGATAAGGAAAAGCTGCTCAGTTTGGAAACACCTTTAAAATTTATCTTTTCGCATTCCGCATTGAAAGAAGGCTGGGATAACCCCAATGTCTTTCAGATTTGCACCCTTCGGGAAATGGGCACAGAACGAGAACGCCGCCAAACCATCGGCCGGGGTCTCCGGCTGTGCGTGAACCGAGACGGCCTACGGCTCCGAGGCTTTGATCCTAATACGCTCACCGTTATAGCCACCGAGGATTACACACAGTTCGCCAGAAATCTCCAGGAGGAGATCGCTAAAGATATGGGCATCCCTTTCATGACCGTGGAACCGCATCAGTTTGCGGCGATTCCGGTGATGGGGGCCGACGGTACGACCACCCCGATGGGCGTTGATCGGTCTAAAGAGCTTTGGGATTACCTGCACAGCGAAAGCTATGTGAACGCCAACGGCAAAATCCAGGACTCATTAAAGAAGGCGCTTAAGAATGGCCCGTTCACGGTGCCGGAAGCCTTTGCCGCCCATTAGCCCCAGATTGAGGAAATTCTTCGTAACCTGGCTGGCAACCTTCTGGATATCAAAAACGCAGATGAGCGTAAGCCGGTGCGGCCCAATCGGATTGTTCTGGATAGCCCAGAATTCAAAGCATTGTGGGACCGGATCAAGCACAAGACCACCTATCGCGTAGAATTCGACAACGAAAAGCTGATCAACGAGTGCATCAAGGCCATCAAAAATGCCCCACCCATCGCCGGAACCCGGCTACAGTGGCGCAAAGCGGACTTGGCCATTGGTCGGGCCGGAATCGAGGCCAACGAGACGGCCACCTCCGCACCGGTGACGATCCACGAACAGGACATCGAACTACCCGACCTGGTGACAGACCTGCAGGATAAAACCCAACTCACCCGCCGGACCATCGTGCGTATTTTGACGGAGAGTGACCGACTGGAAGATTTTAAGCGCAATCCCCAGAAGTTCATTGAATTAGTCCAAAAGACGATCAATTTGACCAAACAAACAGTCATTGTCGACGGCATAAAATATCAACGACTCGGGGACGAATACTATTAAAGCCTGTTGCAAAGTACCCCGGGAAGGCAGGGTGCAGAGTGCGGCGTCAGTTTTTGAGGTAATTTTTTTGCGGGTTCAAGGCATTTTCGGACGACTTTCTGATTTGGGAGAGACAGTTTTTTTGGCTTCTTAAACCTGTTGAATCTGAACTGCCGCGGAAAGCCTGCTACGATAAGCAAATGGCCTTTCAGACTTTCTCTATTCGGATTGAAAACCTTGAAATTAACCAAACTCTTCCGGCAATCCGACGGGCGGGAATTTGCAATCAATTGCATCGGGATAATCTTCTGCAAGCATACAATGGGCGGGTGCGCATTTCCCTGCCTATTTTTTTACCCCACCCACATCCCGGCTGGTCCTGACCGAATAATTTTGGGGTCTGTGAGAGAAAGATTTTATCCCGAGCCGGTGTGGGGGAGCCAGCCTGGAAGCCCTTATGGGGCACAGAACCGTGAGGGGTAGGCGTGGGGTAAATTCGGCCAGAAAAAGAAAAAAGGAGCCATCCACACATGGCCCCTTCTCACAACTAATTGATTTAATTGGTGCCGAAGGTCGGAATCGAACCGACATGACCGCAAGGGTCGGGGGATTTTGAGTCCAAAGAGGGACTTACCCGTAACTTACTAACACTGCAACATATTTAACTTTCAGTGAAAAATTTTTTACTTCTGGTTTTGTTTGGTTTTGTTTGGAAACTTTTGGAACTGACGGGCACAATTTGGGCACAGTGGGCACAGGGTATCTACGGTTTACTTGAAAGGCGGAAACAAGATTTTGACTCTGAAT
>JADFYN010000108.1:9628-10058 GCA_015233055.1 Deltaproteobacteria bacterium
CTGCTTGCTTCACTTATCGTATATTCAGCGTAATTTATACGCCGAACAGAAACAAAAATAAAGGTTTTTCTTTGGCCCCGGATTTATTTTCGTTCGAGATCACATTTGTTGCAATGCGACATTGTGTTTTAGCCCGACAACTAAGGAAATGAAGCTATGTCAACCTTGGCATAACTACAGTTCTTTACGCCGGTTGAGATATAGCGCGATCTTGTAACTTAATGTACTATACTTCAACCTAAAACAACCTTTTACAACATATAATAACATAGTATAATAGTATTTAACCTACAATTGACATTTCCCACCCACCACATCACCATCCTCTACCTCATCCTATCCAAACCTATTTCCCACCTGATTAAACCACCTCTAATTCCACTATTCTTAGGATTAAGTCGAGTAAATAAGCGTATAGTATCCAAAACGT
>JADFYN010000109.1 GCA_015233055.1 Deltaproteobacteria bacterium
AACGCCATTCAACTGGCTTTGGGCATGAAGGTCAAACCGGTCCCGGCCAGGCAGGATGACATTGTCGACGCCATTGAGCGGCTTTACGGAGCCGGAAAAAGCTCCATGGAGCGGATTGTCAGCCAGATAGAAGATGAGGTGACTGTTCACGGCCTGAATGACGACAACATTGAGATGTTGAAAGATATGGCCTCGGAGGCGCCGGTTATCCGGCTGGTCAACCTGATCATCTCCCGGGCCATTGAATTGGCTGCCAGCGACATTCACTTAGAGCCGTTTGAGAAAAAGTTTGTGGTCCGCTACCGGATTGACGGCGTGCTGCACGATATGGAGGCCCCGCCGAAGCGACTGCAACCTGCGGTGATTTCCAGAATTAAGATTATGTCCAAGCTTGACATTGCCGAACGCCGGTTACCACAGGATGGCCGGATCAAGCTGCGGGTGGCCGATAATGAAGTTGATTTCCGGGTGTCAACCATCCCCACGCTGCACGGGGAGAGTGTGGTCATGCGTATTTTGGACCGGGGCTCGGTCGTGCTAGATCTCCGGCGGTTGGGTTTCCCGGGAGATACCTATACCGTTTTTGAGGAAATGATCAATAAACCTTATGGCATGATCCTGGTCACCGGCCCGACCGGAAGCGGTAAAACGACAACCCTGTATGCCGCCTTAGAAAAAATCAATACCCCGGAACGCAAAATCATTACCGTCGAAGATCCGGTGGAATATCAGATGACCGGGGTGAACCAGATACAAGTCAAGCCGTCCATTGGACTGACCTTTTCCAGTGGGCTGCGGTCTATTGTCCGGCAGGACCCGGACATTATCCTAATCGGTGAGATCCGGGACGCCGAAACCGCGGAAATTGCCATTCAGTCAGCCCTGACCGGCCACCTTGTCTTCAGCACTATCCATACCAACGACGCGGCCGGCGCCGTGTCTCGACTGTTGGAGATGAAAGTCGAAGATTACCTGCTCTCCTCCGCCTTGCTCGGAGTAATGGCCCAACGGTTGATCCGGGTCCTTTGCCCTGTATGTAAGAAACCGGCCAGGGTTGAACCACAACTCCTAAAAGAGTTAGGATTGATCACTGCTGAGGATACCGCTCAGGCGACCATCTTTGAGGCCGTCGGATGCGATATGTGCGCTTACACCGGCTATCGAGGCCGGTCGGGCATCTACGAGTTGATGCTGGTCGATGATGAAATCCGAGACCTTGTCCTTGCCCGGTCGCCCTCCAACACCATCAAGAAAGCCTCCGTGTCCAAAGGAATGCGGACGTTAAGAATGGATGGTTGGGACAAAGTCAAGCGTGGGATGAGCACGGTGGCCGAAGTGCTGCGGGTGACCATGGAATGATGACCAGTCGGCATCCGGTTCTCTGGGGGACCATCGCTCTGATTGGCGTCACCCCCCTGCTTTTTGATCCGACCAGTTTTGATCAGTTCCAGTTAGTTAAGACTGTTTTCGTCCAGGTGGCCTTACTCCTGATGACCGGGGCGACTCTGAGCCTGTTGGTGCTTAAGGCCGGCCCCATTTTTGGTAGAGCCAAAGATCCAGGCCTGTTTGCCGTAGTCGGAGGATGGACTTGGTTGAGACCGGTGGCCTGCCTGTTACTGGCGGCCGGTTTGATGGTGCCGGGGTCGTCATTTGTGGCCTTAAGCCTAAGTTGCTGGCTAAATCTGGCTCTATTTTTGATCGGATATGGTCTGATCCGGCTTAATCTGGAAGTCGGAGACGTGGTCACCGTGGCCACGGCCGCCTGTCTGGCCGGGATCATCACCACCGGCCTGGCCCTGGCTCAGTATTGGGGCGAAAATCCCTTTTTCCAGACTGCAGACCCGGCCTCCGGGGCTGGGCGGATGGTCGCCCTTATGGGTAATGTCAACACCGTGGCGGCTTACTTGATGGTTTTGGTGCCGCCGGCCGTGGGTTTGGCCTTGACCGGTCCCAATTTTGGACTCAAGATGGTCGGGTGGACCTGTCTGGCTGGGAACCTGGCGGCATTGGGTTGCGCCCAGAATTTGTCGGCCCTGGCCGGATTGACTGTTTCAGTCAGTACCATGGTCTGGCTGGCCTTTTTTTTTGATCGGAAGCCGCCGGCTGTCTTAATTTTGCCACTGGTCCTCGTTGTGGTCATGGGGATTTTGGTTATGTGGCGGGGGCAGGCCCCAGTACTGGTCAAGGCCCGGGCCCTGGTCAGGGTTATGACCTCCGGCCGCCTCGACCAGAGGATTGCCCCCAGGCTGGTAGTCGGTTGGCCGATCGCGGCGGGCATGATCGAAGACCACCCTCTGGTGGGGTTGGGGTTGGCCTCTTTTGCCTTGAAAGCCTATGATTATCAGGTGATGAATCAGGTTTTAGGCGGCCGCCGGAGAGTCTCGCCTTCGGACCCCAGATGGGATTACGCCCATAATGAATATCTTCAGCTTTGGTCGGAAACCGGCGCCTTGGGGTTTCTGGCTTCATGTTGGCTGGCTTGCTCCATTATTCGAGAGGGCCTCTGCGGCCTCCGTCAGGCCCGCCGGACCGGGAGCAAATTTCAGACTATCTGGTTAATCGCCTTGATATCGGCCCTGGCCGGCGGGCTGGTCGATTGTTTTGGTTTCTTCTATTTTCATTTGGCCGTCTTGGCCGTCTTGGCCCTGATCCTGGCCGCCTTGATCGGGGTGGTTCGGCGGAGCCAGATGACTCAGTCCGAACAGGCTGAGATGAACCCGGCATAACATAGCGGAGCCTTGGGACGCAGCCAAAGAAACAATGATTCCCACTTTGTCATTCCGAACTAAGGTGAGGAATCTTAAGATTTCTCGCTTCGCTCGAAATGACAATTAGGATGCCGAGAGAAAAGGGTAGGGCACCGAGGTTTTTTGACCCGATGATCATGGATAAGACGGCTCGGATTATTATTGTAGTGGTTATCTGGCTGGGTTGCCTGGCCGGGGCGGGTGCTTGTCTGAAACCTTATATTTCGGCCCGGAGTACCCTGATCGGCTATCATCTACTTGACTTTTTTGAGACTGACCAAAAGGCCGGCCAGGATCGTGCCCTCTTGCTTCAAGCGGGTGGCATTTTGATTCAGGCGGTTAAACAAGATCCCAATAACGCTCCGGCCTGGTTGGGATTAGGCCGGGTTTATCAGAACCTGGGTCGGGACGAAAGTGCGGCTCAGGCTTACCGGAACGCGGCCAGAGAGATTAAGTCGTTCATCGTCTTTGGTGAGATCGGTGCTTGTCTGGCCAAGTCAAAGAGATTTGACGAGGCTGTTCGTTACTACCTTAAAGCCCTGGCTCTGTGCCCGGATTACGATTTAGCGAAAGATAATCTGGCCTGGCTGACGGCGGGCGAACCATCCGGGCAACCCGGCTCAAGGCTGCGGTATGACCGGAAAGGCTGGAACTAGTTGATATGGCCGTATTTGAATATAAAGCCACAGATCGGGTAGGGAAGATCGTCGAGGGCAGCCTCCAGGCCGATTCGGAACAGGCCGCGGTGTCGCAGATTCAGGCCCAAGGTCTCATCCCCATGGAGATTAAACAATCCTATAGTGGCGCGGGCGGCGGCCGGTCGCTGGGTTTGGGCAAACTGTTCAACCGAATCAATGTCCAGGATCAGTTGATCTTCACCCAGGAACTGATGACCCTGGTCAATGCCGGCCTGCCCCTGGACAGGTGCCTGACCATCCTCTATGAAATAACCCCTAAGAAAGTCTTTAAAGCGGTGCTGGCGGATGTCATTGAAGGCGTTGAGGGCGGCAAATCCCTGGCTGATGCTATGGCGCCGCATCCCAAGTTTTTTCCGAAACTTTACGTGAACATGATCAAGGCCGGTGAGGCCGGGGGCGTGTTGGCCCCGATTCTTTCCAGGTTGGGCGAATATCTTGAAAGAATCCAGGAACTCAAGAGCACCGTCGTCTCAGCCATGATCTATCCGTTGTTGCTCAGCGGCATGGGCGGCGTGTCCATCATCATTTTGGTCACTTTTGTTGTTCCCAAATTTGCCGTCATTTTCAAAGGTTCACCGAAGAGTATTCCTGTCCCGACTCAGATGTTATTAGCCTTTTGCGATGTAGTGACCAACTACTGGTGGCTGGTGATCGGGGTGCTGGTTGGGGCTTTTCTTATGTTTAAGGCCTATACTAAGAGTGAAGCCGGGCGCACTAACTGGGATGGGTTGAAGCTGAAATTGCCTATCTTCGGGGAGCTGATCAGACGAATTGAGACCGCCCGGTTTTCCCGGACCCTGGGCACATTGATCAAAAGCGGCGTGCCCATTTTATCTGCTTTGAATATCGTGCGGGAAATCGTGACCAACCGGATTATGGCTAAGTCGCTGAGTCAAGTTAGCTTTAGCCTCAAAGAAGGAGAAGGCATATCTGCACCCCTGGTGGCCGAGAAACTGTTCCCCCCCCTGGCCCTGCACATGATCCGAGTAGGTGAAGAAACCGGCCAATTGGACGAAATGTTGCTTAAGGTGGCCGACACCTACGACCTGGAAATCAAGAACATGGTCAAGCGGGTAATCTCTTTGCTGGAGCCGGCCATGATTCTGGTCATGGCTGTGGTTATCGGCAGCGTGGTCATCTCGATGCTGCTCGGAATCTTCAGCATTAACGAAATAGCCTTCTAAACCAGCGCGAGGGACAATGACCGGAAGTGATTCGCCTTCGTGGATGACCGGCAATCCCCGGATTAATGCCGATGAAAGTTACCTTTGTTAAAACCAAAACAACTGTTGGATATCAACTTGCCTTAATCGCTAAACCATATCAGAGGAAACAAACATGAAGAAAATAGTATTGCCTGCCGGCGCCGGGCAGGCCGGTTTTACACTGATCGAACTTTTGGTCGTCATGATCATTATGGGTTTGCTGGCCGCTCTGGTCGCCCCCAGGCTATTCACGCACGTGGATACGGCCAGGCAGCAGGCGGCCAAGGCCCAGATCGAGATGTTTGGCACCGCCCTGGACGCTTATCGGTTGGACTGCGGTAAATACCCCACGACCGACCAAAGTCTAAGAGCCCTGCGGGAGAGGCCGTCCGGCGACAGTTGTTGGAAAGGTCCTTACCTGCCCAAAGAAATCCCCAAGGACCCCTGGGATGGTGAATATATTTATAAATCACCCGGTGACCATGGAGATTTCGACATAATGTCCTACGGCGCCGACCACGCCCCGGGCGGAGAAGGAAATGATAAGGACATCGTTAACTGGAAGGGCATTAAAGACTGATGCCCGAGGCTTCACCCTGCTGGAGACGATTATAGTCTTGATTATCATTTCCATCGGCGCCCTCTTAGTCGTCCCGCGCCTGGCCTCGGCTATTGATCAGGCCAGGTTCCAGGCCGCGGTCCGGAAGGCGGCGGCATTTCTTCGTCAGGCCAGGGTCCGGGCTATCGAACAAGGACGCCCGTGCAAGGTGGATGTGACCCTGAGCGAAGGGAAGTTTGCCGTTAATGTCCCGGAGCGGAGTTCAACCGCATCTGAGTTAAATGAAACAAACGGTCCACCCCTTTTAACGTTGCCCGACGAGGTTAAGGTGGAAAAAGAAGACGGGTCGCGCTCCGGCCGATCCCAAAATAACTCCGGGACTTCGGATGTGGCCATTACCTTTTTTCCCTGGGGCAATTCCAGCGGCGGTCGGTTAATGTTCGTCGATAAAGATGACCGCCGCGGGTACATTGATGTCGACCCCATCTCCGGGCGGGTAAGGGTTCTTGATAGTTATGAGGTGTCCTGATCATAAACCGGCAGTCGGGCGCATAGTCGGATGGACGGGGGCCGGCTTCACCTTAATGGAAGTCATGGCGGCCCTGATCGTCATGAGCGTCGTTTTGACCACCATCATGCAGCTTTTTTCCGGGGGACTCAAAAATGTGACTCTGGCCAGTGAATACTCGCGGGCAGTCGACGCGGCGGATGAATATACGGCCAAGATCCTGCAATCACCCGTGGAAGAAGGGCCTAATGTGGCCGAAGACGAGAAAGATGGGTTCTATTACCGGATGGAAGTGACCCCCTGGGAAGGATTTGACCCCGAAGCCAGTCTGGTGCCTTACTTGACGGTTTATCGGATAACCGTCACAGTATCCTGGGGAGCTAAAAATGACCTGAGGCAGGTGAAAGTGGTGACGCTCAAAAACGTGCTCCAGGCATCGGAGGTGATGACCAGGTGATGGTTGCCCGGAAACACAGTCTACCCGGCTTTACTCTAATTGAAGTCCTCCTGTCCCTGACCATCATCGCCATGATGCTGGCCATCATCTTTAGCTCCATGTCGGTTGGCTTCAAAGCCTGGGAGAAGGGGGAGAAGGCTATTGATAACATAACCCAGGAGTCCATCGCCTTGACCCTGATGGCCAGGCAAATCCGCTCCGCCTACGTCCAGCCTCTGCTCCTGATCAAAGGCTCTAACCCTTTTTTTAGGGGTGGACCGAACAGCGTCAGGTTTATTTCCACCTTCTCCTTGACCAACGGCAACCGGACCGGATTGGTTCAGGTCTGTTATAAACTATTTGAAGGTGGGGGCGGCAAAGGCCGAACCCTGAAAATTTATGAATCCCTGCTCACCGACCCCCAGGTGCTTGATGAAGAACTGCTCGAACAAGATTTCTTTCCGGCCTTGACCGGTCTATCGGATTTTAGCTTTTCTTATCGCCCCGACCCTAAGCCGGGCAGCCTCCCGGGACAACCAACCGCTGATGAAGACTGGTCTTCATTTTGGGATGAGACCAAAGGCCCCATGACTCCAAGAGATGTGCTCATCTCCTACACCATGATCGGCGAAAAAAATGAGTTGGAAAAAGAAAGGGAAGTGAACATCCAGATTGTCTCGACTACCTCCAAACAGTTCTCGTCCAGCGGTGGAACCAATCCTTTCCTGAGATAACCTTTGAGATTATCAATTTTTTTAAGCTATCGGCTTGTCTATGTCCGGATATCGTGATATCAATATCAAAGACCATTTTCCCCAGTCAGCCTCGGGCTTTGCCCTGGTCCTGATTCTCTGGGTGGTGGCCTTGCTGTCCATCCTGGTTTTGCAGTTTGCCGGCGATATGCGGTTGGAGGCCCGGGTCTGCAAGAATCATCTAGATGACACCAGGGCGTACTACCTGGCCAGGGCAGGTTGTGAATTGAGTCTGGCCAAGCTGCTGTCCCGACTTAGGTTTGAAAGTCAACAGCATCCCACGGAGGAGACCCAGGCCACCTTCGACATGTGGGATATCCAGGGAAACTGGAACACATTTGAATTGGGCGGGGGGACTGTCGCGGTCAAAATTGTGCCCGAATCAGGCAAAATAGACGTCAACTACGCCCCCCCGGAGTTGTTGCGCCAGGCCGTCAGGAATAGCGGGCTTGATGAAGATACGGTGAACATTATAACCGACTCCATCCTTGACTGGAAGGATTCCGGCAATCTTCGTCGGGCCTCCGGGGCCAACGATGACTACTATTTGTCCCTCCCGCAGCCTTACCGGGCCAAACACGCCCTGCTAGACTCCGTCGAAGAATTGATACTGGTTCGGGGGGTGACGGAAGAGATACTTTTTGGGTCGGAGGGGAATTGCGCCTGGAATGAAATGGCCGGTCCAGACGGTAAGGCCCAGGGGGCGCTTCCAAGAGAACAGGGCAAATTGCGTTATGGGCTGGCCCAGGTGTTCACTGTTTATAATTCACGGAGCCGAGGCCAGATTAACATAAATTATGCTCCATTGCCTGTCTTGATGTCCCTGGAAGGGGTGACTCCTGATCAGGCGCAGAGGATCGTTGACCAGCGCAAGATACGAGACTTCAAAACCCCAGGTGACTTGTCCTCTCTGGGGATGCAGCATATTTACGACCGGAACCAGAGAATCCTGGCGTTTGGTAAGGGTGCGGATAATGTTTTTACTATTGATGTCCATGCCTGGTATGACAAAAAAGGCGTTTGCCGGAAGATCCGCTTAGTCGCCAATGTCAATCTTACCGACAAAAAAAAGCCGGCCATCGTTTTGAAATGGACTGACTTCGTAGGTTAAAGAGCAGACGGGATAAACGGGCAAGGCGCAGGGGACACATAGAAAAACAGACGACTAAAGAGAATTTTTTATCGGAGCCTGTTGATTACTTATGAAGAGTTTCATTTCACTGAACATCACCCTCGGATTGGCCTTCGACGGCAAATCCCTGGCTGCGGTGTTGCTTACCGGCTCCGGCAAAAAACCTGGGGTGAAGAAAACAGCCGTTTTCCTGATTGAAGGAAAAAGTGATGAGGAATCTTCCATCTTCCTTTCGGAACAGCTAAAGGAGTTCCTGGGTGGCTTTTCTTCAGAACTATCGGGTGTTTACTTATCTTTGTCCCACCAAGAGGTCCTCTTTAAGGAAATAACCCTCCCGGCCGCCACTCTGGCCAATCTGGCCCAGGTGATTGCTTACGAGGTGGAGAATTATTTTCCTTTCGATGGAATTGACTTATGCTATGACTACCGCGTCTTGGGGCCGGAAGAAGACAACCGATTTATCAGGATCCTGCTGACTTGCATCAAACGCAAGGTTTATGGCCGTTACCTCGAGATCCTGGCTCGACTGGGATTAATTCCCACTTCAATTTTTCCGGCCGAGACGTCTTTGACCAACCTGTTCTCTTCTCGAACCGGCGACTCTGAAATGGCTCCCCTTATGGTGGCCCTTCATGTTGGAACGGGGATAGATCTGGTCTTGCTCAACGGCAGCGGATTCATGGCTTCTCGATATTTGCATCAAGACCAAGATTTTTCCGGGCCCAAGGAAGCCGTTCATGCGGCCGCGTCACTCTTTTCCACCCATGTCAAACAGAGTCTGTCTGAAGAAGACCGTTACCCCAATCTCACCTTTATCGGATTAAACGCCGACATTGATCACTTTGTCAGGGACTTTCAGGCTGAAGCCTCACTCTATTTCAACCTCAAAGACCCAGCCGCTGAGATGCCGTCTACCTGTACCCTGGAGAGCATCCCCCCCAAAGAAAGGGGCTTACTATGGTTGGCGGTGGGCGCGGCGTTAGAAGGCAAGCAAAAGGTGGCGGCCGGATTCAATTTCGTTCCGCCGGCCGACCGCCCCAAGGAAAAGAAATGGCTTCTTAAATTTACTTATGCCAACCTGGCCATTCTTCTTTTGGCCCTGGGGGCGTACTTGATCAGTCCGGTGATCATCGACCGCGGCAAGCTCAAGGAACTTACGGCCAAAAAAGATAAACTTAAACCGCATGTAGAACAAATTGAAAAGAAAACATCTGAAATTAGAAAATTAAAAGAGAGCGCCAAGGCCCTAAGAAAATTTCCGGACACCCATGCGCTCATTGTTCTGTCGGAGTTGACGAGCCTTGTTCCCGATAACACCTGGCTGCGGTTAGTTGAGCTTAAGGGCGACACGATCAGTGTTGAGGGCCAATCAGCCGCGGCCTCGGCCTTGTTGCCCATTTTGGAGAAATCCGCCTTGTTCCAGAACGCTAATTTTGCCTCTCCAGTCAACAAAACGCCTCAAGGGACGGAGATGTTTCGAATGACTATGGAGCGGAAGTGAAATCTCTAGAGCCCCTCAGAAAGTATCTGGCGCTGTTTCGTCTGCCTAAGTTGGCGGCCCGGGACAAGAAAGCCTTGGGCCTGGCCTTGTCGGCTCTGGTTGTTTATCTGCTTTTCACCCAGGGTGTCAAACCGGTGCTCAGCGATTACCGTCAGGTCAAGGACCAGATCGCGGTCACCGAGATTACGATTCAACGATACCAGGATACCGTCGCTAAAGAAGCGGCCCTCGACCGGGAACTGGCCGGCCTCCGTCAAGAACTTCACCATTACGAATCACGCATGTTCAAATCTGACCGGGCGCCTATCGTGGCCTCCGAGATTCAAAAG
>JADFYN010000010.1:0-21345 GCA_015233055.1 Deltaproteobacteria bacterium
TTCATGTTGTATTACCTATTACTACGCATGCCTATGCGAGAGTCTTTAGGAAAGCCGGATGCGGGAAATCCGCACGTCCGGTTTGAATGAGGGGGAGGGCGCCTAAGCCCCCCCTCCCTACTCTACCTTGATCACAATTCAGACAGATGCGAAATCCTGGGCCTAAATAAAAAAAGCCGCGTTTTGCGGCGGTATAGCCATACCAGCCATGAAGCGGTCCGTTTGACGGAGCTTCTAAACGCGACTTTTTTATACGATACTATGCCGTTGACCTGATGTCAATGGAAATTTTGAAGTGGACAAAAAAATTTCGTGGAAGTTAGTCTCGCCTGCCTCCCAAAATTCTGAGCAACATCAGGAACAAGTTTATGAAGTCCAGATACAGGGTCAACGCCCCAAGCACGGCTCCTTTGTGTTCCATCTCTTCATCTTCAAACCCGGCTGCGGCAATTTGTTTGATCTTCTGGGTATCATAGGCCGTCAAACCAACAAAGACGATCACACCGGCATAGGTGACTACCCAGTAGATGGTTTCGCTATGCAGAAATAAATTCACCAGGGACGCGATGATAATCCCGATCAGGCCCATAAAGAAGAAGCCGCCGAACGAGGTCAGGTCCTTCTTGGTCGTATAACCGTATAGGCTTGTGGCCACAAATGTGGCGGAACACACGAAGAAAGTCGAGGCAATGGACGATCGGGTATACATGATGAAAATAGCCGACAAGGTCAGACCATTAAGGATCGAGTAAATCACAAATAAGGTCGAGGCCGTGCTACCTTTTATCCGGTTGATCATCCCGGCCAGGGAAAAGACCATACCCAATTCGGCCACAATAAGAATGATCAGAACCATCGGATTGCCAAAGATCATTTGCATCAGCGAAGGGCTGCTGGCCGTAAAAAAAGCCACCCCGCCCGTGATAGCCAACCCCAGGGCCATCCAGTTATAGACGCTCCGCACGAACTCATCTACCCCGGCGGCCAAGCCGATTCTTTGTTTATACATGTACTCTGCCATTGAACTGTCCTCCTTTAATGTCATAGATCGCGTTCATGCTGCCACCAATTATTATAATCATCAGATGTTTTAATGTCAATCGATATATTTCCGCCCCTCAACCGGCATGGCCACGGCCCCCACCAGAAACGTCCAGATCGTGCCCAGAATGATGAAATACGGCCAGGCAAGCTCTGAACATGACGAGATCAGGATAACTACCGGAAGACTGGTCACCATGCCGATCACCGCGCTGGAGGCAGTGCCGCGCCGGGTCAACACACCGAGCAAGAACACGCCCAGCAATGCGCCATAAGTATAACTACCGACTTTGAATCCAAGTGTCAGCAGGCCCTTGTAATGACTAAAAATCCAGGCGGAAAACACCAGCAAGGCCCCGAAGGCCACCACCGTCAGGCGGGATATCTTAACCAACGCCGCGTCTGTCCGGGCAGTCTTAAGGTGTGGCTTGACAAAGTCAACGATAATCACCGAGGACAGGCCACCTAAAGCTGACGACAGGCTGGACATACACGAGGCGAAGATGCCGGCCAAAAGGTAACCCTTTAGACCGGGAGGGAGACTGTGTTCAATATAGTAAGGAAAGACATAATCCGTGTTAGACGGGATGGCCGGGTTGGGAATCACCTGGTAGTAGGTGTAAAGCAACGCCCCAATGGTCAAGAAAAGGAGCACGAAGGGAAAATCAATAAGACCGGTCAAGACGATGGCCTTTTGGCTCTCCTTAAGCCGGCTGAGACACAGGATCCGCTGGGCCAGATCTTGGTCGGTCCCCAGAACGGCAAAGGTGATCACCGTGCCGAAAACTATACCGGCCCAGAGAGTCATCGGCCTGGTAAAATCCAGGGTCAAGTCAAAAACGACTAATTTCCCGGCCGCTCCGGCTACTTGCTGGACTGTCTCCCAACCCTGCGGCAGACTGGATTTCAGATGATAAATGGCCATGACCGCGCCGCTGACGAAGACGCCGAATTGCAAGACATCAGTCCAGACAACGGCTTTAACGCCGCCGCACAGGGTGTAGACGACCGAGATGCCGGCAGACAAGGCTAAGGACATCCACAATGGCCAGCCCATGATGACGGACAAAGCCGCGGACATGGCAAAGAGGCGGACTCCACTGGCCATGAGCCTGGTCACCAGGAAGAAAATGCTCCCGGCCAACCTGGTTTGCTCACCAAACCGGCGCCACAGGTATTCATATACTGTAGTCACCTGGTGCTTATAGAAGGCCGGCATGAAAACAAAGGCGACCAGAATTCGGCCGATCAAAGAACCAAAGGCGAACTGAATGTAATTAAAATTACCTCCCGGACGGAGCACTTCTCCGGGCACCCCGATAAAGGTAACCGCACTGACCTCGGAAGCCAGGATGGAAATGGTTACCGCCAGCCAGGGCATGGCTCGGCCGCCCAAGAAAAAGTCGGTTAAGGTCTTTTCTTTCTTGGAATACCAGCCTCCTATAATCAAAACCGAAGTGAAATAGGCGACGAGAATAAGAATATCAGGTAGGGTCATGGACTGGAGATTTCGTTATCTAGCTTATTCTTCCGTTGGTTTCACCGGATCGCCGGTTCTGACTGCCCGGACGCCATGTTTTTCAGAGATATTACTTTTTTGTGATTCCGCCAAAACAAAATCAAGATCAAAGGCTTGATCATCTCCGGACAAAGTCGCCGACCAACATTGCCATCCCGTTCGGGGTGGTAATTTGAAGCAATCCTTGTCCAGAGCCACTGTTCCTTCACCATACCAGTTCCTGGTATCAATCAGGGTTTCCAATTCTTCCAGAGAAGGCAGCCGCCAATCATTATGGCCGCCCAAGGTCAGGTTCCGGCAATACTCCAGCGCCTGGGCCTGGGTGAAACCCGTGTCCGGCACCTCTTGGGCCCACATCAATTGCGTCCTCATGTCGGTCACGGTCCCATCTTGATGATCAACGCAATATTGAATCCGCTTCCTTATTCTTGAGTTCGAGGCGGTAGAGCCGCTGGTGTCCAGCCTGGGGTTATCTTGCCCAAACACCGGAGAGTCACCGGTGCTGCATAGGATGAACAACAACAGGCCCACCCCCAAATAAATGATGTTCGGTTTCAATCTCATAATAGGATTGGAATAAAGGCGGAAACGATGCATTGTTCGCCGATTCTGGTGGACGCACTCAAAAATTAAAGATGAAGATGAGCCCTGGGGTGAGTCTCATAAAGGGCTTCCGTGTCTTTTAGTAGACCAAGGGTTTGCTCATCCGTGACGGGTGGCGCCTTGATCATGATTTCGGCATAAAAATCTCCGGTCGTCTGGGTTTTAGGGTTCTTAACCCCCTTCCCTTTCAATCTGAGTCTTTGTCCACTTTGGGCGCCTCTGGGTATTTTCAAATTGACCTGCCCGGAGGGTGTCGGAACGGTCACTGTTCCTCCCGCGACTGCCTCAAAAAGGGTTATCGGGACCTGCAGGTAAAGGTCGTCGCCCTTCCGGGTAATAAGCGGATGAGGATTAATCTCGATGATCAAATAAAGGTTTCCTGGGGGGCCGCCGTGTTGTCCCGGCTCACCCTTCCCGGTTACCCGGACTTTGGAGCCATTATCCACACCCGGTGGAATAGTCACGCTGAGTTGTTCTGTTTCCTCAAGCTGTCCCAGTCCCCGGCAAGCGGTACAGGGCTTTTGGTTTATGCGGCCGGAACCACTGCACCGCGGACAGGCCCGCATAAACTTGACCGGTCCATCACCCACGTTAGCCTGGCCGGTGCCTTGACATTCCGGGCAGGTGTCACCAGTCACCCCAGGGTCCAGGCCGGAAGCGCCGCAAACGGAGCACGGCTGTAACCGGTTCAAAGATATCCTGGTCGTCACGCCCTTGATTGCCTCTATAAAATCGAGGGACAACCTGGATTCCAAGTCGTTGCCCGATTGCGGCCTCCTGCGGCCGGTTCGGCCCCCGGAGCGCGAAAAGACGCCGCCGAATAAATCCTCAAAGCTGTAGGAGCGTCCTTCAGCCTCTCCCCCAAAGTCTTCCCAGGTGGGCTGTTCGGAGGAAGAATGCCAGCTCCGATAGCGCCTGCTCGCCTCGGGATCAAATCCGGCTCTTAACGCGTCTTGTCCAAATTCGTCATAATTCTTCCGCTTTTGTTCATCGGACAAGACATCATGGGCCTCGGCGATCTCTTTGAATTTTTCTTCGGCCTTTTTATTTCCCGGATTTACGTCCGGGTGGTGTTTGCGGGCCAGCTTTCTAAAGGCCTTGTCAATTTCTTTCTTGGCGGCGGTCTTGGGAACGCCTAATACCTGATAAAAATCTTTCTTTTCCATATATCAACTCTCGATCAAGACGATCAAAAATTGTCTAGACATTGAGTGGCGAAACGACTCGACAAGGCATAGGAACCTTGACCTTCGGTCCGACAGAAAATGAACTGACAAATCTTAGTGCCGGAAACGAGTTCCAGGGGATGGGGGCCGAAGTTGAACAGCTCCAGGACTTGATGGTTGTCGATCCCCGGCTGAATGAAACCGGCGGAAATATGGACCAGAAGGCCCAGCCTGGCAAATCTGCTGCGACCATCAATCCAGCCACAGATGGAGTCCGCCAGCCGGATCCTCTCAATGGTCATGCCTAGAGCCGTCTGCCCCGGAGCTAGAACCAATCCTCGTCCAGCCGTTGTCACCAGTCTGGTCGTCGTGGCTCGATAATCAGTTTCATCCCAAACTTTAATTGTATCAGGAGGCGATTTGAAAAGTCTGAAAATGTGACTCAGCCGAAGATCCACCGACGCAGGACCCACCGAATCGATTAGAAAGGGATCGATAACGATGTTTCCCCGATCAATCTCATTAAGAATGGCGCTTCGAGCCAAAATGGTCACAATCCCCCCAGGGCTTCTATTAATAATATAACGGTGTTGAGATGAATGGTCAGGGCATTTACATAAGATAATTTATCTACCCTAAAGATGCTTTTGGATTTCGATGAACATATTACCCTTATCTTCGAGTTTGGCCAGGCAGGCTTCAATGCCGACCTCCCTTGATTGTTGCCGGGCTTTCTCGTCAACGTTTTCCATAAGACAGATAACCTTGGTCCCGCGCGTAATGGGGTTGTCCCTCATCCGGCCGGCGATTTTAAAACCATTGACTCCGGGCATATCCAGATCCAGCATCATGATATCAGGTTTAAATGTGGTGACCAATTCTCCGGCCTCAAAAGCGTCTTCGGCAAAGACAACATCGTAATTCATCGTATTCAATACTTTATATAAAGTTTTCCGGAAATATTGATCACTATCTACTACCAGAATTTTCTTTTTGGGGACGTATTCCGTGTCGGAATATGGAATTCCGTTTCTTCTCAAAAATTCTTCCAGGTCATCTCGAACAATGCGATGGTGACCACCAGCGGTACGGTGGGCCTTGATCTTGCCCTTTTTCACCCACCTCCATAAGGTCATGTGTGTGACATTACATATCCGGGCGGCTTCCACAAGCGTAAATGCCTTTTTTTCCATATCGCTCTCCTTGTTGGCCCACGTGTTTTCACTGTTATGATTATTAGCCAAAGATGATTATATTATTTCATCATGTTAATTTTTTCAACCGTTTTCTGTCTATATCAAAAAAATTGTTCTAAAATTAGTTAGTTCACCATGTATATGATCGTTGTTTACGGCTGAATAAATATAGAATCAAACTAATCACCAGACTGATGATCAAGCACGTGGTCACTGGAAAATAAAATCCAACCGCCTTCTTTTCAATCACAATATCGCCCGGCAACCGGCCCAGGAAAGGTATCTTGTGGGCCGAAAGAAGAACCAGGCCGATGACGACCAGGATGATCCCGATAATTATAACCCCAGCCACAAAATCACCCCGATCAGCAACGAGGCAAATACACCTAAGGGGATAGTCAGACGAAGGATATTTCCTTCCTGCCCCACCGCGCCGCACATAGGAGTGGCAATGGCAATCTTGAGTGGAGACGAAATTGAACCTACGGAAGTACCTACGGCCAATCCTGCGGCCAACCAGGTCCCGGAGACACCCAACAAACCGGCCGCCTGAACCTGAAGCTGTCCAAAAAGCATCAACGAGGCCACCCCGTATCCGGTCAGAAATGTCCCGACCCAGCCGAGAAGCGGCACAAACACAGGATAATAGGTTCCAGAGTAGGCTTTCAAGCCGATGGCCAGTATCCAGGGGATATTCCGTGTCTGATCAAATTGGGCGAAATCGGCAGAGTAACCGGAATAAGCGATCATTTGTCCCATGGCCCCGAATAATCCCATGGCTACCGCCGTCCGCCATGCCTTTTTCGCTCCCTTAACTATTTCCTCCTTCACCCTTTCTTTGGGTATCCTTAGGAGCACCGCAGCCAATCCGAAAGCCGCGAACAGGTACAGGTAGGCCGAAAAGAATGGTTGAAAAGTAAGGGTATGTATAGGTATTATCCGAACTTTGACAACCAACTGCCGGAAGGTCAGCTCCTTCAAATACGGTACGGTGTTAACCAGCAATAAGGCCGTCAACATCAAAACAAATGGAGCCAGGTCGCGAAAAATTTGGTTATCTCGATCACCTTGGCTCGGCTTGACCAGCATCACGGCCAAGATCAGGGCCAGGCCCCCCAACATGCCGGAGATAGATATTCCCAGATATATGGCGGCCGCTAATGTGGTCAGCCCAACCAATAAACCACAGCCCAGGGTCAAGAACAGGCGGTGGGACAGCTTCCCTTCCCTGGGCAAGTAAATGGGCATACAAGCAGCCATAATCAGCATGGCCGGGACTCCCAGCCAGGCCGAAGCAATACCCAATTCCCGAACCGGCAGGCCGGTGACCAGGGACAAGACGTCCACGATAATCCCGCCCATCTCCAAGGTCATCAAACCAGCGTATCCGATGATGGACAAAGCTGCCGCCCCGGTGGGGTCGACTCCGGCCGTCCGGAGCATCGGGGCCACCACTGGCTCGGCGATGACGCTGGCTCCTTCCATGAAGTTGCCTACCCCCAAAGATATGAACAGGCCGCGATGAAAGGCGTCATGCACGTTCCCTAAAAACCGGTCAACGATGCGAGTCAAGGAACCGGTGGAGATAAGCAGGTTGGACAGCAATATCCCGGCAAAGATAACCAACAGTAAGGGCAATGTGGTCAGCGCTCCATCGAGTGCAGCCAGTACAGCGGCAGCCAGAGGCGTGCCAAAGCCGATGACCACCAGGGCCAGTGTAAACACACCTCCATAGATGGACAGGTGGAAGGCCGGCCGTCTAAATATCACGGCCAGTCCGGTCAGCAGCAACACTGGAGTCCAGCACAATAGAAAAAGGGTAAGGCTGACGGTCAATTTGTGCTCCAGGCAATATTAACAATGAGTTAAATCATTAAGAGTGTCCCCGGCAGTGCAGGCGGGTAGAGTCATCCTAAAGACTCCTAGTTTCTCGCTGATGCCTTTCCCGACGTCTATCCGCCTATTTGATAAACGCAAAATGGGTCAGGTTCCGGTTTGTGGAGGTCCCGCTGCTCAAATCGGTAATTTTAAGTTGCCCGGCCTGATCAGAACTGAAGACCAGTTGGGCCGTCCGAAGGTGGGGATTATAGATATCCGAACCCTTAAAGACTCCACCGGTAACCGGGTCGGCGTAATAGACCAGAGAGTTAAGGGCGTCCTGGGTGGTCAAAAGAATAGCCCCGCCGGTGACGTAGGTTTGGAAGTAGACCCGGAAGCCCTTGTCTGGATCCTCACTCCATACGCCGTCGGTCGTGGTCACGCGTTTGATCGTGTCGGAGGCTTGACGACGAACCGTCAGGGTGGTGATCCCGCCGGTCGCAAGATTGGTTAAGGAGTAAAGTGCGGTGAAAGAACTGATGAAGCTGACCCGGATGCGATAGGTTGTCCCGGTGGGCACATCTGGGGCATCAAACGTCCCGCCGCTGACACTGGAGGCATAACAGGCGATGATCTTTAAGGCATCTTGGGTAGAGAGACATACTGCGCCGCCGCCGGCATAGGTCTGGAAATAAATCCGGTCAGCCGTTCGGGCCGTCCAGATGCCGTCGGTTGTGGAATCTCCGGCAAGAAAATTTGTCGGTCCGCCAAAGGCGCCGATGTCGTTCCGGGTTCGGTCGGGATTGTTGTAGGTCGGGTCGGGGTTCCCGGTCCGGCGGCAAGGAGAAGAGGCGGCTAATGTGAAATCACCTCCGGTCGGGTTGACGAATATCGGGTCCACTGACAGATCGGTCGCTCCGGCAGTGACACCTTTGTAATTTCCGGCCTGGTTATTGAACACATCATTATAGGACAGAAGAGGAAGGGAGCCGCTGTCCGCCTCGATTCCCGCTTTGGTCAGATTGGAGGCGACAATATTGTTCATGATCAGCGGCGTGGCGCCCTCGGAAATATACATTCCGGCTCCAACTTCGGTCGCTGTATTGCCATAAACGACGTTATTCACCACGTTAGACCTGAGGACGCCGTATATGCTCATCCCGGCGCCGAGATCACCGTGGTTGTTGTAAATCACATTGTTAGAGAATTGAGCCACATCCGGGCTCGTATCGCTGCTACCTAACGACACTCCGCCTCCTTGCTGAGAAACATTTGCGGAGATAGTATTTCCTTGAATGACTGCGCCGGCCCGGCAGGCGATCCCTCCGCCTGAATCCCCGTTGGTTTGATTGCCGGTGATTCGATTGTCCCAGACGAGGGCGGTACAACCGTCGTGCAGATAAATGCCGCCCCCCTGGGAGTCTGAGGCATTGCCGGTGATGGTGTTACCGGCGATTAATGGTTTGGAGGTGTCATAGCAGCTTATGCCGCCGCCTACTCCGGCAGTGTTGTTGGAGATAGTGTTTCCGCTAATTTCCGGAGAAGCCAGATAGCAATTGATGCCGCCCCCCCAATTAAAAATTTGATTACCTGATATGGTGTTATTGGCAATAACAATGGACGGGTCGGAACAATCATAGACCATCACGCCGCCGCCGTCACCATCACTCCGATTCTGGGTGATGATGTTATCCACGATGGTTACAGATGAGGACAACTGGATAAGAAACCCGCCGCCGTGATCCACTACGTTCCCGCCTTTGATCGTAAATCCGGCTACCCTCACCCTGGCGGCCGAACTGATGTTGATCACCCGGACCCTGGCCACGGCAGTAGCTTCAGCATTTAAGACCGTAGTGCCGGCTGAAGCGCCTTTGAGCGTCACCCCGCTCTTCATCACGATGGGAAATGTTTCTCTATTGGTCGAAGGAGAATAAACGCCGGCCGACACCTCAATGCTGTCCCCATCCGCGGCTTGAACCATGGCTGCGGTAATGGTGGCAAACTGGGCCGGGACCTTTAAGGTGGCCGCTGAGGCTGAAGTGACAAAAAAAAGGCCTAACCCGAACGACATTAGCCACCCGATAAGCCTGCTACCTGGTATCTTCATGATTAACCTCCTTTGGCTGGGGTAGATTTTAATGGTTGGGAATTTGAATTGTGACGGCATCTTGAATAATCGGGAAGTTGCTCTATCCAACATCATGTAATGGATTAACTTACAGCTTACATTCCGTTTGTTTTCCGCTAATTATCGAATAAATACCCTTATCGAACCAGGCTACCTGAAATGCGGGTAACATAACGCCTCCATCTCTAAGTAGAGACAACCAGGTGAGTTGGCCCTCCCCTTTCTGAATGGAAAAGCAGCCACATTGCACATTCAGTCCCCTTATCAGGGCTGAACCCATCACCCCGACAAAAACGACCATCATCAAAATTATTATTAGTGCTGCAGTTCGAGTCCATATGCCCAGCACAAGCGCCAAACCCATGACCAGTTCCACCCAGGGCAAGATAATAGCCACCAGGTTTACGGCGCCATCAGGCAAAAGGCGGTAATTGTAGACCAGGCGGGCAAAGGCTTCCGGATGGGAAATCTTGGGCCAGGCCGCTAAGATGAACACCAATCCGACCAGCAGTCGACAACCCAGGGTTACCTCTGGTCTCTCCAGTAAACCGACTAAGGTATTAGTTTTGACCATAGCCCCTCTTCCCCGGTCCGGATTCGGTCGGCAAGCCGGCCTTTGTCCATTCACTGAGCCCGGCCAGAAAAATCCGGACCTGATCATATCCGTTATTCTTTAAATGCTCGGCCAGATTAGCCGCCTGGTCACATCCGGCCCCATCGCAGTAAGTAATGACCGGCATAATTGGAGGAAACTGGGACTGGAACTGATCAAAGAACTGGTCGATGGCATGAATGGGCAGGTTGATCGCCCCCGGAATGTGTGATTGTTCATAAATTTCCCGGTCCCGGGCGTCAATTATCAGAATATTTGGATCGTTATAACTGCCGGAAACAACAGGTAGGTCTACCACCGGTATACCTCCGACGGAGGTGAGGTTGGTCAGCTTCTTGGTCCAATCTTCCACCCAGGGCAAGCCGGGATTCCTAAGGGCATTGGACCCAAAGGCCAGAAGGATGGCGACCATACACAGAGCAGTTGCCTGAGCGCAAGTCCTTCGGACAGCCAGGGTCATAGGTCAACTCCAGGTGTTATTGATTATTCTTTGGGAACGCCGCCCTGTGTCATTTCTTCTACAAAGGCCCGGACCACTTCCGGATCCAACTGAGATCCACTTATTTTCTTCAAGATTTCCAGCCCTTCTGCAAAGGATTTACCTCTTTGATAGGGCCGGTTGGTGGTCATGGCGTCAAAGCAGTCGGCCACACTGATGATTCTGGCCCCTATCGGGATTTCCCACCCCTTCAGTCCTTTGGGGTAACCTTGACCATCAAATCGTTCGTGGTGATAGTGGACAAAATCAACTATCGGCCCCAGGAAATCCAGGTCGCGCAATATGTTGACACCATTTTCCGGATGCACCTTGATACTACTCAAAAGATCATCCGTCAGCGGGATTCCGCGCGCTTCAAACAAGGCGTCTGGGAAGCCAATCTTACCGATATCGTGGAGGATACCGCCCAACCTGATGTTATTGATTTCGTTTTCGGGTAGACCTAACCGCCTGGCGATGCGCTGGGCATAATCAGCCACCCTGGTGCCGTGCCCCTCAGTGTACTCGTCCCGGGCAGCTAAGGCATTAGCCATGGTCGTCACGGTATTGATGATATTTTTTATCAGTCTCTCGTTCAATTCTTTTAATTCGTCAACCAGTTGTTCTAATTGATATTCTCTTGCTTCAATCTTGACCATCATCAAGCCCACCGCCTCGGCTATCCGGCGAATGCTCTCAGGCCGGCCCGGTGTGGTCAACTCCATGATATCCTGCAAGTAGCTTCCTTTGGCGATGGCTTCAATGATTCCGACGAGCTTATCGGTCAGATCCACAGGGGAAGGGTCCATGTGATTTGTCCTTTTCGTTTTAGCCGACAAAAGAATCTGCTGAAATCATAAGCTTGTCTTCGCATGCAGTGATTCCGCAGTTACCGCCAAATCAAAAAATACCTATCTATCAATTATACCTGAAATAGACTTATGAAACCTCACCGCCCTCCCCTTCCCTCATGGTTCCCGTCATCATTCTCTCTTATTCATCAGGTTCGGTTTGCCCGCTGAACGATGACGACTCAAGAAATGATCCGGCCAAGAGTTTGCCGAACAAACCAGCCTCATCGGCTTTGGTCAGCGCGGCTAAGCTTGCCGTGAGTCCTGGTTGATTATCGAAAGAGAGAGAAATGGTCCACTTGTTTCCCTCAAAAAAGGGAGGAGGCTTTAAAGTCACTTGAGGTAGAGACCGGATAGTCGCGGTTAATCTGTGGTAGGTCTCTTCCGCCTGGGTAAGCCGTGGAAAGAGCTTATTTTTAATCCAGCGCCGCCACCGTTCCGCCTTAGTCGGCTGATCTATCCGGGAATCGTCGAGGATGGCCATGGAATCCGGGCCGGTAATCAGGTCATGGCCGGTTTGGTTTTCCCGCCGGGATAAAATATTTATATTTTCAATTAGTTCTTTTTGGGTATTATGATTGCAGCCCAACGCCGAAATAACGTTGAATAGGGCCAACCTATCTGAAGGGTTCAATTTGGCCAGAGACAGAGCGTTCTCCCGGTTGAGTTTTCCTTTGCCCAAGGCCTGGATAAGGACTTCTTCCAGATTGGCCAGCGTCAGATATCGTCTCAAGATTTCAGAATTGGGGTTCAGCCCCAGCATGGGGAGGAACTCAGCGATTACGCGGGAAGATTCAAAATGGATCGACAACCTGGCCAGGAGTAAGGCCCGTTCAGCTTCGTTAAAGGCTGACCCGAGGGCATGGTGGGCCGCGGCCATGACCAAGGCATCACGATCGGGAAGCGCGGCCGGCCACAATAAGGCCGAGAAACTATTTATTTCCAGTTGCCGGTAAGCTACAATTCTTTCAAATCCAATAACGACTTGATGCAGAGCGTTCTCTCTGGTTCTTAAATGAACCGGGGGGAGTGTTCCGGCGGCGAGAACCACCGCCTGAGGCACCGGCGTCTCCTGACCGAAAGAAATGACAAATGTTCGATCAGTTTGATCTACCTCGGTCAGGGATAAATTAACATACCTGGGTTCATGATCAAATGAAGAAGCGGGCATCTGTCGTCACTTTGTCAGCCGGAGAAGAGCCTCTTGATATTTCTCGGCCGTTTTTTCGATGATCTCAAGTGGTAGCTCAGGCGCGGGAGGGGTCTTGCCCCAGTGCAGGGATTCCAGGTAGTCGCGCAAGAACTGCTTGTCGAAGCTTGCTTGGGGACCACCGGGGCGGTATTGATCTTTAGGCCAGAACCTGGATGAGTCTGGAGTCAAGACCTCGTCGATCAAGATCAATTCCCCATTCCGAAGGCCGAATTCAAATTTGGTATCGGCGATGATTATGCCTTTTTGAAGGGCCAACTCGGCGGCTTTCCGGTATAAAGCCAGGCTGACCCGAGACACCTGAGCGAACAGTTCGGTCCCAATCAGGTCTGCGGCTTGCCGAGAGGTGATATTTTCGTCGTGCTGCCCTTCTTGGGCCTTGGTTGACGGAGTAAAAATCGGCTCGGGTAATTGTTCCGACTCCAGTAACTCGGCCGGCAAATGGATGCCGCAGACCTGGCCGTTTTTTTGATATTCTTTCCAACCAGAGCCGGAAAGATAGCCTCTGACGATGCACTCGATGGCCAGCGGCGCGGCTTTAACCACCAGCATACTCCGATCGGCCAGGATCTCCGCATAGGGCTGACATACGGCCGGGTAATCCTTGGGATTTGTAGACACGAGGTGGTTTTTTATCAGATCGGAGGTCAGGTCGAACCAGAATTTAGAAATCTGGGTCAGGACCCTGCCCTTCCCTGGAATGGCTTGGGCCATAACCACATCAAAGGCCGAGATGCGGTCGGACGCGACGATCAGAAGATGGTCATCCAGGTCATAGATATCCCGGACTTTTCCTCGGCCAACAAGCTTTAAGCCATCAAAGCTCGTGGTCACTACCGGTGTTTCTGGCACGGCTTCATCTCCATCAGGTTGAAACAACGATTATGGTTATGGTCGTCTGAGACCAGATTCCAACATAGTCTGGATTTGCCCTGTCCGGCGAATGTGATGTTGGTGTTTGAATTGATTTGTTCGGTTGGCGTCAACGGCGCGAAGATATCAATCTCAACCTTCAAAGTCAATCAAAGACTTATTTTTCAAGATATTGTTGACAGATGGATCAAAAAATAGTACATTAAAAAGATGTGTTCAGATACTCGTTAGAAACGATTTACTCAAAGATTTTATTAGTTATTTCAGGAGGTAATCAAATGTCACAGGATCTATCGGCGATGGCGCCTAATCCAGTTAAAATCTTCGACACCACCTTCCGGGACGCCCATCAATCGCTTTTTTCTACCCGGATGCTGACCGAAGATATGTTGCCCATCGCAGAAGAGATGGATAAGGTCGGATTTTGGGCGATGGAGGTATGGGGCGGGGCCACATTCGACACCATGCACCGTTTTTTAGGTGAAGACCCCTGGGAACGTCCCCGAACGCTCAAGAAATATATCAAGAATACGCCTTTTTCCATGCTTCTTCGGGGTCAGAACCTGGTGGGATACCGGAACTATCCGGATGATGTAGCCGAGGCCTTCGTGGATCGCGCCGCGGAAAATGGGATCGACATCTTCCGGACATTTGATGCCCTAAACGATTTCCGAAATTTTGACACCGTTGTTAAAATGATCAAGAAGAAGAACAAGCATTTTCAGGGATGTATCTGTTATTCTCTGACCGAACGGCGGCTTGGCGGCCCGGTCTTCAACCTGGAGTACTTCATTAACAAGTCAAAGCAGATTCAGGACATGGGCGCGGACTCTCTGTGCATCAAGGATATGGCCGGGCTGATGGCCCCTTATGACATCTATGATCTGATCACGGCTCTCAAAAAAGAAATAAACATCCCCATTCAACTTCACACTCACTATACCAGCGGCATGGCCTCCATGACCTACCTGAAAGCCGTTGAAGCCGGAGTCGACATCCTCGACACTGCTATGGCCCCATTTGCCATGCGGGCTTCCCAGCCGGCTATTGAGCCGCTCGTGGTGACCCTGATGGGAACACCTCGCGACACCGGACTGAACCTGGATCAACTGCTCAAGCTAGATGAATATTTGGAAACAATCTTCCCGAAATATAGGGATTTCTTAGGCTGGGCCAAGCACTCCGTGATCGACACGGCCGTTCTGGCTCACCAGATTCCGGGGGGCATGATCTCCAACTTGGTGACCCAACTAAAACAATCCAACGCCCTGCACCGGATTGACGAAGTCTATAAAGAACTCCCGATCACCCGACGCGAACTGGGCACTCCACCCCTGGTCACCCCCACCTCCCAGATCGTGGGTGTTCAGGCCGTGTTTAACGCCTTGTTCGGTAAGTACAAGTTCATCTCCAATGAAGTCAAGGACCTGGTTTACGGCCTGTATGGCGAAACCCCGACTCCTATTTCACCTGAAATTCAGGAAATCGTCTTAAAGAAGTACCCCCGCGGCGACAAACCCATCACCTGCCGGCCGGCCGACGTTCTCGAACCGGAATTAGACAAGGTGAAAGCAAGCCTGGGCGACCTGGCCGATGATATTGACGACGTCTTGATCGGCGCTATTTATCCCCAAACGGGCACGGAGTTTCTCAAATTCCGAAAAGGCCTTGAAGCCAAGACGAACTTCAATAAATTCAAGACACTTGAAGAGATCAAAAAAGAAGACGAACTTTGCGAAAAAGCTTTGAAGGGTTTGTTGGTGGAAAAGGAGGAAAAAAATGGATAGAAAGATAAGCGTCATCGGGGCCGGATTTGTCGGGGCTACCGCCGCCCAGCGGGTGGCAGAGAAACAACTGGGCGACGTCGTTTTGGTGGATATCGTTGAAGGTATCCCCCAGGGTAAAGCTTTGGATCTGACTGAAGCCGCGCCCGTGGAAAAACATGACGCCAAAATTACCGGATCCAATAATTATGAGGACACCGCCGGATCCGATGTGGTCATCATCACGGCCGGAATCCCGCGCAAACCCGGCATGAGCCGAGATGATCTCCTGGCCACCAACGCCAAGATCATGAAATCCGTTGTTACCGAAGTGGCCAAATACAGCCCTAATGCCGTCCTCATTATCGTCAGTAATCCTTTAGACGCCATGTGCCATGTGGCCTATGAGGCCAGCGGCTTTCCGAAGCAACGGATATTGGGCATGGCCGGGGTGCTGGATTCGGCCCGGTTCCGGTCTTTCATCGCCATGGAATTGAACGTCTCCGTTGAAAACACCCATGCCTTTGTCTTGGGCGGGCACGGTGACACCATGGTTCCGTTGCCCAGATATTCCACGGTCTCGGGGATTCCCATCACCGAGTTAATGCCGCCCGACCGGATTGAAGCCTTGGTCCAACGGACGCGCAACGGCGGAGCTGAAATCGTCAGTATGCTTAAAACGGGCAGCGCTTTCTATGCCCCGGCTTCTTCCGCCACGGAAATGGCTGAGGCCGTATTAAAGGATAAAAAGAAAATCCTGCCTTGCGCCGTCCTCTTGCAGGGGGAATACGGCTACAATGATCTGTTCATTGGCGTGCCGGTCAAACTGGGCAACAAGGGCATCGAAGAGATTATCGAAATCAAATTGCTGCCGGAAGAAAAAATAGCCCTGGACAAGTCGGCTGAGGCAGTGCGCGGCCTGGTGGCTACCCTGGCCAAATTAAACTACTAGTCATGTTTTTGGGCCGGGTTGACAGAGCGGATACCGGTTAAACGCATTCTGTTCTGCTGCCTGGCCTGATTGATTTTAAAATTTCAATATCCATCCCGTAGGCCATCGATAATAGGCGGGCAAAAGTCCGTCTCCAACAATGACCGACCAAGGCCGTCTTTTGGGATTTTTGGTATAACGGAATAACTTAGAAAGACTAACACGAGACCATCAGATGTTTTCCCCTGGGTCCTGAGATAAAAACAAGATGGAGGTATCAAGTAAAATGGAGAGGATTCTTACCGGCGAAAAAGCGACATTAACAGTGGGCGGAAAGACTATTGAGTTACCGGTGCTTGAAGGGACGGAAGGGGAAAAGGCAATCGATATATCCAGGCTCCGGGAATTGACGAAATACATCACCCTTGATCCCGGATTCGCCAATACAGGGAGCTGCCTCAGTTCCATTACTTTCATGGATGGAGAGAAAGGAATCTTGCGTTATCGAGGCATCCCGGTCCAGGAACTGGCCGAAGAATCTTCGTTCGTTGAGACTGCTTACTTATTGATTAACGGCAAATTGCCCAACAGCCATGAGCTCAACAGGTTCCGGATGCTGCTTAACGATTCATCCCTGGTTCATGAAGACATGCGCACCTTTTTCCAAAATTTTCCCAGGCAGTCCCACCCCATGGGCATCTTGTCTTCAATGGTTACGGCATTACGGAGTTTCTATCCGGCCTTAGAAGGATTATCCGAGACGGAAGAGACCACCATCACTCTAACCCGACTCCTGTCCAAGGTCCGGACGATGGCCGCCATGTCCTACAAGATGTCCCGTGGCCACAAGGTGGTATATCCCAGGCCCGATCTGAGCTACTGCGCGAATTTTCTTAACATGATGTTTGACAGCCCGGTCCGGCATTACCATATTGATGATGATCTGGTCCAGGCCCTGAATGTTTTCTGGATTCTTCACGCCGATCACGAGCAAAATTGCTCCACCGCGGCAGTGCGTCTGGTGGGGAGCGCCCGAGTCAACCTGTATGCCGCCATTTCAGCCGGCATTGCCGCGCTCTGGGGGCCGTTGCATGGCGGGGCGAATCAAAAAGTGATCGAGATGTTGGAAGAAATTCAAGCGAATGGAGGAGATTCAAGGCCATTTATAGAACGGGCTAAGGACAAAAAAGACCCCTTCCGATTGATGGGGTTTGGTCATCGGGTGTATAAAACTTATGACCCGCGGGCCAAGATCATGAAGGCTATGTGTGATAAGGTGTTAGATAAACTCCATACGCATGACCCATTGCTGGATATTGCCGTCCAGTTGGAGGAAGCCGCCCGACAAGACCAGTATATCATTGATCACAACCTGTATCCCAACGTAGATTTCTACAGCGGCATCGTTCTTCGGGCCCTGGGTATCCCGACCAACATGTTTACGGTTATGTTTGCCATTGGCCGGCTGCCTGGATGGATCGCCCAGTGGAAAGAAGACGCCAGTGATCCCAACTGGAAACTGTCACGGCCTCGCCAGATCTATACAGGACCCAATCTGAGCCACTATATCCCCATAAAAGCGAGGGGATAGCTCATCCGGTCGGACAATCGCCGCCGGACTGACCAGCAATAACTAAAGCCGCCGAGGAAAGTGTTATCATTTCTCCGGCGGCTTTTTTGGGCTTATTCATCAATTGATAGGACGATGTCAGGCGTTCGCGGCCTGATACGCGGCGGTTTCGGCCAGTTTCGCGGCCCGAGTGCCCTTCCACATACTGACCAGGATGATCACGGCGCCGGTCATCAGGGCAATGCACATGCAGATAAAACTTACCTTGCTCAGAAATTCCGTGGTTGCCTCAGGTACGGACATCAGGCCAAGCTGACTCAGGTATTTGGGTACGCAAAGCCCCCGGCTGACTGCTACGATCAGCATGATTGTCCCCATGACGATCTTAATCATGTTTTCCTTAACATAAGTCGTGCCAATGGCTCCCAGTTGCACCCCTAAAAGAGATCCGCCTAAAATGATCAAAGTCAATCTAATATCCACCATCCCGTGAGCCGCCCAGTTGACGGAGCCGCCGAATCCCATGACGAAAGCTATGACCAGTTCCGAAGCCGAAGCGATCAAGCTGGACACGCCCATGACGTAGATCATTCCAGGTACGCCGACAAATCCACCCACCGCAATTGTTGCCGCCAACAACCCGGTCGCGAAACCGACCGGAATGGTGAACCACAAAGAGATGGTGATGTTTGCTTTCTTAAAATGGATCATTGGTGGGAGATTAATGGACTGCAGCCAGACAGCAATTTTGGTGACCTTCTCTTCTCCACCGGATTTCGCGGTCTTCCAGGCGTCATAGAAAACATATCCACCCACCACGACCAGCACCAGGACAAAGGACAGGCTGACATACAGGTCTGATCCCACCGCCCCCCATTTGTTAAGGATCATGTTCTGGATTTTTATGCCGACCTGTACTCCGAGGATGGCTGAAGCGGCCATGACCAGACCCAGTTTAATATCAACCTGGCCGTACTTATAACGTTTGTAAGCGCCCACTAAAGCCTTTGGAAATTTGTGACACATATTACTGGCCACGGCCACTGTGCCGGGGACACCCAGACTCATCATCCCCGGTGTCAGGACGAAAGCGCCGCCCGACCCAATAAAGCCGCTGACCAACCCCCCAACGAAACCGACAATGAACAAGAACGTTATGGACCACAGACTCAAATCAATAAATTGACTTCCATCAAGCAAGCCGTGCATAAAAGTCTCCTTTTTTTCTTGATAACCTGAAGTAATTAAAATAATCTTAGACCAGCTTCGATTGCTTTGACCAAAGCTTGGGACTGTGTCCGGAATTAGACCGGTCTTCGCCGGCTCCAGTCGGGATATCTCCCGCCCTGGCTGACGAATGGTGCAATCATGTCCCGGTTAGGCCTGACTGGGCAGGGATATCGAAACCGGGACAACGACCGGACAATCGGATATCATTTATATGTTATATGTTGTGATAGTTATTGATATGGGCATAAACGCGGGGTCTCTTGCGGGCGGATACTCTCGGTTGAACGACCTTCCGTTCCGCGACGCGTGGTTGTTCGGCTTTGCGGGCTGAAATACCAAGCAGTGACCACAAGTTGCTGGCAAATGCCCCGTGCGCGAAGGAAAAGACAAACACGGTGGCTATCGGCAACGCCGCACTCCATCCACCTTGAGTAAAAAGCTTCATCACAACACCGGCATTGGAGAATACGGCGGCATACAAACCGACCGTAAGAAGACCGTAACCAACTGTTTGGGCGAATAGCATTTTCTTTGATTTCGTTTCTACATTAGCCATGATGTTTCCTCCCCTGTTCTGGCCGTTTGAATTAATGCAAAAAACCGGTATATTAGCATAGGAGGCAATCGTTTCCTCGATCACCTTTGATTCCGTAACAACAAATTCTATTCGTTTGATCTGATGATGAATATTTTCGACGATCCGGCCGGCATCCCCGAACCTGATCTCATGTTCGCAAACAATTTTTTTTTGCCTGGCCCGTTGTCTGAACACGGCGGCCGACTCGATAGCTCCGAGGGAAAAACGTTCATTTTGATTGAGTTGATATGATTGGCTATATCGTTCATCTCCAAGAATCCCGACACTCAACGCAAGTAAATCATAGCCAAGTCGGTCAGCCAGTGTGATGGCATAATCCATCAGACCATGCGAAAATCGATCCTCCTGTCCGATCACCAGGATCTTTCTCCGATCCTTTTCCGCTGCATTCACTTTGCCGGCTTTGATTTGCACGCCCATCTCCTTTTTTGACCCGCATTCCATATAAGCGGTTCTTGATTTGCATCTTCATGGTTGCAAGATAGTAATACAATTTGCGTGCCAATATATTTAATTAGCTGAATTAATGAAGAATATTATCAATAATGGGTATGACGTATCTCTATCCGGCTGATCGTGTCTGCTGCATTTTGCAACGCGTCCTGGGTAGAAGAAAAAACTATCCATATTTTAAGTATGTTATAATGTGTTGCAAGAATCCGAGATGGTGTTGCATAATTCAACAGCAGGAAATTCGCCTTGCGGGTTACGGGTTGACGGACGAATTTCTTTAAAATAGACCATTCCGAATAAGCCCCAACGGGGCGCACTATGTTAGCCCAGGGCAACGCCCTGGGTAGGGGCGGCGACTATATAAAATACCATTTAATGGTCACATAAAACCGCCGGCAATTCCGTACCGCAGCCGTAACTGGATATCCCATCCAACGGAAATAACTTTGGGGGCCGGCCGACCTCCTGACCATCCTGCTGACACGTAACCTGCCGTATTTCCCAGGGCGTTGCCGCTGGGCTAACCTAGAGCGCCCTTTCAAGGCTTATTCGGAATGATTTATTTTAAAACATTAGAGCGATCGTCCGCACCATTAACTCAATGATATTGTTCAACAAGAAACAAGTAACGAGCAACCAGAAACCAGTAACAGTGATAAAAACATAACTAAAGGAAGGATCATCGTATGACCTTTTTCCAGAAGCCCAAGAAACCGGAAGAGCCGGCCGAGCCGGTCAATCAAGAGTTGGCCGACCTGCGTACCGCCATTGAACGGGTCCAACTACCTGAGGCCGCGGTGGCCGTAGCCAAGAAAGAATTGGAGCGGTTAGAGAAGATGGACCCGGGGCTTCCTGAATACACCATTGGATCAAATTACATTGAATATCTAACTTCGCTTCCCTGGACTCACTTCACAGAAGACAATCTGGATATGAAACGGACAGAAGATATCTTGGAGTCACAACATTACGGACTGAAGCACGTGAAGGAACGGATTCTGGAATACCTGGCCGTGAGAACACTGTGTAACCTTCGCACCGGTAACATCTTGGTGGTGGATGACGAAGAAATCGCCAGAATCAATATGGAGCACGTCTTACGTAAAGAAGGCCATCAGGTCACCACCGCCTGCAATGGGCTGGAGGCATTAGAAAAGCTTAAAAAGCGAGAATATGATCTAATCTTGACTGATTTCAAAATGGAAAAAATGGATGGGATGCAGTTAATCAAATCAGTGAAGCAAATCGCCCCCCATACCCAGATCGTCATGATTACCGGTTACGCCACGATCGATTCGGCA
>JADFYN010000010.1:21439-32178 GCA_015233055.1 Deltaproteobacteria bacterium
CTGCAATTGACCCGCAGCCCCGTTCTTTGTTTTGCCGGCCCTCCCGGCACGGGTAAAACCTCGATTGGAAGGTCCATCGCGGAGGCCCTGGAAAGAAAATTTGTCCGGATGTCTCTGGCTGGGATGCGGGATGAGGCCGAGCTTAGGGGACACCGGCGGACTTACGTCGGGGCTATGTCTGGGAGGGTGATGAATGAGATTAAGCGCATGGGGGTGAGAAATCCGGTTTTTATGCTTGATGAGATTGACAAAGTGGGGCAGGATTTTAGAGGAGATCCCGCGTCGGTGCTCTTGGAAATACTTGACCCAGAGCAAAACAGCCATTTCATTGACCACTATTTAGATGTGCCCTTTGATCTGTCCGGAGTAATGTTTGTGGCCACCGCCAATGTGGTCGAAAGGCTTCCGGAACCCCTCTTAGACCGGCTGGAGGTGATCAATTTTGCGGGTTATACGGAAAACGAAAAAAAGAATATCGCCTTCCGCTATCTCATTCCCAGGCAGATTCGAGACCATGGCCTGGCCGGAATGGGGTTGGAATTCACCCCCGAAGCCGTGGGCAAAATAATTCGGGAATACACCCAGGAAGCCGGCCTTCGGAATCTCGAACGGGAAATCGCCACCGTTTGTCGCAAATCCGCCCGGATTTGTTTGCAAGCCCAAGAGAATTCGGGCCCGATAAAGGTGGAACCCGCCTTAGTCGAATCGCTTCTGGGTCCCCGGAAGTTCACCCACGAAACAGCCGAATCCGAAAGCCGGATTGGGGTTACCACCGGTCTGGTCTGGACGGAGATCGGGGGGGAAATCATTTTCGTCGAGGCAACCTTTATGAAAGGGAGCCAGCAACTTATTTTGACCGGATCGCTGGGTGCCGTGTTGCGGGAGTCAGCCCAAACCGCCCTGAGTTACATCCGGAGCCATGCTGCAGAATTTGGTCTTGATCCGGATTTTTTTCGAGAGATCGATATCCATATCCACATTCCAGCCGGGGCCATCCCCAAAGATGGACCATCCGCCGGGGTGACCATAGTTTTGGCTTTGCTGTCCCTATTGGCCGGAAGACCAGCCCGCCAAGACGTGGCTATGACTGGTGAACTGACCCTTAGCGGCCGCATCCTACCAGTGGCGGGCATCAGGGAAAAGATCCTGGCCGCACAACGAGCCGGGTTAAAACGAGTTGTATTTCCAAAGAGGAATGAAGTGGATACGGCCAGCCTGGAAAAGGAAGTAATCGAAGGGTTGGAAATAATTTTGGGAGATAACATCCCGGCCTTGGCGGAGGTGGTTCTGGTCCCCCAGACGAATTCATGAATCCAGGTTGTATCGTCTCAGTTTACGCCAAAGCGAGACCCGATCTATGCTGAGGATGGCCGCCGCCTTGGTCTTGTTGTAACTCACTTGCTGCAAGACCCAGGCGATGTATTCTTTCTCATTTTCTTCCAAAGTCATAAAAGGATGCGGCCGATGAACCCGCAGACTGAGATCAACGTCTTGGAGGTCACCAGGTAAGTGGCGGACTTCGACGGTCGCCCCTTCGGCGAGAGCTACGGCGCGTTCGATGATATTCTCCAGTTCACGGATGTTACCGGGGAATTCATAGGACATCAATATTTCCATCACCTCATCGGAGATTCCGGTCACTGCCTTCCCCTGGGCGACATTGAAATACTTCATAAAATGCCGGCACAGCAAAGGGATATCATCCTTTCGAGCGGCCAGGTGGGGGACTGTCAAGGTAATAACATTGATGCGGTAGTAAAGATCCTGGCGGAAAGTCCCCAACTCCGCCTCCCGTTTTAAGTCTTTGTTGGTCGCGGCCAGGACTCGAACGTCGATGGGGATTTCTCTGGTCCCGCCGACCCGCATAAGGGTCCTCTCTTGCAGCACCCGGAGCAATTTGACCTGCATGGAGATGGGCATATCACCAATCTCATCCAACAGGATGGTTCCGCCGTCAGCGACCTCAAAGATCCCTTTCTTAACGCCGCGGGCCCCGGTGAAGGCGTCTTTTTCATGCCCGAATAGTTCATTAGTCAGCAGTTCTTCATTAAATGCCCCACAATTCACGGCCATGAACCGTTTCTCAGCCCGATTACTCAGATGATGAATTGTCCTGGCCACCAGTTCCTTGCCGGTCCCTGTTTCCCCCAAGATCAAAACACTGCAATCGGTGGGGGCGATCTGGGCGATCATGGTCTTCAGCGCCTCTACCTTAGGGCTGTTCCCAATTATTAACGGCCCCGCCTGTTGATTTTTGACCTGGCGTTTCAGCTCCGACAGTTCTTGCCGCAGGGATCTTTTTTCCATCGCCTGCATGACCAGGTTGCGGACTTCCTCAAGTTGGTAAGGCTTGGAGAGATAATGATAAGCCCCCTGGTGCATGGCTTCCACGGCTGAAGATACCGACGCATGGCCGGTAATCACGATGACCTCGGTTTCCGGATAGGATGACTTGGTGTGGCGTAACACCTCCATCCCGTCTACTTCCGGCATCCGCAAATCCGTCATGACCAGATCGAATTCCCGCTTTTTCAGCTCGGCCAGGGCCGCCTTTCCACCGTCTACACAACAGGTGTCATAACCTTCCTTTTTCAAGGCATAGGCCAGGTTCTCCCGGGCGATTTGTTCATCATCGACAATCAGGACGGCACCTGGAGTCATGACCATTATTCTTTCTCCGGTTGCGGAATCGACGGCAACCGAATAATAAATCGGCAACCTCTTTCCGGTTTGTTCTCTACGGAGATGGTTCCCTGGTGCTCTCGAACGATGCCGTAGACAATCGACAATCCCAATCCCGTTCCCACGCCCACCTCCTTAGTGGTGAAGAAAGGATCAAAGACCTTACCGCGATCTGCCTCGGATATCCCGGTTCCGGTATCTTCGACAATGATGGCGGTCAACCCGTTGTCAGGCTCCGCTTTTGCCGAAATAGTGATTCGTCCCGGCGGTTCAGCGATGGCTTGAATCGCGTTCATCAACAGATTCAGAAAGACTTCCTGCATCCGTTGCGTTTCTAATTGCAGCATAATATTGCCGGGGACATCTCGAACGATTTCGATACCGGGAGGAACATGGCTGGACATCAGCCTGACCGCTTTTTCGACCACGTCACAAAGACAGGCCGGACAAAGAGAAAATTTCTTGTCTCGGGAAAACTCCAAGAGACCCCGCACAATATCTCGGGCCCGATGAACTTCTTGCTCCACGTTGGTCAACATCCTATGGGCCAAGTCCGGGTCCATTTGACCAAATTCCTCAAGCAAAATCTGGCAGGAAGTGGAGATATTGTTTAATGGATTATTCAACTGGTGGGCGATACCGGAGGTTAGAATACCAATAGAAGACAATTTTTTGGCCTGGAGGAGTTGCTCCTGTCGTTTTTCCAGTTCGGCCACCATGCGGTTAAAGGCCTCGACCACCCGCTGGGTTTCGTCGCGGGTATCGATCACCGGCAAAGGATCGAAATGTCCTTGAGCAATTTTTAGGGTGGTCCTTTCAATCACACGCAGCGGAGTAAGGATTTTTTTAGAGACCATCGGGACCAGAAAAAGCCCCATGCCCAGAAAAATAACCAGGGCTGAAATCAGTTGCGTTTTCAGTGCACGGATTATGGCGATGATGCTCCGGCGTTCATACACGGCGACGCGCATTGAAAGCTCTACAAGATTCTTGCCTCGTTCCCGCAATTGTTCTTCTATCCCTTGCCTGGAGTGGCCGTCAATCTTGTGGGTAGAGGCGGCCATCTGAATCATCACCTGTCGATAGGCCACAAATTCCGTCTCCAGTTGCTTAAGCAAGAGCCGGTCGTGAACATATTGTGACTCTGACGAGATATTGGCCAGCACCTCCAGCCCTTGCTTCACATAGCGCTGATTCTCCTTGATATCGTCACTGGACCCATATAGCAGGTAATTTTTTTCATATCGACGGATTTCCAAGATAGTGTTGCTCAAATCGTCGGCAATCTCCACGACATGCTGTTTATATTGTATTTTTGACAAATAGATGTAAGAAATGACGCCGATGAAGCCCACCGCCAAGAGACAGACCGTCAAGCCGACCATGACTTTTTGACGAATATTTAAATAAATATGAAACTTCCAGGCCATCGGATACTCCAGTAGAGCCGACCGAAATCAAGAATATGACATTCATCGTTCATTCATTGAAAAAGCATAACGCAGAGGGTGCCTTCCTTTGCATTATGCTTCCTCAAGAAAGCTGCATGGTGGTTTAGAGTCAACACTGCGGGAGACAGGCCGGAAACCCGTCCCCACAGTTGCTTTCCAAAAGTATTTACCAGAAGGAACTAGCCGCGCAACGGCATGACGCTTACCTTGATATCTTTTGCGCCTTCTATTTTGCCGACCGTGGTTTGAATGTCGCCGACGATCTCTGACTCGGAATCAATGGACGTCTTGACATTAACAAATATGTCACCATCTTTGGCCGAAACGGCTACATTAGGATATTTCTTGACCAGGGCCACTTCTACCTCAGAAGCCAAGACCAAGTCATTAAGTATCTTTTGGGACTCGGGCGTAGCCTGGAAGCAGGGGAGCTTGGCCGCATGCAACAGGATATCCACCGCGTCGTCCACCGTCAACTTCTTAACGCTCAGAACCACATCATACAGGCTGGGGTCGGAGGTATCCACTCCGTAAAGGCTGAGGCTCCATTTGCGTCGTTCATCATCGTCCTTTTTCAGAATGAATCGAGCTTTTTCGGCAGAAATGCCCTCTCGTTTCATCTCCGCCATGACCCGGTCTTCTATGTCGGCCTGGATCCTGACCTTCAGCACATGGGGGATGCCCTTGAGGAAAAAGTGGCCACCCAACCCGTGATAGACTACGTTGTCTTTCTGGACGTGTTTTAACAAAATGGACCGGAAAAAGGCAATATAGATTTCCTTACCGAAGGTGAACCGGTCAAGGATTGAGGGGGCGTCATGGACGGCCCGGACCATCTTGATTTCCGGGATATTGAATTTCTCCGATGCTTCTAAAATCAACCCTCGGGAAATACATTCATAATTTAAAGCCTGAGACAATTTTTCGGCCACTTCTTTTCCGCGGCTGTAGGAGCCTCTGGAAATAGTAATAATGGGCATGCTTTTCTCCTTTCTTGATTAGGCCATTTGAAGAAATTCACCGCCTGATATCGGTTCATTCCGATGAAAGTTTGGTAAAACAAATCCATATGATTTTATGGCACATTATATTAAAAAAAACGTAGAAATGCCAGCGCAAAATTAAAAACGGACTAATCAAAATGATCAAGGCCGAAACTCGACGGTTCACCTGGCCGAAAAAGCGGTCACAGCGTCACCGGCAAGGAATTACTTAAATAGATTTCCTGCGGAGACACCACCGCCCGGTAGGCCAGAGGTTCCACCCCGTGTCGGCTGACCTGGCGCAGCAAGCGACCATAAGTCGGATCAATCGCGTCGGCGGGGGCCACTGCTGATCCGTCCGGCCGCTGGACCACAAAAAATATCACCGCCCGGTGCCCCTCGGTCACCATCTGGGCCAATTCCCTGAGATGCTTCTGTCCTCTGGTCGTGACCGCATCAGGGAAAAGGGCCATGTCGTTTTCCACTAAAGTAACGTTTTTCACTTCCACATAGCACAGCCCCGCTTTCCCTTTAAGCAACAGATCCACCCGGCTGTTAGCCCCATAAGGAACTTCCGAGAGGATGGTCTCATACCCCTGGAGTTCCTTTATCGTTCCATTCTCGATGGCTTCCTTGACCAGTTTGTTGGGGTAACCGGTGTTGATCCCAACCCAGAAACCGGACACCTGGATCAGTTCCCAGGTATGTTTGTATTTCCGCTTAATATTGTCGGCCACGGATAATAGCACCGGGCTGCCCGGCAGGTTACATCCCCTCATGCTTCCGGAGTTAGGGCAATGGGCCGTGACCATAGTTCCGTCGGCCAGACACACGTCGGCCAAAAAGCGCTTATAGCGTTTTACCAGGGTGCCTGGATATAATGGAGGTAGTTTCATATGGTGCAGGGTCGGGGTAAGTGGATTAAATCGGTCCGTTGCCGTCGGCCGAATACCGGCTTAAATGTCCAATTGCAGTTTAAATCGGTTTACTATGGATGTAAACAAACATTGTCACCCAATGTCCGAACTCTAAACAATCCTTTTTAGTTGCATGATCAATTTCGGCTGTGATAGCTCCGGGGTTGATTTTAAGTGAGTTTTTTGGTATTGGGGCCATATGATTGTCTTCCTGCTAAAAAGATTGATGGCTATGATCCCGATGCTCTTGGGAATCACGGTGATCTCCTTTGTCGTGATCCATTTGGCCCCAGGTTCGCCTACGGACATGGAGACCATGATGATGCCCAAAGCCTCGCTGGAGGCCAAGGCCAGATTGCGGGCGTTGTATGGTCTTGATCAACCTTTGCATATTCAGTATTGGAACTGGCTGAGGCGGCTGGTTAAATTTGACTTCGGCGACTCCTTCGCCCCGGACAGAAAAAAGGTTATTGATAAGATTGCAGAGCGGTTACCTATTACTATCTTGATCAATGTTCTATCCTTGTTTATGATCTTCTTGGTCGCCATCCCGATCGGCGTCCTTTCCGCCACCCATCAAAACACGCTATTTGATAAGGTGACCACTGTATTTGTTTTTCTGGGTTTTGCCACTCCGACCTTCTGGCTGGCCCTGCTCTCTATGATTCTGTTTGGCGTTGACTTGCAGTTATTGCCAATATCAGGGATAAAATCAATGGGATATGAAGAACTATCGGCCATTGGAAAAGTGCTTGATGTTGCCCTGCATCTCATTTTGCCTCTGCTTTTATCCGCGTTCGGAGGATTGGCCGGCGTGTCTCGCTACATGCGGGCCAATATGCTGGAAGTCATCCGCCAGGATTATATCGTCACAGCCCGAGCGAAAGGACTAAGAGAATCGGTGGTTATCTATAAGCATGCGCTCCGAAACGCCCTAATGCCGGTAGTCACTATTCTCGGATTATCCGTCCCGGGGTTGATCGGCGGCAGTGTCATCTTCGAATCCATTTTTGCCATTCCGGGAATGGGTCAGATGTTTTATCAAAGTGTTATGAGCCGAGATTATCCGGTCGTGATGGGGGGGTTGGTCATTGGGGCAGTCCTGACTCTCTTGGGCAATCTCCTGGCCGATATGTCCTATGCCCTGGTTGATCCTCGGGTCCGGGTGAGACATGAGGGGTGACGGCATCTCCAACTTTAGGGAATTCGTGGACAGGCTGATAGCTAATCGGCTGACCCTGGCCGGCGGTGTGGTTGTGGTTTCTCTGTTCTTGCTCTCGCTGCTGGCCCCTCAGATCGCCCCATATGATCCCGACGAAGTGGATGTCAAGAATATCCTGGCCGCGCCCGGACGGCAGCATCTCTGCGGAACAGACGATGTCGGTCGAGATGTCTTCTCCCGGATGGTCTACGGCGCTCGCATCTCCTTAAAGGTGGGTTTTGTCGCCGTGGGGTTGGCCACGATTATCGGCGTAGTGTTGGGCGCCCTGGCGGGGTTTTACCGGGGTTGGGTTGAAAACGTGATCATGCGTTTTGTCGATTTGCTGCTTTGCTTCCCATCTTTTTTTCTAATCCTGGCGGTGGTCGCCATATTGGAGCCAAGTATATGGAACATTATGATTATTATCGGCCTGACGGGGTGGATGGGGGTGGCTCGGCTGGTCCGGGCGGAATTCCTGACTCTCAGGGAGCGTGATTTTGTCATTGCGGCCAGATCATTGGGGGCCGCGGATTTGAGGATAATTTTTGTTCACATTCTGCCGAATGCCCTGCCCCCCGTTCTGGTTTCCGCAACCTTGGGTGTGGCCGGAGCCATTCTGACGGAATCGGCCTTGAGTTTTTTGGGTCTGGGGGTGCAGCCGCCTACGCCGTCTTGGGGAAATATCTTGATGGCCGGAAAAGACAATATCGAAATAGCCTGGTGGTTATCACTCTATCCGGGCTTATCTATTCTAATAACCGTTCTGGGTTATAACCTTTTAGGAGAGGGGATTCAAGCCGCTTTGGACCCCCGACTGAGGACACGATCATGAAAAAAAGGGTTAGAAGCGGGTTGGAAGTTTTCTTGGAGGAAAAACCGGATTGGATCAAAGGACTGAAAATGGGACTGCTGTCTAACCAGGCTTCGGTAGGCCCGGATTTTATTCACAGCCGTCACTTGATCAACCAGGCCTATCCCGGGCAACTAGCCGCCATTTACTCCCCGCAACACGGATTCCGGGGAGAGAAACAAGACAACATGATGGAATCAGAAGATCTGGTTGATCCTGAATTGAACATACCCATCTTTAGTCTTTACAGCTACACCCGACGTCCGACGCCGGAAATGATGGACCCGATAGACGTTATCATCATTGATATTCAGGAAGTCGGCTGTCGAGTTTACACGTTTATTTCTACTGTCGCTTATCTCATGACCGCCGCCGCCGATTTCGGCAAAGAACTGGTGATACTGGACCGGCCCAATCCCATCGGAGGACTGGAGGTAGAAGGCAATATATTAAAGCAGCATCTGTCTTCATTTGTCGGCTTGTACCCTATTCCCATGCGCCACGGCATGACCATCGGAGAGATGGCCGGGTTATTCAACCGGGAATTCGAAATCGGATGTTCACTGCATGTCATGCGGGTAGACGGGTGGCGCCGCGAGATGTATTTTCCCGAGACCGGTCTGCCCTGGGTCTTGCCTTCGCCCAATATGCCGACCCCGGATACAGCCATCGTTTATCCCGGTCAGGTGGTGTTGGAAGGAACAAACGCCTCAGAAGGCCGCGGCACCACTAAGCCCTTTGAGATATTCGGAGCGCCCTATATCGAACCGGCCAAATTCAAGGCGGCCTTAGAAAGAGAAAACCTCCCCGGCGTCATTTTCCGGGAATCCTGGTTTGAACCTCGATTCAGCAAATGGACGGGCCAGTTATGCGGCGGCCTTCAGATCCATGTCATCGATAAGAAAGTTTTCCGGCCTTACCTGACAACTTTGACCATCATTAGCCGGCTATTGGAACTTTATCCTGAAAACTTTAAGTGGCGGCAGGATCCTTACGAATATGAGGATCAAAAATTGGCCATCGATTTACTGCTGGGTAATGAAACCATCCGTCATGGTCTGGAAAAGGGCGTCCCGCCTAAAGAGCTGGCGACTTCTTGGACCGACGAATTAGCCACGTTCATGGATCTACGAGCCGGATATCTACTTTATAAGTAGCATAACCGATTGTATCCCCATGGCCATGATGGGCCGGCGAGGCCCGACAAAAAGTCAGAAAGGAGTTTATATGGGCAAAATGGCTTTTCTTTTCCCCGGACAGGGGTCCCAGTTCGTTGGCATGGGTAAGGACCTGTTTGACGATTATGAGCCGGCCAGGAAGATATTTGCTTTGGCCTCGGAGGTAGCCAACTTTGACGTGGCCAGGCTGTGTGCGGAAGGACCAATGGACAGGCTGACTCTGACGGCTAATTTGCAACCTGCCGTCACGGCTGTTAACCTGGCCTTTATGACCCGGTTGCTCGAAGCCGGCGTACAACCGGACTTCACGGCCGGACACAGCCTGGGTGAATTTTCCGCCCTATGTCTGGCCTCGGTCACTACTGTGGAAGATACGCTCAAGCTAGTCAACAGGCGGGGCGAACTGATGCACCGGGATGCCTTAACCCACCCTGGGACCATGGCCGCGGTCATCGGCCTGACCTCGGAGCAGGTCGCCCAGGCAGTGGCCTCCGCCCAGAGCAAAGGGATCGTGGCCCTGGCCAATCTTAACACCGCCACCCAAACGGTCATCACCGGGGAACCTGAGGCCGTGTCTGCCGCCTCCCAGGCCGCCCAGGAAATGGGGGCCAAAATCATGACCCTGAAAGTCAGCGGCGCCTGGCACAGCCCCTTGATGGCGGAAGCCGCCAAAGATTTTCAGCAATTCATGAGCGGGATCAGATTTAAAGCCCCCCGGATGTCCCTGGTCTTGAACGTCACCGCGGATATCTCAGACGACCCGAATGCCATCAAGGCCGTTATGACCAGGCAGCTCACCAGCCCGGTGAAATGGTATGAAGGCATCGAAAAAATGATCGCGGCCGGGGTGGATACCTTTGTGGAAGTCGGGCCCAAGAACGTCCTCACCGGGATGATGAAGAAAATCCTCCCCAAAGACACCTCCGCCACCGTCACCCAGGTGGGCGATCTGGCCAGCCTAAACAAATTCTTGTCCGGTCGCAAAGGGTAGGATCATTTGGCGGTTTTTTTAAGGAACGGACGGCGCGGAAGCGTCGTCCCCCAGGCGGATGTGGATTGAGACATGAGGCATTAGAATAGCTTGACAATGGCGATCGCAGCCCCAATAAGGGTCAGGCACATCCCAATATTCCACTTGATGAGGCTGACTTGCATTTGGGCTAAAAAGGTAATCTGAATGAAAAATTGTAAAGATATAGGTTCTCTGCGGCACATGTTAAACAGGTTTTGCCTTTGGAGTATCATCCTTAATGCAGCCTTCCTGTTCGCTGATAGAGCCTCCGCTACAGCAGACATCCATACACTGACCAAAACCTGTACTACTCTCTGTCAGGGTTTGCCCGGTCTGACGCCTGCTGAATGTCAGAAGAGCGGTTTGGAGCCGTCAGGCGCTTTCTCAAATAATGGTTTTCCCATTTTAATCAAAGAATATCCGCCTGCTCGCTCTCGCAAACCTCAAGCGCGCATCCTGGTCATC
>JADFYN010000010.1:32221-36642 GCA_015233055.1 Deltaproteobacteria bacterium
TTCACGGTCTTGAATTGGATGCAAAAACTCGACAAATATCACTCCGGGGTTTTTCACTGGAAGGTCGTCCCCCTGCTCAACCCGGACGGCCTGCTTAAAAAAAAGCCGACCCGAACCAACGCCAGGGGGGTGGACCTCAACCGAAATATGCCCAGTTCTTTAGGAGGCCAGGGAACATATCAACGTTGGGCCGACAAAACCAACCGAGATACCCGTCAATTCCCAGGGTTGAAGCCGGCCGTCGAACCTGAATCCAAATGGCTGGTCAAACTTATTCAGGAGTTCAAGCCCCAGGCCATCATATCCGTCCATGCCCCCCTCAACGTAGTCGATTTCGACGGACCCGGACCGGCTCCGACCCAATTGGGCCGGCTGCGGTTCAAGCGCCTTGGCAATTTTCCCGGCACCCTAGGCAATTACGCCGGCGAAGTGCTGGGGGTGCCCGTGGTCACCCTGGAACTGCCGTCAGATACAATCCCGCCTTCCTCCGCAGAACTAACAGCCATCTGGACAGATCTGGTGAGATGGCTCAAGGCCGGCATACCGGTCAGCCACCCGGTCGGCGTTCCGGCCAAGAATGTCACCACTCAGGGTGTCGCGGCCGAATAATGCACCTGACTTGTTTGAAACGATCCCGGTGATAAAATACCCCGGCCTCAATTCAGCAACTGAGATTTGTTGGCCAAAAAACCACATTTATGTAAAATAGCCTTTACACCCGTCTTGTCTTCAGGCAAACTACGTATTTTGACCTGCCTGGGCCCGAATCGTTCCTGGGAGCCTCAGGTGAGTTCTACCCACAGCGAATCTCGAGCTGGCGAATATATGGTCATTTCACCAAATAAGTCACTGAGGTAACCTCGTGAGAATTGCTATTACCACTGAAATCACCGATGACCCCGAACCAACCGGGTGTCAGTACTATGCCTCTCATCTAATCAACGAATTACTTAAGCGTGGCGATCTGGACATCACCCTCATCGGCTCGGACAGATTCCGGCGGGAATTGTTTCCCGACAACGCCAAGACTTATATCCATAAACCGTTTCGAATAATGAATACGGCTTTCTTTTCGTCATTGATAAACCCACCACGCCGGCTTGATGAGTTTGATATCATTCACTGTCCGGTTCCCATCGCCCCGTTTTTTTTTAAACCGAAGGCCAAAGTGGTGATGTCGATTCACGACCTGATCCCCAATCTCTTTCCGCAATACAATACGGTCAGAAGAAATATCTATTTTAAATACTTACTGAAACACAGACTAAACAGAGTAGATAAGTTGATTTCGGTCAGTGAAAGTACCAGGCAAGACTTAATCCGGCTTTTCCATATCCCGCCGGAACGAATCACGACAGTCTATGAAGGTGTAGATGAACAGTTTCAACCTACGGATAACCCCAAAGAAGATTTCATCCTGGCCGTGAGTACCCTTGAACCGCGCAAAAACCTCAAAGAAATTATCAATAGTTACATAAGACTCAAAAAGCAGTATCATATTTCAGCAAAATTATTTCTAGTCGGCCGGTGCGGCTGGTATTATCACGACATCTTAAAGGTGCCGGCCGAATACCGGGACGACGTTAAATTCTTGGGTTATGTTCCCAGGGACAGGTTGGTGGAGCTTTATCAGACAGCTCTCTTCTTCGTCTTTCCATCTTTTTATGAAGGGTTCGGGTTGCCGGTTCTGGAGGCCATGGCCTGCGGCTGCCCGGTCATAACCAGTAACCAGTCGAGCCTCCCCGAAGTAGGTGGCCAGGCCTGCCATTATGTTGATCCATATAAACCATCGGAGATGGATCAAGCCATTCATCTGCTGCTGACGGATGAGACTTACCGGACCGACCTGACCGCCGGGGGACTGGTTCAGGCCCAAAAATTTACCTGGAAAAAATGTGCCGAAGAAACGCTGGCCGTATATAAATCGATGTGTTGAAGGCAGCTCGTTCCAGATGCCGAACATGAATCCTTGGGCCGATGTTCCGGCCGGTTTAACCAACTCCAATTGAAAACGAGTTCGATTTTGTCTTCCCGTCCCAGAGTTCTGGTTGTCAATAAATTTTACCCCCCCTGGATAGGTGGAATCGAAAAGGCCGCCGCCCTAACGGTGGAGTCCTTACGGCACGAAATCGACTTCCGCGTGTTGGTCTGCTCCCCCGATGGCCATGGTGCTTCCCAGGTAATGCATGGGGCCACGGTGCTGCGCGCCCCGTCCGTCGGTGTCTTTTGGTCTATGCCGGTGTCATTCCGGTTCATGGCTCTTTACCAAAAACTTGTCCGGGACTGTGACCTGGTCCATTTCCATGAGCCGTTTCCGATGGGGACCTGGGTGGGTTGGCGCTACGGTTTCCCCTGCGGGGTCTTGACCTATCATAGCGACATCCACCGGCAACGAATCCTCAACTTGGCCTATCAGCCTATTTTCAATCGCTTTCTACACAAAATAGATTTGATCATGCCGACTTCGGCCCGGCTGGCCGCACATTCGAGATCCCTAGCGCAATTTGGTCATAAAATCCGTCCGGTCCCGCTGGGGATTGAGGATCAGGCCGGCCCGGTTACTCCAGCCCAACAGAATCAGATTCAGGCCATCAGGGATTCGGCCCAGGGTCGAACCGTATTCTTCAATCTGGGCAGAATGGTTTCTTACAAAGGGCTGGATGTACTTTTGGACGCGATGCAATATTGCCCCTTCGCCATCTTATACCTGGTCGGCGATGGACCGGAAAGACTGCGCCTGGAACGTCTGACTCAAAAGTTGGGACTGACCGAACAGGTGCGATTTTGCGGCATGGTGCCGGACAAAGACTTGCCGGGATATTTCCGCGCCGCGGATGTATTTGCCCTACCCTCCAATTCTCCGGCCGAGGCCTTTGGTTTAACCCAACTCGAGGCCATGTCTTACGGGTTGCCGGTCATCAATACCGATCTCTTTACCGGCGTGCCGGACGTCAGCCTCCATGGCCGAACCGGGCTCACGGTGCCGGTTAATAATTCCAAAGCATTTGCCGCGGCCATGACGACTTTATCCGAGGACGCCGGTCTCCGGGAGACATTTGGGAAAAACGCCAGGGAACGCTTCGAGAGCCTGTTCACCCTTACCATCACGGCCAAAGAAACACTCAAGGTATATCAGGAAGCATTAACGAAGAAGCGGCGGCGGGAAATTTGACATTTATGAGGTAGAACATGAGCCAAAATGATAGACAAAACTCAGATAAGACGCCGGTGTTCGTGATCATGGCCGGCGGATTCGGGACCAGGTTCTGGCCGCTGAGCACCAAGGAGAACCCTAAGCAGTTTCTTGATTTGTTTGGGCACCGCTCCTTATTACAACAGTGTTTTGACCGAATTTCCGGATTGACTTCTCCAGACCGGGTGCTGGTCTTGACCAACCAATCGCTCACACCCCTGGTCAGGAAACATCTCCCGGAATTACCGGAGGACAACATTATCGGCGAACCTGCCCGACGGGACACCGCCGCGGCTGTGGCCCTGGCCGCGTTCATCTGCCGGGAGCGTTACGGCCAAGTCACCATGGCGGTGCTGGCGGCGGACCACTTGATAGAACCGCGGGGTATCTTTACCAAGACCTTACTTTCGGCGGTGCGGGCTGCCGACGCTGGAAAAAAACTCTATACTTTCGGTATCTCGCCGACTTACCCGGCCACTGGTTACGGTTACTTGGAATTAGGTGAATGTCTCGATGACGATAATGGAATCAAGCATTTTAAATTGATCAGCTTTAAGGAAAAGCCCGACTTCGACACTGCCCGAAACTATCTGGAATCCGGCCGGTACAGATGGAACAGCGGCATGTTCGTGTGGCGGACCGATACGATTATCAATGAGATCAAACAACATCTGCCCCAGCACTATGACGCCTTTACTGAGCTTATACCATCTTACCGTACTCCCGCCTGGGAAAAGAGACTCCAGGCCACCTTTGAAGCCCTGAAGCCTATTTCCATCGACTTCGGGGTAATGGAAAAAGCCCGGCATGTATCCTGCGTTTCTTGTTCATTTAACTGGAGTGACGTCGGTGGTTGGCCGGCTCTGGATGGGCTGCTTGACCAGTGTGGGAAAGGCAACTCCGCCCGAGGACAACTGGTCACTCACCAGGCCGGGGGGAATCTGGTCTATGCCCTGGATGAATCCGAGCAAGTGGCACTGGTCGGGGTGTCCAACCTGATCGTGGTCAGGGCGGGGAAACAGACTCTAATAGTGCCCAAAGACCGGGCCGAAGAAATCAAACACCTGGTGGCCAAACTGCAAGACGCAAATTAAGAGCCGCCGGCCATCCGCCATAAACAATATACCCCAGGACGACTGTTTCTGGTTGCATGTTGCTTGTTTCTGGTTACTTGTTTAAGAATACCAGAACCGGCAACGAGTAACATGCAACGCAATGTCATTAACTT
>JADFYN010000110.1 GCA_015233055.1 Deltaproteobacteria bacterium
ATACCGGTGCGTGAAATATTACGACTTGTTGTAGTTCTGTCCATTATTTGCGCAGTGGCTGGGTTTTCCTTGGCCCTGGTCCACAAGGTGACCAAAGCGCAGATCGATTACCAGCAGGTTAAGTTCGTTAAAGAGCCGGCCGTCAAAAGAGTTTTGACCGGATATGATAACGACCCCATCAAAGACCGAAAAGAGTTGGAGATTGGTAAGGATAAGTATGGCCGGCCCCAATTTCTGCTTGTCTTCCCGGCTAAGAAAGAGGGCAAGACTTTCGCCCTGGCCATGGAAACCTACGGTAAAGGGTATCATGGAGATGTGGGTGTCATGGTCGGGATCGACGTTGAATCCGGGAAACTGACCGGTATTGGGATCACCTCTCACTCAGAGACTCCGGGCATTGGGGCCAAAGCGGTGGAGCCGTCTTTTACCGATCAGTTTAAAGACATCGCGATCCAAGAAGATGTAAAAAAGAAGTCGGACGGCGGCAAGATCGAGGCCCTATCCGGCGCGACCTTAACGACCAACGGCGTTTTGTCTGCGGTTAACAGTGCCCTGAAGTATTATAAAGAACTTAAAGACAAGCTTATCAGCTAAACAACACCTTAAAATGTCAAATAAAGGGACTTACTATGGCGTTTGGCAAGGAATTTACAAAGGGCTTCTGGGATCTCCTTCCGCCGTTCAGACTTGTTTTGGGTCTCTGCCCCACCTTGGCGGTGACCACCTCGGCTGAAAACGGTCTGGGCATGGGGTTGGCGGTGACCTTTGTCTTGGTCTGTGCTAACTGTATCATCTCCCTCATCCGAAAGGTGATCCCCAGCAAAGTCCGCGTGGCGGCATTTATCGTCATTGCTGCCTCCTTCGTGGTTATTACCGAGCTGGTCATGAAAGCGTATTTTTACTCTCTGTCAACTCTGCTTGGTATCTTTATTCCTCTGATCGTGGTTAACTGTATCATCCTCGGCCGGGCTGAGGCTTTTGCCTCCAAGCGCGGGGTTATTGATTCTTTGGCGGATGGGCTGGGCATAGGTCTCGGTTTTACCGTCTCCTTGACGGTGTTAGGCTGTATCCGAGAGATTCTGGGCTACGGGGCCATCTTTGGACATAACATTATGTGGGAGAGTTTCCGTCCCTTTTCGTTTATGGTTAAGCCCCCCGGAGCCTTTGTCTGCCTCGGGTTGCTCTTGGCTTTGATCAACTTCATCAGCATGCGACAAAAAGCAAGATGAGAATTTAATCCCTTCCAGACGAATCGAGGGCGAACAACATGAGTGACTATTTACTCCTAATGGTTTCGGCCATTCTGATCAACAACATCCTCCTGGCCAAGTTTTTGGGTAACTGCCCCTTTTTGGGTACATCCAAGCGGATGGATACGGCTATGGGGATGGCCATGGCGGTTGTTTTTGTCTTGACCCTATCCGGAGTCATTACCTGGTTGGTTCAATACTATGTTTTGATTCCTCTGAACATCGAATACCTTCAAACAATTTTCTTTATCCTGGTCATCGCTTTTTTGGTCCAGTTCGTGGAAATCGTACTTCAGAAGACCGCTCCGGCTTTATTCCGGGCCTTGGGTATATACCTGCCTCTGATTACCACCAACTGCGCCGTGCTGGGCGTGGCCATCATCAATATTAACGAAGAATTTGGTTTTTTTAAAACCATGTTCTACTCCTTTTCTTCTGCGGTCGGCTTTGGTCTGGCCCTGGTCTTGTTTGCCGGGATTAGGGAAAGGTTCGCCTTAGTAAGAATACCTAAACCGCTCGACGGGACGGCCATAGGTTTGATCACCGCCGGCTTGATGGCCCTGGCTTTTTCTGGATTTGCCGGCCTGGTCTAATCGCGTCGGTGCCCTGTCTTCGTTTACATGGGGGATCCTGGTCAATGGCCTTAGGGCGGACCAACCCCCTCAAGATTTTCCCTTGACTCGTCCTATAGGCCGGGCCGGGGACAATAAACATCATGGGAGGAATATCTATGCTGGCCGAAGCGATATCTCTCGGCAGCCTTGGACTGTTCAGCGCCGTGGGATTGGGGCTGGCGGCGAAGTTTTTTGCCGTAAAGCAGGACCCTTTAGTTCAAGCGATCGAAGAAGCCTTGCCGGGTGCCAACTGCGGCGGGTGCGGCTTTGCCGGATGTTCGGGAGCTGCAGCGGCCATCGCCAAGGGTCTGGCCCCGGTGAATGTGTGCGTCGGCGGGGGACCTGAGGTCGGTCTGGCCGTCGCCGCTATCATGGGTGTTGAACCGGGATTCAAGGAACCGGAATTTGCCAAACCAAAATGCCGCTATGGCGAGGAAGACGCCGAAACCAAGTTCATCTACGCCGGAATACAGGATTGCCGGGCGGCCATGCTCCTATCGGGCGGGGCCAAGGTGTGTGAAATTGGTTGTCTGGGACTTGGATCATGTGTTCGAGCCTGCCCCTTTGAAGCTATTGCCATCGGCCCGGACGGTCTGCCGGTGGTTGATGAAAAAAAATGTACCGGATGTGGGACCTGTGAACGAATTTGTCCCAAACATATCATCTCCGTGACGTCGGCCTCTAAGCGTATCCTGGCCTTGAACCAACAAGATGATTGCCTGGCTCCATGCCAGCAAACGTGTCCGGCCCAGATCAATATACCTGAATATATCTCCCAGATCAGCCAAGGTAATTATGAGCAGGCGGTCAGGGTAATTAAAGAGAAGAATCCGTTGCCGTTAACGTGTGGCCGCGTTTGCCCCCATCCGTGCGAGGCCAAGTGCCGCCGGGGGACGGTCGATGAACCAGTCAACATCAATCATTTAAAACGTTTTGCGGCCGATTACGAGCTTCTTTCCGGAAAAGCCTTTGACACCTTCACCTTGCCTAAGAACGGTCACAAAGTGGCTATCGTTGGTGGTGGCCCTGGTGGATTGTCGGCGGCGTTCTATCTGGCCCGGATGGGCTACGAATGTACCATATTTGAAGCCATGCCCAAACTTGGGGGAATGCTGCGTTATGGCATTCCGGAGTACAGACTGCCCAAAAAGACCCTTGATTGGGAGATTCAGGCCATCCTGGATCTGGGTGTGAACGTCGAATACAATAAGGTCATGGGTGAGGATTTTACCATCGATTCCCTAAAAAAGGATGGTTTCGAGGCCGTTTTCCTGGCCGCCGGAGCCTGGGGGAGCCGGTTGCTGGGCGTTGAAGGTGAAGACGTTCAGGGTGTCCTCCCCGGCACTTCCTTCTTGATCGACCGTGGCCTGGAAAAAGAGACCCCGGTCGGGCAACGGGTGGTGATTGTGGGTGGCGGTAACACGGCCATCGACGCGGCCAGGACGTCCTGGCGACTCGGGGCCAAAGAAGTAACTGTTCTATACCGGCGGTCTCGTAAGGAAACGCCGGCTAACGATATCGAAGTTGAAGAAGCTGAGCATGAAGGAATCAAGTTCCACTTTTTGGCTGCTCCGACGCGGTTGGTTGGTGAGAATGGAAAACTTACCGGGATCGAGTTCATTAAGATGGAACTGGGAGAACCAGATGCCAGCGGCCGACGCAGGCCCGTACCCGTGGAAGGCTCAGAAACCGTTTTGCCGGTGGATAATGTGATTGCGGCTATCGGTCAATTTCCTGATCTTGATTTCATCCAGAAGACTAAAGACGGGCTTGAGAAGGATGTCAAAGTCACCAGGTGGAAGACGGTGGAAGCCAAAGACACGACTATGGATACTTCCGTACCCGGAGTCTTCGCCGGTGGCGATGTGGTCAGCGGACCTCAGACCGTGGTCGAGGCCATTGGCGCCGGTCGTCGGGCGGCCAGATCCATTCATCAATATGTTGCTACGCAGAGTATGGAAGCTCCGGCCAATCTGATCAACGCCAAGGATATCATGCTGGTCATGCCTGAGAATGTACCCCCGGCGCCTCGAGTGAAGATGGCTGAATTAAACGTAGAACAGCGCCGGCTTAACTTTGAGGAAGTGGACCTTGGCCTGACTGAAGACCAGGCCCGGGCCGAGTCTAAAAGATGTCTGACTTGTGGCCGATACTGTTACAAACCCAATGCAGCCGCCTAGGCGGATATTAGCGTGATTCTGTCAGGACGCATCTGGCTGATGATTACTGGCGATGGATACTGGATGGTAGACTGCAGAAGAATGACGGCTGAATGCATATATATCAAGATCCGGAGTAAATAGAATGAAATCTCAAAATGATCAAGGTTATGTAGTCGCTGACCCGATGGACCGGCGTGGGTTTCTGAAGTTGGCCGGACTGGCGGTAATCGGTGGAGCTGTGGCTGCCGCCGCATGGCCGTCAAAGAAACCCGGTTCTCAGTCAGTCTCTTTTTCCTCAGGGTTGCATTTGGCCGATGAAACCCGCCTCATCATGGGGACGTATGCGACTATCACCGTCTTGGATCCGTCCAAGGACAAGGCTCAAGAGGCTTTGGGCAAGGCTTTTGATTTGATGCACCAAAAGAGCATAATGTTGAGCCGACATCGACCCGATGGCGCCGTGGCCGTCCTTAACGCTAACGGCGGTCTTGATGGTTCGCCACCAGAATTGATTGATCTCATTCAGGCTTCTTTCAAGATTAACTTCTTGACCAGCGGTAATTTTGATATTACCGTTGCGCCGGCGGTGGATCTTCTGAAGAATAGTTTCGCCGCCAACAACAAGCCGCCCACTATGGCTGAGGTTGAAGAAGTCCGCGGCTTGATCGGTATGGACAGCATAAAAGTCGAAGGGGATAAAATCAGGCTGAACAAGTCGGGAAGCCGAATCACCCTTGACGGCATTGCTAAGGGGCACATCGTTGACGAGACACTGAAGTACCTGGCTCAACGCGGCGTCAAACACGCCCTGGTGAACGCCGGGGGCGATATGGCCATGTTTGGAGGCCGGGAAGACGGAAAGCCCTGGCGGGTGGGCATTGCCGACCCGAAAGCCCAACACAGCAGTAAAACGATTATCACCATGACTCAAGGGGCTATCACCACCTCCGGGAATTACGCCATATTTTTTGACAAGGAAAAGTTGTATCACCACATTATTGATCCGCGCACAGCCCTTTCTCCTCATGGTGATTCGTCGGTCAGTGCTTTGGCCCGGACAGCCCGGGAAGCTGATGGATTGTCTACTGCGGCATTCGTCATGGGGCCGAAGAAAGGTCTCGATTTCCTTGAGCGCTACCCGGATGTCGAGGGCCTGATCATCACCAGAGAAGGCAACATCTTTAAGACCAAGAAATGGCCGGCCTAACTGGTTTTGAGTAATTGAATTCCGCCAACTACTAAATGTTTATTTGAGGCTGGTCTTTTAGACCGGCCTCTTGTTATTCCGACAAGATAAAAGGGGGCTGTCTCGTGGATATAGGGGTGATTTCAGACACACATTTAGAGGGGCCGACGAACGAATTGGAGAAGCTCTGTGACACCGTTTTTTCTAAGGTGGATCTCATCCTGCATGCCGGAGACATCACCAATCACCTTGTTTTGGATGTATTTTCCCCTATCCCGGTGATTGCCGTGGCTGGGAATATGGACCCGCTGTCCACCCGATCTCAGCTTAAGGACAAAGAAATTATTCTTCGGGGAGGCTTCACCATCGGGATGACCCATGGTTGGGGTTCGCCGCTGGGGTTGGAACAGAGGGTCCGGGGGATATTTGGTCCGGAAGTCGACTGCATCGTTTACGGCCACAGCCACATTCCGGCCAACCACGTGGAGGATGGTCTTCTTCTTTTTAATCCCGGCACTTTTGGACGGGGCCTGATCTCACTGGGTCGCCGGACGGTCGGCATTCTTCACCTTGGGGATGAGATCACCGGTGAGATTATCAGAATGTGACAACATGGTCCTGAACTCAGAGATTGGCTTTTATGTAGTCCACCGCATTTGAAAATAGCTTTATGCCGTCGCCGGGACCGTCTGGATAGGAGCGGCCTTGCCGTTTTAGAGTTTCTTTGGTGCGGGTCCAGGTGGGGTGGTTGGTCCAGTGGTTGTAGGCTTCCGGATGGGGCATAAGTCCGAAGATGCGCCCGGTGGGGTCACAGATGCCGGCAATATCGGCTAGGGAGCCGTTGGGGTTAAAAGGAAACCGACCATTTGCCGGGCTGCCGTCCGGCATAGCGTAGGTGCACACGGTCAGGTGTTGCTTTTCGAGACGATCGATCATTTCCGGTGAGGCATATAGTTTGCCTTCGCCATGGCGGACGGGCAGGGGCATATATTCCAGGCCTTGGGTAAAGACGCAGGGCGACTCGGCATTAAAGGCCAGATGGATCCAGTCGTCCCGGAAGATGCCGCTGTCGTTGGGGATCAGGGCTACAGTCCGGGAATGGTAGTCACCGTCAAGACCGGGCAGGAGTCCTAAGTTGACCATCACCTGGAACCCGTTGCATATCCCTATAATCAGCTTCCCATCGGCGATAAATTGATCCAACTGTCGGCCCAGGTGGCTTCTGAACCTGGTGGCCAAGACCACCCCGGCCCCATGATCGTCCCCCCAGGAGAACCCGCCGTCAAAGACCAGCAGGTGATAGTCCGACAATTCAACCCGTTGCCCGGTTTTATCCCCCTTGATCAATTCATTGATGTGTACCCGCCGGCTCTCTGCCCCAACCAGCTTCAGGGCATGATCGGTCTCATAATCGCAATTAAGTCCGAATCCTGTCAACACCATGGCCTTGGCCGTTTTCATAAAACACCTCGGATGAAATATTGTCCTATCCTATACAGTTGACTCTAATGGGGGAGTGAACGACTAACCAGGACTACTTATTCTGCTGGGAAAAACCATACGACCGAAGGAAACCCAAGTTGAGTTAGACGTAGGTGAGGGATTGTCAAAATCGTTTCCCGCTGTTATACATAATTGGGTCGGCCGGCGGAGAACCTTTTTCTCTCTTATTTCTTGATGAGGTCTCTCAAAACCCTCCGATGAGTTCGGTCGTCGAGCCACCGGACCAGATCGTCTTTTTTCACGGGTTCCTCAGTAAACCTCTTGAAGTCCTCCTCTGTGTAATTGTCGGGAACCCAGTCCGCGGTACCGACACGAGAATATAGGATACCCACCCAATATCCCAGCTTATGTTGGAAAGATTCCTGTAACTGAAGAATCCTGGCCTTGAGGAGTACGTCATAATGGTCTTCAGCTCTAACGCTTATGGGTTGTTGCAGAAAAGCACAAAAGTCACCTTCAAGGCCCAGTTCCGGTTCCCTGAAGAGGAAAAAGTAATCGCTCTCGTTGTTATTGAAAAGTCGTTGCATGAACTGAATGATTTTGTGTCGATTGCTTTCGCTGATAAAACCGAGTTTCTTTTCAATGGGATGGTATTGGTACTTATGGACTTCTTCTTCCAAGGCCATGCGCATGGGCCGCACTGGTGCAAGGGTGATATACTTGGATTTACAGGGCGCATTGTTCCGTCTCACCAGATCACAACTTTGGGTAAGTATGATGAAGTACCTGCAATCATCTTCGGAGTGGTAGTGAGGAAAGAAGTCTTTAAGTATCTTGCCCAAAGCAACTGAGCGTTCCAACAAGTCTCCCTGGCACAAGTCATCCTGACTAAGGTCGCGACCATCGGATTCTCTATAGGTAAAATGAGTCATTATGGGACCCTGGTCATGATTCCAACAATCGTTTTATCCTACGCCACAAGGCGCGTTCTTTGGATTTTACTTGATCGTAGGTAAAGGAGAAGGTGTCTTTTCCAGAATAGGTACTAACAACTTGCTCATCGTTGCAATTAAATGTGGTCGACGCTGTATTTATGGTTGCGTCTTGTGTGGAAATCACCCGTCCAGGGCATTGTTTGTCATACGTGAACTGAAATACATCTTTTTCAGAGTCAGACTTGGCCAGCCATTCTTCGCAGGAACAATAGGCGGTCTGGGTTTGAAGATCGGGGGTGGCTTGATTGACGTTGAATCTCTGGTAACCTACTGGAGTCAATGGCACATCAAAGGACGTATCCACTACCTGTTTTGGGGAAGACGGCATAGGGTATCCTTTAGGTTATGATAATGAAGTATCATATAGCTCGTCGAGAATTTTATAGGCACGATCTCTCAGACCTGAAATACTGTTAGCCTCAATGAATTCTTTTGCCTTGCCCGAATCACGGACGTCCATATGGAAGTTAAGACTGATGTATGCCTGGTTATTCTCTTTCAGTTGAAGCAGAAGGTTTAGGGTCTGCTCGCCAAGTGTAAGCATCCTTTCCACTTTGGTGGATTTAATCCGGAAACCTTTGGTTGAGAGACTCTCTCTGTCACTAATGTCAAATATATTTAATAGCAATTCTGAAGGATCATCCTCAACAAAAACGAAATTGATCCCCGCGGCGTGTATTGGGGTATGAGGTAACTCAGTAAGTATATTTCCCGCAAGATTCTTTAATGTTTCTAAGGTGGTATCGTCGGAGGCTTCTGGGTGAAGGATAAGCTCGCCGACCGAGAACTGCATGATTACGTTGTCAAAACGATATCTTGGAGGACTAAATGGGGTGTTGATAGGAAACTCAACCGAGACCTTTGTTGATTTGGTGAGTTTGTCGGTTATCCACTCAGGACTGAAAATGTAATGGTTCCAATATCCGGCGAGAACTATTGACCAACCTTCAAGATATGCTTTCATGATTAGTTCCAAGGTAATGGTTGTTGTTTGGCATCGGCTTATCCGGTACAGGGAAAAAGTGGTGTGTCATATCATCGCAAATGATGAAGTACCGCGAATGTCTTCGATAGATGGGAACGCCTATAACCTGATAATATATCATTAATGGCTATTTTTGTCAATTGCTTTGTCAGAGAGACGTTCAACCCAGGTGTCTGGCGCAGACTACGGTTGATTAAGGCATGAATAGATGGCAATAAGTTCAACAAGGGTTGAAACGGCCAGGCGCATCTATCCACCACCGTATTCGCCGGCAACCGTAATGGTCGTCATTAGCGCAGTCCGGACCAAATCACGCCAAATGCCCAAACGTGGACTTCCAGGCGGTTTTGAGTTCAGCGATCCCTAAATTGATCACATTCTTTTGGCCGTCATTAATAACCAGAGCCGGGCGTTCGGTGACGCGGCCGATCAGGGCCAGGGGGTGGCCGGTGAACCGGCGCTCCAATTCCCCTTGCTGAGCCGGGTCAATGGTGATCAAAAAGCGGCCGAGGGATTCTGAGTAAAGACGCCGGGTGGCGTCCAGGTCGGCGGAGGACGGCACTTTGGACAGATCCAGCTCCAGACCCAGGTGGCCGGCCATGGCCTTGAACGCGGCGTGGATCGCTAAACCACCCCGATAGATGCCGTGGACCGAGGCCGGGAGCCCGTCGGCAATAGCCTTGGCCAGTGTCTGATACCAGGGGAGAACCTCGGCCGGGTCAAGTTGGGGCACGTTTAGCCCGACTTGGTCGAACATGGCGTAGTATTCGGACCCGCCCAGTTCGTCTTTGGTCAGGCCCAAGATATAGACCAGGTCGTTCGGGACCTTGACATCCGGGGTCTGGCATTGAGTAATGTGCGGGACCATGGAGACGGTGGTGAATTGCAGGGTCTCCGGGCCGGAGATTTTGTGCCGCTCCCCAAACCGGCCGGCCAGGTTACCGTCCACGTACATGCTGTCTTTACCCGACAAAAGGGGGATGCCGAAGGCCAGGCAGCAGTCCCGCAAGGCAAAGTTGGCCCGGACCAGTTGGGCCGCCTTAAATTTGCCGTCAGGGTTGGTCTGGGGATGATACTGGATATTGGGCCAGCAGAAGTTGTCCACCCCGCCGATGTGGTCCAGGTCGCCTCCCACGGCCAGCACCCGGCGGACGGCTTCGTCAATCACGGCCGCAGTCATATGGTAGGCGTCGATCTGGGAGTAGGTGGGGTTAATGGCCTG
>JADFYN010000111.1:0-904 GCA_015233055.1 Deltaproteobacteria bacterium
GAGAAAGTCATTTTCGGATCTGTGGCCGAGCGGTTTATGCGAATGTCCCCGGTCCCGGTACTATTAATCAATCCTTATCGTTACGTCAAAAAAACCAAATAAAACGCAACGCTTAACTCGCTGGACTAGCCACCAGCCTAATTCATCTCGCAACGCAGAAAGGAGCGCGCCATGGACGAGTTCAAAAAAATTCTTTTTCCCGTTGATCTTTCTGAATCTTCCGCCAAAATAGTGCCGTACGTGTTGATGACGGCTAAGCATTTCGAGGCCGAAATTCACCTTCTGTTTGTGGCCCGGGTGTTGGAATACTTTAGAGGTATCTATGTCCCGCAACCGTCCATCACTAAGTTCCAGTCGGAGATCGTCGGCGGAGCAAAAACGCGGTTGGCCGAGTTCAAAGACGAGTATTTCCTTGGGGTTTCAAATGTGGAAACGTCTGTCTTGACCGGCGACATTGCTGATGAAATATTGAAGTATATCAGTCGGGAGAAAATTGACCTGGTCATCATGGGTACGCATGGCCGCAAGGGCCTGGAAAAGGTCGTCTTCGGTTCCGTGGCCGAACGGGTGGTCCAACTGGCCCCGGTCCCCATTATGATGGTTAACCCCCATCGTATTAAAAGTTGATCGAGGTTGTTTTTTGTCCCGTCTCTTGTGGCTACGCTGCATCACCATGGCCTTGACGCCGGAGACGGGGCACGCAAGACGTCTTCTTTATGGCTGAATCCATATAAACGCCGAAGGGACGCATGATACCAGCCCAGGGCTCAAGCCCAATGCTGTTGAATTGAGGATGCTGGGGAATCGGATGAGATTCCAATAAATAGTCAATTCCGCTTAAGCCCCAACGGGGCGCTCTAGGTTAGCCCAGGGCAACGCCCTGGGTAGGGGCGGCGACTATATG
>JADFYN010000111.1:992-9708 GCA_015233055.1 Deltaproteobacteria bacterium
CCTTTTGGTCTCGCATAGGATGAAATAGAGGTCTAACCACCATCAAAATAATGCATTGCCGATGGTTTTATATGTGGTTATATTGTATTTTATAAGGGCCTTGTCCCATACCCAGGGCGTTGCCGCTGGGCTAACCTAGAGCGCCCTTTCAGGGCTTATTTGGAATGATCTATTTTAAAATATTAGAGCGATCGTCCGGTCCTTAAGTCAACAACATTAGGGCTCAGGCCCTGGGTGATGTTATTGTTGGCCAAGATATATTTAGAGCAGGCGTCCAGCAGGGTGGGCTGAAAAAAGCCCGAGAAGATGTGATCGAAATCCTTAAGGCCGGATTTTATGCGGCGGCCAAACGGCCTCCTCGGCCTGGAACTGGTGGAGTCATTGAGCAAGGAGTAATTGGTGAAGAAATTGATCGACCTGGTGGCGGCACACGAAGAATGGTTGCAGAACCGGGTGATGGATTATGTCCGGCAGCATGGCGACACCAGGGGTACGGCAGGCTTGCCGGAGGACTGGCCCCCAACAGCCTCCGAATTGTCGCGGTTATTGCTTATCCACCTAAATGCTATAAATGATATTCCTGAGTTAAACTCGGATAACAACTTTGATTACGATCCTATGGCGGAATTTTGCCGAACCGAGACCCGGATGCACCGGGGCGTGACTCTGGGGGCATGGTTCGGCCTGTTCAAGTATGTTCGGCAAAGTTATGTGGATCTGGTTCGGCAGGCCGGTTTTGAACCATCTGACCTGGACCGGTGTCTGGATAGGCTGAATCGGGCTTTTGACCGGATGGAGGTGGGGTTTTGTTCGGCCTGGCCTGGAACCTCTTCTTCTGAAAGCGAATGGGGCAAGGAGCGGCCGGAAACAGCCCGGATTACGGCCGACGCCGAAAGTGCCCCCCGGCTTGTTGACGGAACAGATAGTCATGCCGACACAAGGGCCGGCGGCGGCGATGGTACCTTACGGAAACGGGCGGAAGAATCTTTACATAGGGACCGCCGGACGTTGCGCCTGTATGAACGGGCCGTGGAAAGCTCCGGCGACCTGATCGCTATTTTGGACAACCACTACGTCTACCATATGGCTAACAGCGCGTATCTAAAGTATCTGGGACGACGAAAGGACCAGGTCATCGGTCATACCATCTCGGAAGTGTTGGGCCCGGAAATCGAATCTACCGTCAAACCCAACCTGGACGCCTGTTTGCAGGGCAAGGAGGTTGTCTACGAGGCGGTCCGCGACATCGGAAAATTGGGCAAGCGGCAGTTACAGGTGTCCTACAGCCCGCTCAGGGAAAAGGATGGCCGGGCGGTCGGTGCCTTGGCCGTGATCAAAGATATGACCAGTCAAAGGGACCTCGACCGGGAAAGGGAATTCGCCGTCAAGCTGCTCCGATTTGTCAATTCTACTAATCTTCTTCAGGAATTGGTGGGCGGAGTCGCCGAATTGTTCACAGAATTCTCTGGATGCCGGGCGGTTGGCGTCCGCCTGGAGGACGACGAGGACTTCCCCTATTTTCATACCCAAGGCATGCCTGAGGCGTTTAGAAAGTATCAACACGGACTGGGCATCCGGAACCGGGACGGCCGGCTTCGTCGTGACCCGGACGGTAATCCTATCTTGGACTGCATGTGTGGAAACGTCATCCGGGGCCGACAGGACGTCCATCCGTTCTTCTTCACCGATAATGGTACCTTTTGGACGAATAACCTGCCCGACATCATGGCCTCGAACGGACAGAGCAGCCGCGAAGTGTGGACTCGGAACTGTTGCAGTAATGGCGGTTACCATTCCATGGCCTTGATCCCCCTGAAAACAGGAGAGAAGACCTTTGGATTGCTGCAACTCGGCGACCCGCGTCCCTTGATGTTCACCACCCCAATCATCTCTTTTCTGGAGCGGATGGCCGATAACCTGGCGGCTCGGTTGTCCCGAATTTTTGCTCAGCGGGAGCTTAATCTCTTGTCGGAAGCGATCAATCAGTCCGACCAAAGTGTGGTCATCACCAACGCGTTGGGAAACATTCATTATGTCAATTCCGTCTTTTTAACTCTTTTCGGGCACAGCCGGGAAGAGGTCATGAACCGTGATTTTTTTTCTATGATCAATCGGGATCAATCTGATCAGAGTTTTTACCAATCAGCGCGTGACGCCGGGATCAAAGGCGAGACCTGGAAAGAACGGCTGCAATTCATAGAACCGGACGGCGAAACGGTCGAGTTGGCCACATCCGTTTCCCCGGTCAAAGATGAAGCCGGGACAATTGCCAATTTCGTCGCCTTGATGCGAGATGTCACCAACGAAGTCCAGATGGAAAAGCATCTTCGGCAGGCCCAAAAAATGGACTCCATCGGCACCCTGGCCGGAGGAATTGCGCATGACTTCAATAACATTTTAGGAGCTATCATCGGGTACGCCGAGATGGCCCGAGACGATGCCCGAGTGGGCGAAGTGGATCCGGTGAATCTCGACGAAGTCCTCCGAGCCAGCCAGCGGGCCAGGGAATTAGTCAGGCAGATACTAACGTTTAGCCGTCAGGCCGAACAGGAAAAGCATCCTATCCGGGTTAGTCTGATTGTCAAGGAATCACTCAAGTTACTTCGGGCTTCTTTGCCCACGACTATCGAAATCAAGCAGGAAATAACCGATTCAGAGGCCGTGGTTATGGCCGATCCCACCCAGGTCCACCAGGTGATGCTGAACCTGTGTACCAACGCCTTACACGCCATGCCCGATGGCGGTGTGCTGGGAGTCAAATTGCTCGCAGCAAATATTGATCAAAAATTTCTGACCAGGTTTCCGGGTTTAAAGCCGGGCCCCTACCTCAAATTGGTGGTCAGTGACACCGGAACCGGAATGAATCAGGAGACCCTGGATAAAATCTTTGATCCGTTTTTTACCACTAAGAAAAAAGGTGAAGGGACAGGGTTGGGTCTGTCTGTCGTCCACGGGATTATCAAAGCCCATGGCGGGGCGGTGGATGTCAAAAGCGAAGCGGGCAAAGGAACTAATGTAGTCATTATGTTGCCGAAGATACAAAAAGAGATTCTCCAGACGGGAGAACCGATCGAGACCGTGCCAACGGGTTCAGGAACGATATTGTTGGTTGACGATGAAGCCATTTTAACCAAGGTCGGGAAGCAAATGTTGCAACGACAGGGCTTCCAGGTGGTCACCTGCAACAGCAGCATTGAGGCCCTGGAGATATTTCGCCGCCGGCCCGACATCTTCGACCTGATCATCACCGACCAGACCATGCCCGGGCTGACAGGACTAGATTTGACTAGAGAAGTTCTAACTATTAGACCGGCCATGCCCATCATCATCTGCACCGGTTTCTCCGGGCGGGTTTCTGCTGAAACGGCCAAGGCGGCCGGAGCCAAAGAGTTTATTTTGAAGCCTTTAAGAAAAAAAGAACTGGTCGAGGCCATTAACCGGGCCCTGAACTCAAACTGACATCAGGCCTTGCGCCATAAATCTAAAATAGATAATATCGGCTTTTGCGGAGAGGGCAAAACAGGGCATGTGAGATTTCGATTGGGGACGACCAAAACATCTTTTCATCGAAGCGGGTTGATTAACTTATTGGTAATAATGAGAATGATTCCCATAAGAGACAACAAAAATAATGGAGATCAAAGCAATACTACCTTCACCCTGGTTGTCGTGGGACTGTTGACTCTGGTTGCCATGCTGGTTTTTCAATGGTTGAAACGATTGATTTGTCCTGGGATCAATATATGGGAGTCAAATCTTGTCACCGTCATTTTCGGTGCCGTAGTCGCGGTTATTGCCACCTATCTCGGATTAAACAAGTACCGGGCATTGTATCAGCAACTGTTGATAGAAATCAATGAGCGGTGGGTGACGGAAAGAAAGCTGCGCAAATCGTATGACGAATTGGAATTGCGCGTTTTGGAAAGAACCGCGGATATCGCCACGGCTAACAAGGAGTTGAGTTCGGAAATAGCCGAACGGTTGCAGATAGAAAACGAGTTGCGAAAAGAGAAGGACTTTACCGCCACCATCATCCAAAATTCCCCGACTTTTTTTGTAGCGATTAATGCCGCCGGCCAGACCATCATGATGAACAAACTCATGCTCCAAGACCTGGGTTACACCATGGAAGAAGTGGCCGGGTTGGATTACCTGTCCGTTTTTGTGCCCGAGGACGACCGAGAGGCCCTTACTGATCTATTTAAACGAGTACTCTCGTCGAATGATTCCGTGACCTATGAAAACCGCGTCCTGGCCCAAGACGGCCGGGAATTCTTGATCGAATGGCATGGCAACCGGGTGGTTAAGCCCGATGGGCAGGCGGACTTCATTTTTTTCGTAGGCATCGATATCACCGCACGCCGGGCCGCGGAACAGGCGGCCAGGGAGTCTGAGGAGCAAAACCGGCTCATCATTGAATCTTCACCCATCGGTATTCGGATCGCCCGGCAAGGCCGTTTTGCTTATGTTAATCCGGCGCTGGTCAAGATGTTAGGTTACACGCGCGGCGCGGAGATTATCGGCCTGCCGGTGGAGGCCATGTATGTTCCCGAAGACAGAGAGATATTCCGGCAACGGCAAATAGACCGACAGGCCGGCAGATTCATTCCCCCGTCGTACGAGGTGGGCTGGGTGAAAAAGGACGGTGACCGCTTAGATACGGTCATCTGGTCGACGATCATTGATCATCGAGGGGCTCCGGCTGTCTTGAGTTTCGTGGTTGATGTCAGCTTGGAAAAGGCGCTGAAAACGCAACTGGTTCAAGCCCAGAAAATGAAAGCCATCGGTACCCTGGCCGGAGGCATTGCCCATGACTTCAATAACATCTTGGGGGCGATTTTCGGATATACGGAGATGGCTCTAGATGACGCCAGGGAAGGCCAGGTTAATCCCGAAGATCTCGAAGAGGTGATCAGGGCTTGTGACCGGGCCAGAGACCTCATCCGGCAGATCTTGACTTTCAGCCGTCAGGCCGATCAAGAACGGAAACCTCTCCGGATTGGCTTAATCATCAAAGAAGCGCTCAAACTGCTCCGGGCATCGCTTCCGGCCACCATTGACATTCAAGGTGAAATCGGCGCCACCGAAGCCGTAGTGGAAGCAGATCCGACTCAAATTCACCAGGTCCTGATGAACCTCTGCACCAATTCGGCCCAGGCCATGCCCACCGGCGGCATCCTCAAAGTAAACCTCGACGAGGTCTACCTGGGCCAATCTGAAGCGGCCCTTTACCCCGACTTGAGCCCCGGATCTTATCTCGAGTTAACCGTGAGCGACTCCGGAGAGGGCGTGGACCCCGGTATTCTTGACCGTATTTTTGAACCATTTTTCTCCACCAAGAAGAAAGAAGGCGGCACCGGTATGGGCTTAGCCGTGGTCCATGGGATTGTCAAGAGCCATGGGGGCATGGTTAAGGCAAAAAGTGAGGTGGGTCTGGGGACTACGTTTGCCGTTCTTCTGCCTACCGCGGATAAGCCGGCGGAAGTGGTGGCTGATGCTGATTCCGTGGCGCCCATGGGTTCAGAAAGCATCCTCTTTGTTGATGATGAAAATGAATTGGTCAAGATTGGGAAACAGGTGCTCGAAAGGCTCGGTTACCGGGTGGAAGCCGTGTGCAGCAGCTTAGACGCCATGGATTTATTCCGGGCCCATCCCGGCTCCTTTGACCTGGTCATTACTGATCAGACCATGCCTCACATGACCGGCGCCGAGCTGGTCGCGGAGATGATCCAGATTCGGCCCGACCTACCCATCATTCTATGTACCGGTTTCAGCAGCCTGATCACGCCGGAGACAGCCAGAGCCATCGGGGTCCGGGAGTACATCCTAAAGCCATTAAAAAAACAAGAACTGGCCGAGGCCATCCGCCGGGCCCTGAAGCCTAAACTAACTCAACCTGAGTTCGACGAGTCTATTAATTAACTACCGGAAATGTATCCGCAGATTTCGCAGATGAACGCAGATGGAAAAGCCCCACAGACCTATTTGGGCCCTAATCTGCGCAAATCGGTGCAATCTGCGGATTGAATTTAACTTAAGATCGGTGTGGCATTTATTCCGCCTCCCAAAGACGAGGATGCAGGCCGCGCCGGGCCAGGGACACCCCCTTTTGGGCCAGGTACTCCAGATTTACAGTATCTTCCCGATTGTAGGCGACCAGTGTGTCTAAGGCCGCGGCGTCACCGCGCTGGTACGCCTCCCACAGTATGACCGCCTGAAAGCCATCCATTCCGGCCACGGTCGCCGGCCTGGCCAGGCCCAGGTGTTGCTCAATCCGTTTTAGCCCGCCGGAGTAGCCCAACCTTTTATACAGGTACATCAGGTCCAGATGCCCCTGAGGCAAGTCCACGTGTCGAAAGCACGACTTGATACACGGCAGATCAAAACGCGCCCCGTTGAAAGTGACGACCAGATCGTACTTGATGATTTCGTCCTCAAATGCCTCCAGGTTGCGGCCATTGATGAAAGCCCGGTAGTCTCGCCCGTCATAGATCCCGATCACGGTGATTTCCACTCCGGGTCCGAACAGGCCATTGGTTTCTATATCCAGGTAGGCGGTCTTGGGGCGAAAAGTCTCAAACATCCGCCACCGGTCAGGCGTTTTCAGCCGGGCGTTGAAATATCCGGGATCTGCTAAATGTATTCTGGAAACACTTAGCTCGTTGCGAATAACGGCATATTTTGACGGAATAAATCGTTCCACGTGGGGGGAAGCTTCGAAGTCGTCCCAGGTCAATATGCCGTGTTCCCAAAGACGGTCCTCCAGGTGTCGACCCACCCCTGAAATATGAATAAAGGTGTTTTGGAGCAAAGTGATACTCCTCTATACTCTATACGGGACAAAATTTGAATGTAAGATTTCAATTTCGGATGATGGTAACCTCTATACCCCAGTCAGCCCGGTAAAGCAATGTTCTTTGATATTCCCCGGCCTCGATTCAACCGCATTGGGGCAAGGCCCAGGGCTGCCCCGTCCGTTTCAAAAATATTTCATACGCTTGGCCTGCCTTTCCATATATTATCTGTTGCCAAGCCAATCGAGGCATGATATAGAGACCAACTTTGCATAAGCTGGATCATCAACTATAAATCATTGTGGGTGAAGCCGTGATCCGTCAATGGAGTTTCCCTCTGCCGGAGAGGCTTTATAATTAATTTTCATTTCTCCTATTAAGTAAGGCTATGTCTATTAAGAAAAAATCGATAGGCGAACACGTGTTCGACTTTTTTGCCTCCGTCCGGCTGAGCTTGATCTTGTTGGCCGGGGTGGCGGCTGTGTCTATCCTGGGCACCCTCATTCCCCAGGGAGAAGATCCGGAACTGTACGCCCGGTACCTCGGCCCTCGTCTTTTCGACATATTTGAATCCCTGGGCTTTTTTGATATGTACCACGCGCCCTGGTTCTTGTTCATCTTGCTCCTGCTGGCTCTAAATCTAATCGGATGTTCGCTCAAGCGGTTCCCCAAAACAATGGGAATCCTCAAGGCCCCCGTTAGATTGGACGAAGGGGTGTTCAAAAAAGACGAATTCCATTACCAAATCAAACTCGACACGTCATTTGAACGGGTGAAGACTCTTTTGACCGATGTCGTGGCCAGGCGCTATCCCAACCGTCCGGCCCAAGACGAATCTCCGGGCAAGCTGATGTTATATGGTGAAAAGGGAGGGTTGTCCCGGTTTGGCCCCTATATTATCCATACCAGTGTGTTGCTTATCTTTATCGGAGCCTTTATCGGGACCAGGTGGGGCTTTGAAGGCCGACTGACGCTGTCGGAGGGGGAGCGTTCCGGCCTCATTCATCTGAAACAGACCGATCTGCCGAAGGAACTGGGTTTTTCCGTGAAGTGTGACAAGTTTTCAGTCAGCTTTTATGAGAACGGGATGCCCAAGGAGTACCGGACCGACCTCTCCGTGATCGAAGGAGGCCGGGTGGTGGAAAAGGCGGCGATCAGGGTGAATGATCCCTTCACTTATAAGGGGATCACCTTCTATCAATCCAACTATGGCACGATGGGAGATAATATCACCTTGGGGGTGCGCCCGGCGGCCGGCGGTGAGGAAAAAATTGTCAAGTTAGATCCTCACCTGGAAACCCCGATCCCCGGTGTGGGTCTGGTCAAGCTGGTCTACTTCTATCCCAACCTGATGAAAATGGGCCCGGCCGTAAAGCTGGCGGTGGCTGGAGATGCCGAAGAGCCCGAATCAGTGGTTCTGTTCCAGAAGGCCCCGGACTTCGACAAACGCCGTCAAGCCAAATACATCCTTACTCTAAAAGATTTCACAGAACGGTATTATACCGGTCTACAGGTCAACAGTGATCCCGGTGTCTGGTTAGTCTGGCTAGGTTGCGGCATAATGGTGGCCGGGTTCCTGATCACCTTCTATGTGTCTCATCGTCGCATCTACGTCCTGGCTCAATCCCTACCGGATGGGACGGTCATCACCTTTTCCGGCCGCGTAAACAGAAACAAGCTGGCCTTTAAAAAAGAGTTGGACAAGCTTTGCCGGACCGTCCAGGCTGACCTTCAGAAGGCGGAATAACACGTTACACGTTGCTGGTTACACGTTACATGTTGCTGGTTACACGTTACACGTTGCTGGTTACACGTTACATGTCAATGTCATTAACTTAAGGTCAAGTGGGCTCATCTGTTGGTGGAAGACAAAAAACCTGGCGACTCCACTTAACCGTTAGTTGTACAAAACTATTATTTGA
>JADFYN010000112.1:0-915 GCA_015233055.1 Deltaproteobacteria bacterium
GATCATTCCACTCTTCTGGGTCTGAGCCATCCCCAGGCGATTAAACTGGCGGCAGAACTGGCGCGCCTTACTCCACCTGGTTTGAACAAGGTATTTTATTCAGAAAGCGGTTCCACCGCGGTGGAAATCGCCTTGAAAATGGCCTATCAATACTGGCAGCATCTGGGTCACAAAGAAAAGAAGACCTTTGTTGCTTTGGAGAACGGCTACCATGGCGACACCATCGGGGCAGTCAGTGTCGGCGGGATAGATCTTTTCCATCAAGTTTTTAAGCCGTTTCTGTTCCCGGTCCACCGGCTGCCTCAACCCCATTGCCGCAGTTGCCGGCTGCTCCTGACTTATCCGGCCTGTGATCTGGCCTGCGCCCGAAAACTGGAAGATATTTTGCAACAGCATGGACCTGAGATTTGCGCCTTAATCGTGGAACCCAAAGTCCAGGGTGCGGCCGGGATAATCATCCAGCCGGAAGGATACCTGAGTAAACTTGTGGCCATCTGCCGGAAGCACGGGGTCCTGGTCATTGCCGATGAGGTCGCCACCGGCTTCGGCCGTACCGGTCCCATGTTCGCCTGCGAATTGGAGGATGTTCGCCCAGACTTGATGGCCCTGGGCAAGGGCCTGACGGGAGGCGTCCTGCCTCTATCTGCAACCATCACCGGCGACCACATCTACCAGCCCTTTCTGGGTGAGTTTGACGAATTCAAGACCTTTTTCCATGGCCATACCTACACAGGAAACCCCATCACCAGCGCCGCGGCCCTGGCCAATCTGGAATTGATGGCCCACCGAAACATCCTGGAGAACGTGCGCGTCCGGGAAGCCCAGCTCGCCGCAGGGTTGGCCCGGTTGGCCGAATTACCCCATGTGGTCGAGATCCGGCATCAAGGGCTGATGGCCGGGATTGAACTGGCCAAA
>JADFYN010000112.1:925-9707 GCA_015233055.1 Deltaproteobacteria bacterium
GGGCGGGACGAACCCTACGACCCGGCCTTGAGAATGGGGCATCGTGTGATTATGGCCTGCCGCCAACACGGGGTGATCATCAGACCCTTAGGGGACACCATTGTTCTCATGCCGCCGCTGAGCAGCACGGCCGAAGAAATAGACCATTTGCTCAAGGCTGTGGAGGCCGGCATATCCGAGGTGACGGGCTGAAACTCTTGAGTTGCCGGTTGCTCGGTGCTGGTTGCTCGTTGCTGGTTACTCGTTGCCGGTTGCTCGTTGCTGGTTGAAGATAATCGGCAACCGCGCTATCTAACAAAAACAATTGTGATCGCTCGGGGTATCGTCCTCTCATTTATGTCAATGAAGTAAGTCTTTCTATTTTTGGGCGGGCTTAAAAAGATTCCCCAAAGCATGTTCGCGCAAAAAATAAATTCCATCGGAGAAGAAAGCGACCTCGATCATAGTTCCGCCGGCGCGCGGGTCGGTCTGGTCAAAGATAAAATTACCGAGGGAAAACGTCCGGCAAGAAGGCAAGTCGCATGAGAGTTTTTCCGGGCGGTGGGAGTGGGCCCCGAAAATCGTTTCCACACCGCATGCGTGCAAGGCTGCGACGATGGCCTTTTCTCGTTCCGCAGGTGGGAAGAATTCGTGGCCGAAGTGGAGGAAGGCAAAAACAGGTTTGGCTTTCCTTTGCTCCGTCGGCGGATTTCCTTTAACCGATTCATTTCTCGTAGAACAATCTGCTCCAAGAATACCTAAATCCGCCGGACTCAGAATGCCGTATTTTATTTCTCCGCGGTTATCCACATCCGTAAACACGGCCAGCCTGAATAGATCAAAATCAGTCACCATTCCATTTTCCAGCACATAAAAATTGTGGCGGATGAGCCGGTCACGCATTTCGGCGTACCCACGGTCACCAAAGTCGTGCGAATGATTATTGGCCAGACTCACGGCCATGACATTGAGGTCCTTCAACATGGAAAGAGTTGCGGATTGCTCCATGCAAAGCCGGTACGAGTTTTCTCCGTGTGGACATGCTTCGCGGACAACCCCCTCCAGGTTGACAATCAGAGGGCATCCACCAGTGATTTGCCGAACTTGGGTGATAAAAGACCGACGTTTTTTTTCATTCCGGAATTTTTCCGCCACGAACCGGCCGAAAAAAGTGTCTCCAGCGAAAAAAAACCGCTTCATTCCGGAAGGCGTAAAGTTTTCCGACGAATTCGGCCGAGACAAAACCGCCGCGTCATCTCTCGTGGGAACAAATAATTCCACAAAGTAACTCGTGGTTTCTTTCACCGGTTCGGAGGTATAGTTTTGCGAATTGCCGTGGGCGAGAAAATTGATCCGGGCGCAAAATAATTGACGCTGAATCCTAAGCTGGAGATATTGGGCGGCCCGAGAGTCGAGGTGGGCCGGTTCGGTCAATCCAAAAACCAGGGCCGGATCTTCAGCACTTAAAATACGTAGAGTTTCCTGATCCCTTGTCTGTGCCTCTCTCATAGGCAGGTAATGCGAGAAGTCCGTGCTTTGAATGATCAGAGTTGCCGGCGTCAGGAGGGGAATTAGACTGTCGAGGAGCGCCTCGCACTCATCCAGCGTCGCGGAATTTTTTACGGCAATCGGCAGCACCGGAGTTTCGGGAAAAAAGAATTTTACGAAGGGCAGCAGCGCCTGGACACCGTGTTCGTGGGAGAAGAGATTGGAAAAAGAGACGGGCGGACGTCCAATGGGTGTATCTTTGCCCTTTTCTGCCGACCGGCCACAGTTGGGCCGCACAAGCTGGAGGGCCATGGCCTGGTCGGTTCGGACCAGTCCGAAAACGGTTTCAAAATCGCGCCGTGGCACGGAAAAGGTCTTCCCGCCGCGGTGAAAATGGTCCGGCGAGATGATGACGATGCGGTCGTATTTCTGGCCGGCCAGATGGGCGAAACCGGCGGCGATTAAATCCCTGGCCAGAATATGGTGCGGAACGGTGAGTCCGGTGATTCGACATGGCGGCGGCGAAGTCTTGTTTTGGGCGGTTTCGATGGCCGTACGGAAAAAAGCGGCATCGGAATAGAAAGAAGGAAAAGGTTGTGTGCCATCATCAGCGTAGGCGCAGGTTAGAAAGATTATACCGGTTAAGCAAGCCGGGAGGGCTTTAAGAAAAAGTCTTATATAGCCTGAGTTCGACGAGTATGCTAAGCGATTAGTGTCAAGGGCCATGATTTAATCCGCAGATTACATCGATTTGCACAGATTAAAAAAATGAATAATCGCAGTCAGTTGTGGCTATCTTGCATCTGCGTTCATCTGCGCCATCTGCGGATACATTTCTGTCTTTCAATTAATAAAACTCGTCGAACTCAGGTTATCTTGCCTCCAACCCCCGGTACCAAAAATTCTTTTCCGGCAACGTCTTCAAATTTTCGTAAGCCCTCTTTTGCCAATCTTCGTCCGTGTACCGGGTGGTGATAGGACCGGTCAACTCGTAATGGTTGAAAGCCGAACCGATGGTTAACCGCGGCGAATTTTCGTTTCCAACCAGCACGAGCATGACATACGGCCGCGCCGTGGCCTCATAAAGAATTTGTTGTTTAACGGCGTCGGTGTGGATGTCGGCGATCAGCCCGGACCGTTTATCTTTTTCTTCAAGTACTTCGTCTGGATCAAAAGGCTCGGCCATGAAAGACAGGGTTCCCGTGCGAAGCTGTTCATAATCGTCTTCCACAAGCTTATCTCCATGTAGCTCCTTTTCGGCCAGGCGGGTGTACAGGTCCACCAGTGTTTTGAACCGGGTGAGTTTACCCCATTCTTCGAGTTCCTTGGGGAATAATTTGTTCTGTTTGAATCCGGCCTTGGCATAATCGATAAGGCCCTGGATAGAATACCAAAATTTCAAATTAGGCTCCACGAATCCCTTCGGCACCGGTGGTAACTGACCCTCTTGGCCGCCGTCACCTAATTCCGCGTAGCTTTGCTTGGCATAAAGGAGGGTGTCATGTTTAAGCTCCGTGTACGAACCGAGAAAGGTTTGAATTTGCTTTACCTCGAAGAACTTGCTTTGCATATAGATCGGATAACCTTTGCCGTATTCTCCCGAGATCGTTGAAATAGTTTTGAGCCAGGCAGTGCCGAGCGAACCAAACCACTCTTCGGGTCGGACTTTTTTCAAATCCCCGGCCACCACATCAAGCTTTAAGAAAAAGCTATTAAGGTCATTGTCGGAAAATTTTGAGTCTTGTTGCAGGAATTGCCCGGCAAACTTCCGAGCCTGGGTATCGCCGAAGGCCGCCGCGACGAAAAGCGCCGACGGCATGGAAGGTAATTTTGCATCGCTTTTTTCTTGCCCCGCGGTGAGCCGATTCAATATCCAGGCGTCGAAGGTGAAGCGTTGGCCGAAAATCCGGAAAGCTTTGGTTTGGCGAAGCAGATCATCTTTGGTTTTCGAACTGATTTGAGGATTTATAATCACATCCGCCAAGATTCGAGGTGGGGTCAGCTCCCCAAGTCCAGCCTTGATCTTTTTGATCGTAGCCGTGTCGGAGGCACTTTGCGGATCCAGTTGTTCCGCTCCCAGGGTCTTGACCAGGAAATCCCGCCACACCGGATAAACGATGTCGTCCGCTTCGCCGGCATAAAAACCGGTGAATTCCATGATTTTCTGCCAATTGGCCAAAACGGTCGGTTCAGCCAAGACGCAGGCCACCAGGAGGGCATCAGTGATGCCGTTATCTCTCTCGAAGAAATAGGAATTTCTTCCAAGGTACATCATGGCCCGGAAGTAGGCTCGAAGTGCGGAACTCTCCCCATAGTGGCTCCGCGGCGTAAATTGGGTGTAGTCGGTTTTAAGATCGTCTTTGTATTGACCAAAAAGAGGCGAGGCGGTTACGGTTTTCGCTTCGTAAATGAGTTTGAGTTCGTCGGCGATTTTTTTGCGCGCCTCTTCCGACAGGTCGGAGGCATACTTGGGAATCCGGGCTATGGCATTCTCGAGGGTATCCGACATGTCTGCCGGTTTGGGTAGGGAGCCATCCGGCCCAAGCCGGCTTTGAACTTGTTCGAAAGATGGTTTTTGTAGATTCCAGCTTGCGTTTTCGGCCAGGATCAGCGGCACGGTGAGTTGAGCGGCAATGGTCTCGAAGTGTCTGGATAAATCTTCGGTGGAGGTTTTCTTGAGATTCACGGTTCTTTGTTGGGCCGAATTCAAAAAATCACGTAAGGTTTGGCCGAGTTCCTTCTTTTCGAGCGCTTTCAAAGAATTTTCAAAAAACTTGTGAAAGGCGTGGAGCACGATGTCCGGCGTGACCAGGCGGGTATTTTCTGGTTTGCGCAACATGGGGTCGGAATATCCGCCGATTTGATCGAAGATAGTCAGCATCTCGTCATAATCTTGGGCGTTGACGGTATCGCTGAACTTGTTGAACTTCGTGGCGTTAAGCGGGATCAGGAGGAATCTGTTTTGATCCAAGAATTTTTTTTGCGTCGCAGATAATTTCACGCCCAGGAGATTAGTCACGGCTTTGAAATTGCCGGCTTTTTCGGCGGAAAACTTTACTTCCTTGAGTTCCGGAGCAATAGTATTCTTTTTCTCCTTAGGCACGGGGGCAAATCGGACGGGCCCGATGGCCGGTAATTTAAGCTCTGCCGGAGGAGCTGCCAGGACCGGAATAGCTGTGGCCCCGCAAATCATCACGCCCAATGCCAAAAACAAACCAAGCCTGAGCCAGGATAGGCGCCTCAAAATAGACATAGACGCGGTGGGAGAAACAATTCTGAAAAGCAAAAGTCCAATAGTTAAAACCGACTGTAAGTTTTTCATATTCCCCTCACGTATGAAGTTTGACTCAACGTGCCGAAAAAAAAAGAGCGAGCTAGCATTTGGCCGACCCGCTCTCTTTAGTTTCATCTTATGGTCGGGACGACTGGATTTGAACCAGCGGCCCCCTGCGCCCAAGGCAGGTGCGCTACCAGGCTGCGCCACGTCCCGACGGAGTTAGAGGTAACGGCGCTCCTTTGGGTGAGGAAACCGTCGCCAAATGTGTTGCAGTTTTGTTTAGCACAGGATAAAATGAATGGCAAGTAGATTATTCGAGCTTGATCGGATGAAACCGTAACCGGTAAATGAAAAAAAGGTGTCTGTCTCTTTTTTATAATCTGATTATCTTACAATAACAAACAGATAAATCCAGAAAGGGGACAACGATGGACATGACCACATGGGTCGATTCAGATCTCAAGACAGAGAAAGAAGCCATGTTATACGACAAGGGAGACGATGGCCTGGTCTCCTGCCGCCTGTGCGGTCACCTGTGCCGGATTAAACCGGCCAGAAGGGGAAAATGCGGCGTCCGGGAAAATGACCAGGGGACTTTGAGGTCTCTGGTTTATGCCCGGGCCATCGCCCGCCATGTCGATCCCATCGAAAAAAAGCCTATTTTCCATCTGGCCCCAGGCAGTAGATCATATTCCATCGCCACCGTGGGCTGCAACTTCAAGTGTTCCTTCTGTCAAAACGCCGATATCTCGCAACTGCCGATCGATCATCGGACTATTATGGGCGAATCTTTTCCCCCGGACCAGGTTGTCGCCGCCGCCCGAGCAGCCAATTGCCGATCTATCTCTTACACTTATACAGAGCCAACCATATTCTTTGAATACGCCTACGATACCGCTAAGCTAGCTCGGGCCCAAGGGTTGCTCAACGTCTTCGTGACCAATGGCTACATGACTGCCGACGCTCTGGAGACCATCCACCCCTATCTGGACGCGGCCAATGTCGACCTGAAATCTTTCCGGAACGAGTTTTATAAGGAACAATGCGGGGCCAAATTAGCCGTAGTCCTTGACACCCTGAAGATGATGAAAAAACTTGGTATCTGGGTAGAGGTGACCACCCTCCTGGTCACCGGTCTGAATGATTCAGCCGAGGAGATGCAAGACATTGCCGCCTTTTTGATGGATTTGGGGCCGGAGACTCCCTGGCACATTAGCCGGTTTCATCCCACCTACCGCCTGACCGACCGCGGCCCCACCCCCGTGGCCGTAATCCAGCGGGCCCGGGACATCGGCCTAAAAGCCGGGCTGCGCTATGTTTACACCGGCAACGTGATAGGCGATAGCGGCGAAAAGACCTATTGTTACAATTGCGGCCAACTGCTTATTGATCGGGTTGGTTACTCCATCGGCAAATATGACGTTGCCGAGGCGCAATGCCCCCGGTGCCGGGCGGAGATTAACGGGATTGAGATGTAGCCGGTTTCAAGGTCCGGAGGGCCGTCATCCAGCCCTTATGGTTATTTTTTATAGCATTCTCGGTCAATAATGAAAAAAAGATTGATTTTGACAAAGAATAGTGTAAACTATTAATTTTATGTCAGGCCGGAGAGAAACCAAGGTCAATCAGCCTTTTCGGAAACCGGTCACCTCCCAACCCTAATCTGAAGAATTTTGCTGGAGAAGTTTATGAAAAAAGATATCCATCCAACCTATCATATGACCAAGATCCGTTGCGCCTGCGGCAACGAACTCGAAACCGGCTCGACGATCAAGGACATCAGCGTTGAAATTTGCTCTAAATGTCATCCATTCTTTACCGGTAAACAGAAATTGGTCGACTCCGCCGGCCGAGTGGAAAGGTTTATCAGGAAGTACGAGAGGGCCAAGGCCAAAGAGCAGAGCCAAGGCAAATAATCTACCGGCCGATAATTCTTACGACAAACACCAGTTCCATTCTGAAGGAACCAAGATTCGCAAATACCGGGAACACCCGCTGACCTGAGTACGGCCAAAATCAAAAAACCGGCGGCCATGGTGGTTCTCGGATACGATGATCCTTCACTTAACCGGCGAATAACCCCTTCGCCTCTCTCTTGAATTATGGTTATAACAAATAAACTCAATGTCGGCGGCCAGGCAGTGATTGAAGGGGTCATGATGCGCGCCCCCAAATCTCTGGCCGTCGCTGTCAGGAAGCCGAACGGTGAAATAGCCGTCAAGAAAGAGCCTTGGATATCGATCTCCGAAAAATGGCCCTTTCTTAAGCTGCCTTTCCTCAGAGGAACCGTGGTATTGCTGGAAACTCTGATAAACGGCATCCAGGCCCTTACTTTTTCCGCCAATCAAGCTCTTGAGGAGGAAGATATAAGTAAGGAAATGACTTCCTGGGCGATTTTCATCTCCATTGCCTCAGCCATGGGCTTAGGGTTGCTGCTTTTCCTAGTGCTTCCCCATTATCTCTCGGGAATACTTCTGTCAACATTCGGAGCTAACTCGGATGTCAGCTCATTGTCTTTCCATGTGGTCGACGGAGCCATCAAGGTGGCATTTTTCATTGGCTACATCTGGCTTATTTCCCTATGGAAAGATATCCGCCGGGTATTTGAATATCACGGCGCCGAGCACAAATCAATCTACGCCTATGAAGCCGGTGAAGACTTAACCGTAGAAAATGCCCGTAAATATTCGACTATGCACCCTCGCTGCGGGACCTCATTCATCGTCATCGTCATCGTCTTAAGTATTTTTATTTTTTCAGTGACGTTCCCATTTTTCCCCAAGCCGGCCGGGGCCTCAAAATTAATTATGAATCTTATTTATATCGTGGTGAAGATCTTTCTGATGTTCCCCATCGCCGGTATTGCTTATGAATTCATTAAGTTAAGCGGCCGCAATTCTCAGCATCCGCTTATCCGCATAACCAGCCGACCGGGCCTGTGGGTCCAAAAGCTGACGACCCGGGAACCGTCTGATGATCAGCTTGAAATCGCGATCAAGGCCCTATCCACCGTTTTGTTCATGGAAACCCCTGAAACCGAGCCGCATCCATCTTAACTAATCTAATTATCTTACCATTTCTTTTGGGGCAAGTGAAAAGACAAGGCCGCCGCGTCGGTCCTGTTTCCCCTCTATTTGACTCATCCGGCGGAATCAAAATATGAACGTGACGCAAAAATTGACTGAAATCGAAAACCGGTACAAAGTATTGGAAGGGCTGTTAAGCGACCACCAGGTGATTAACGACCAGGAGAAGTATCAAAAATACGCCAAGGAACATGCCGGGTTGGTTCCACTGATCAGCTCTTTTCGGCACCACCAAGAGTTAACCAAAGAGATCGACGAAAACAGCAGCTTGTTGCGTGATGAGGACGCCGATATTCGGGACATGGCCAAAGAAGAACTTCACCAACTCCAGTCCCGCTTAACTGAAATCGAACAAAACTTGATGGCTCTTCTCCTGCCCAAGGACCCCAATGATGACAAAAACATCATCTTGGAAATCAGGGCAGGAACGGGTGGTGATGAAGCCGGTTTGTTTGCCGGTGACTTATTCCGGATGTACTCCCGGTTCGCCGAGATCAGGCGCTTCAAAATCGAGGTGCTGTCTTCCAACCCCACCGGCGTCGGCGGTTTTAAAGAAGTGGTCGCTTTAATTGCTGGTAATGGGGCCTACAGCCTGTTCAAGTATGAAAGCGGGGCCCACCGAGTCCAGAGGGTTCCGGTCACCGAGTCGCAAGGCCGCATCCACACCTCCGCAGTGACCGTGGCTATCCTGCCTGAGGCCGAAGAAGTGGACGTGGATATTAAGCCAGAGGAAATTCGGGTCGATGTTTTCCGATCATCAGGGCCGGGCGGGCAAAGTGTAAATACCACCGATTCGGCCGTCCGCGTGACTCACATCCCCACCGGATTAGTCGTCACTTGCCAGGATGAAAAATCTCAGCACAAGAATAAGGCCAAGGCCATAAAAATCTTGCGGGCGCGGCTGCTGGATCTGATGAACAAAGAGCAACAGGATAAAATCTCCTCTGACCGA
>JADFYN010000113.1 GCA_015233055.1 Deltaproteobacteria bacterium
CAACGGCCGGTCGGTATATCTGTGCACAAAGGAAAGTTTGTCAACGATTAGCACCACTTTGCCGACCAGCAAGGCGCCAATGACGGCCGTGCCGAATCCGGTCCAGGAAATGCCGTACTCGCTCAGAATCAGCCGCTTGGTGACCAGGATAAGGCTGAAGGCGATGAAGAAAAAAGTCGTGGGCGGGAGAAGTTCAAGATAGTCGTGCTTGATGTTTTTCCATAGCTTCATCGGTGGCCTTTCTTGCCGCATCGATTATAGGGCCCTCATCGCCGGGCTCGTGAGTCATTTGTCATAATCCAATTATCCGTCGCCACCATATTCACCAGGCCACCCCAGATACAGTGGCATCCGGGCCAAGCTGCCGTCAACCGGGTCAGTCCTGAGGCCGAGTGGCAATGACTCGGCGGAGGCACCACCGGCCCCCGCCGCAGAGATGGTCAGAATAGAGGAGCCGCGGTCGGCAGGGCCACGGAATCAATGCCTTCGCACAGGGCGTTGGTCACCGTCACATTACCCTGGGCGTCCAGAGTCACGGTCCAGATGCTGTCGTAGTCGGTGGTCACCCAACCGGGAGCCATGGGGCCGCTGCCGCCATAGCTTGAAAGGAGTGCATTGGCTATCAGAGGGATGTGTTGGCTCTCCCAGGCCACCAGCACGGTCTGATTGGAGAACTTGCCGCCTTTGAAGAAAAAATCACTGGTTCTTTGAGGTGAGTCCGAAGGAACCAGCAAGATGGTCGAGACCAAATTAAAGGGCAAGTTATTGGCGATGGCATAGGGAGCGACGGTCAGTGAGGTCCGGACATACGACCAATGGGGATTACCCGAGGGATCATTGGAGCCTGGGACAACCTGCGCCGGGTCGACCGAGTAGACCTGGGTGGGAAAAATTTTGCCGCGCAGCGTGTTGGGCAGAGACAGCGCCCGCCATTGCCCCGCACCCACATAGTTGCCGTCTTCAAAATAGTTCACTGGATGCGCGTCGGCGTGCCGGACCAGGTAAATAGTTTCATTCTTGTTGATGTCCGCTGGAATTACGACCCCATTGACACCGCCGGTCCTGGTGACTTTGAACAGGGCAGGTGTCGTGTCTGCACCTGGGCAGGGAGCGCTGACCAGAGGCGGTGGGGGCAGCACCGGGTAGGTGTCAGGCGGGTCCAGTTTGCTGTCGAAGGTAATCAGGCCGGCGCTTCCCGACGGGGCGATGGAGATCGCATAGATATGGTTGGCCCCCATATAGGTCGCCGGAAGAGTCAGGTTATAACCCTTCAGCTTGTTGATGTCCGCCAGCAGGCGGCTAATGGTTTCCCACGGCGCCGAGAAGACATAAAAGCCGGGGACGGTTGCCTTTATGATTCCGGCGACCAGGGTCAGGTTGGTGCCTTTATCGTCGCTGAAAACGAGACCCTGGCAATCCGGGCAGGGCTGCGACGGCAACGGGGTAGCCACTCCGATGGGTACGTCTCCAGGGGCATACGAAACACTGAGAGGGTAACTGTTTCCGGGATATGGGGGCTCGCCCTCGGTGGTGGTCAGGGGCAGAGTGATTTGGTTGAGCAGGGCGAACTGCTGAATGGACTCAATCGCGACCATGTCAGGGTAATTGTTTGTGGTTTGCAAATGGGTCATCGGTTCGAGCGTGTAAATGCGGGTTACGTTTTGTGCCCCCAGCACCTGCTGCTTCAGGTAGGTGGCCATGAGGAGCGAGCGCTGTAAACCCTGATTGGTCAGGTTGGCCGTGTTCAGATTGATGTCGCCGGGGGCGTTGTAAACCAAATCCGAGCTGACGACAAAGATCAGATTGAGGTTGCCGGCGTTCAGCGGAGCGGTTGTATTGGAATCGGAACCGCATCCGGCGAGCAACGTCAGGGCCAGAACCAAGAATATGGACCGGACAATGGGCATTCTATTCATAACTACCTCCCGTATTGTTCGTGAACATCAATAGGAGTTCACAGAATCAATAAGCGCCTGTTGGTCCATTCTTCCAATGCCGCTCCAGTAAACCGGCCAGTTCTTATTGGTAATGGGATTTGAGGAGGTATCGGTAGCGGAAGTGGGTGAATTGTGTCCAGTATAATAGTAACCTCTGTAAAGAGCCTGTTTGGCGCTATTCGTGACCAGGGCTGGAAATAGTTGGGTCAAAGACGCGTCCAAAGGACCCTTCATGGAGTACGCGGCCGAAAAAGTATAATAGTTATTGAACTGTACCGGCATGGCCGCCAGATCATAGTTCAGGGTACTATAATCATTGGGTTTGAAGGTATCCTTAGAGAAGGTAAAGACCTTAAAGGCAGGGTTATTGCCGAAGACCGGACTGATGCCCGGCGTTATTTCAAGAACATCTGAAGTCGGCAGGATCCGGTACTCGTCCATATGAGTATGCCCGGCCAGGGTCAGAGATATAATGCCCGGATACTTCGCAACTATTTGCAGAAAACCGGTCTGATAAGCCGGCTTCCACATCATCGTGGCGCTTGTCAGGTGGCCGTTGTTATCAACAAGTTTGGCGGTTGAACCTATATCTGCGCCGGGCGGGACATGCATTAAGAGCCATACCGTTTTGCCTTCAGCTTTGGCTGCCGCGAGGGTTGAAGCAAGCCAGGCCAGTTCAGTGGCTACGGCGCTGTCATTATTCCCTGGGACACTAGGGGAAAAGAGAATTGTATTGAGCCCTATGACCATCATATTTGTTCCGAGGGGCTCCGCCGAATAATAACCTCCCGCCTTGAAGGTATTAAGAAAGGCCTGATGATCCACCGTGCCATTCACAAATTTTGTGTAATAAAGCTCCGCCGTATCGGCCAGAAAACTGCTGTCCGGTCCATAGCCTGTGTATGAATCGCCATTTCCAATCGCGAACATGACCGGAATGTTTCCGACGGACGACTTCACCTGGTCCATAACAAAGGCCACCGTCTTGTCGGTAAAGACCTTCATGGCGGCCACGTCTGAATCGTCTCGAGGGTTTTGGGTCCCATTAAGGTAGGTATAAAACAGTTGCGGCATGTAATGCCCAAGAATGTCGCCGGTAAAAAGGATGAGCGGACTCGCTCCCAAGTTCTGCTTTATGCTTGAGAGGGCAAGTACCAGCGACGGGTAGTTGGTATCGCTACCCCAGGTCGAGGGTGATGTTAGGCGCGATGTCTTAAAAATATTCGCCCACTGGCCGACATCCGCAGAGTTAAGGGCCTGAAAAAGAGATGGGTCATAATAAGGATTGAAATGAACGTCCGAGAAAACAACCGCCGGGAAATTGTTGGTGGTGTCGGTATCACTGCCGCAACCAGCCAGTTGAAGCAGAAGTGTCAGGGCGAATAGCAAGCTGAAAAGTCTTAAATTATTGCGGCGTATGTTCATAACTGCCTCCAGTATTGTTTGATATTGATATATCTTGCGGATTCTGAAATGTATCCACAGATTTCTCAGATAAACGCAGATGGAAAAGACCCAGAGACCTATTTGGACCCGAATCTGCGCGAATAGGCGCAATCTGCGGATTTAATTATGGCCCTTGATGCTGATCGCCTGGCATACTCGTCGATTCAGGTTAAATACCACCTTCAACCGGAACCTGCAAGCTAAACCAGCCTTAAGGCATCGCAATATCCCGGCATTTAAGCCGTAGAAACGGACTGATAACCTGATATCTTAGGTCTGACGGTGGGTAGAGGCAAGATTTTGAGATAGGCCGGGTCGGCGCGGCAAACTCGGATTTGTCCTTAGGAAGGTCTATTAGTTAAGCTATCGGGGGTTGTTCGCCGCAGTGTTTTTCGCACGGGCCAAGGCCCCGGCCGCCGGGAGGGGATGATGGGCGGCCGGGGTGGTGATGGGTTCATTTTCTGACCCCGCTCTGGACGGGGCGATTCCCATCCTTCAGGGTCAGGCAATAGGATTATTATCTCGTGCAGATATGCCTGAACGCCTTCTCATAGCTGTCCCTTACACTCTTGTCCAGGGTGCCCCATTCGCCGGAGTTCCGATCCTTCCAGTTATTCACGAATGCCTGTTTAACCTGGGCCGAGTTGTAGGGAGGTTGCAGAAATCCATTGGGATCTATATTGTTAAGTATCTTTAATTTGCCCATGATCGCGTCCAATACCGTGGTATTTCCTTTGGGCGGGCAGCCTCTCAAAACCTCCAATAGAGTTTTGGCCAGGTCGGGATACCCGGAATTGGGATCTCGAAGCCATTCTTTAACCATGTCAGGGTTGGTCGCTGACAGGATAACGTTACATTTCTGAAGCTCCGCCTCATAATTCGGCTGGGCGGCCACGGGCGTCAGGCACCAGACCAACAGTGCCAGGGCTAAGACGGCCGAGCAAACCAACGACTTTTTCATCTTTGTCTCCTTTCAAGATTTGAGTTTAGGGTGATGAACAGAAGAATAGACTGATCCGGCATCATTTGTCCTATTAAAGCTTTGGCGGCGAGCCGGTGGAACAAACCTTGGGCTTACGCAAAAGACACATGGCCAGGAAGCTGAATCCCAATGAGACGCATCCAATTGAAATAGCAAATGTGACGACCAGCACTGCCCTTCCCCAGGGATCAAACCAGTATAGGCTCATCAACATAAGATAGGCGACGGCCAGGCCGATACCCAGCGTGATGACAATTACGGCCCATCTAAGAAACTTGATCTTCTCGTCGTCCTTAAACGAATAGCTCCAGAACAAGAAGAAAGTCGATGATATGATCGCCACGAAGATCTGCGTTTTCTCCAGGAAGGGGACCAGCTTGAAATGCGCCTCGAAAAAGGCCACAAATAATGACGCCAGGTTGTACATGGATAAGATAATCAGAGAGATTACAATTAGCTTACCTACCGACGCAGCCACCGACGCAACTACCGGCCTTGTGGCCAGCCAGGCAGCCACTCTGTTAACGAGGGACTCCAGGTGCCGGCCAAGCATGGCATTGGGTCTGATTGGCGGCGTCGGGTATCCATTTACGGCGCAAACGGCAAAGGCCAGGGTAAATAGCCCGGAGGCCAGAATGTAAAGACAGACCAGGATCGTCTCCTTCACCGGCCCCAGCTCAGCCGCCTTAGGCCGCCCCGAATACAACTCGCTGAATTGGTAATAAAAAATTATATATGCCGCCACACAAAAGATAGCCAGAACGAAGCATGTGAGTGGGGTGCGCTTGCCGCATAGCTGACCTTCCCGTGAAGCGATCGGCACGATTAATAAGATAGCAACAAACACCACTGAAATTAAAGCTATCTTGGCCAGTTCAAAAGCATGGGAGAGGAGTATCTCGTCATTGCTCGCGATCAAATACAAAAACCCCACCGCGCTTAGCCCGACCAGTTCAATGAACCGCTTCATCAATAGCTTATACCAAAACATTGGCTATCCTCCGGTAGTAAAAGGGTGGTGAGCGTTTTTAACCAATTCCGGTCAACGGCTGCACAAGGGGCGATCAGGTAATCATCCTTGACCGTGATTATGCCTGGCTACAGTTTTTAGTCAATCGGGCCTACCCTGTTTTTTCGACTCGAAAAACCTGATTTTTTGGTAGGGGATGGGATGAGATAATTGTCAGGCGAGGGTAAACCCAATGATAAATATATAGTGGGTGATGGACTCGGACCAGACCGGTCCAGACCGGCGGAGAGACGCAAGCATGTTACGAGAAAATTACCGGGGCAAAGAAACGATGTTGTTTTCAGTCAATCATTGTGCTACTCAGAATAAGGGGCCTCCATTTATTGCGGCTGGTGCTTTTAGGAATGGCCGGCCATAAGGTCGATTTTTTTCATGTATATTTTCTGACTGATTGTCGTCATACCCCGACCGACCGGTGGGGGAAACGTCTGGCCGTCCCGGCCGAGAACGAAACCAGTAACTGCTTAATATGGGTTAATTTATGCCTAAAACAATCCGAGGACGAATTATTGCTCTTTTTGCCGTCTTTTTGATCAGCATTATTACTCTCACGTTTTTTAACTGGTGGAGTATCGGCAACATTTACCAAAAATTCTTGATCAGCGGATACTTCGAGGACATGTTTAACAGCATTCTGGAAGTCAGACGCTATGAAAAGAATTTTCTTTTTTATCATGACAAAGAAAGCCTGAATGAAAACTTGACTTACGTCAACCGGGTGATCTTGTTCGCCAATGATCTGAAACCAGATATCGAAAACGTGCTTGGCAGTACCGACTATCGGCGGTTTCACGATCAACTGGACAAATACAAAGCCATGATGGAAGCCTATGCCGCGCCTAAAGACGGCACGGTCAGTGAGACCAAAGCGGAAAGTATTCGATCTGCCGGGAAAGACATTGGTGATTTTGCCGAAAAATTGCTGACGCTCAAGCGGGAGAGAATCTATCGCGCTCTGAAAAGGACCATGGGGCTGCCGTTTGCTTTTCTGGCCGTTTTTGTCATGCTGGCCACGCTGGTCGCCCAACTGATCTACAAGCGAATCATGAAACCCCTGATTCTGATTCGGGAAACAATTGACCGGGTGGCCCAAGGAGATCTCCGGCCAATAACCTATGAAGAGGATGGTAAAGACGAAATTTCTAAGTTAATTTATGCTTTTAACAGCATGTCCCATGAACTTGAATCCAAGCAAGAGCAATTGGTCCAATCCCGTAAAATCGCGGCCATCGGAACTTTCACCGCCGGCATCGCTCACGAACTGAACAATCCCATCAACAACATCTATCTCACCGCCGAAACCCTATTAGACGATTACGAGAATTTGTCCAAGCCGGAAGGAAAAGAGCTTATTCTGGACGTGCTCAATCAGGCCGAAAGAGCCGGGGAGATCATCAAGAATTTATTGGATTTTTCCCGCAGCGAGTTGCCTTCGTTTACCGGCCTGAACGTCGTCAAGGTCATCGAAAAAACACTGAAGCTGGTGAAGAATCAAACCTTCCTGGCCGGAATCCAGATAGAGGTGGACACGGCTCCGGACCTGCCCGACATCCAGGGTAACTTTCGGAATCTGGAACAGGTTTTTTTGAATCTATTCATTAATGCCATCCAGGCCATGCCGGCCGGCGGCACCATCACCATCAACGCTTTCCGCGAGGCCAATGATTATGTCAAAATTGACATTAAGGATTCCGGGATAGGCATCAAACCGGAACAGTTGGAGCATATTTTTGAGCCGTTTTACACCACCAAATCCGTCGGACGAGGGACAGGACTGGGTCTGGCCGTAAGTTATGCCCTGGTCAAAAAACATGGCGGCTATATCGAGGTTAAAAGCAAGGTCAATGTCGGCACGACTTTTTCCATTTACCTGCCCGTAAAGGCTGGAAGCGAACAGAACACATGAAAATGCGTATCGCCGTGATCGATGATGAACCTATAGTCGGCCGGCGGCTGAAAAAAATTCTCGAAAAAGATGGTTATGAAGTTGAGTCCTTTACTTCGGCCGAGTCGTTTTTCCCGCGCTTGACCAGTCCGGGATTTCATCTCGTGTTCACCGACCTGCGGATGCCGGACATAGACGGCATGACACTGTTGGAACGGATCAAAAAGATCAATGCAGAAACCGAAATAATCATCATGACCGGATACGTGTCCATTTCCACGGTCATCGAGGCCATCAAAAAAGGCGCCTACCACTATATCGCCAAGCCCATCAAGCTTGATGAAATTCGGATGGTGACCAAAAACGCCATCGAAAAGATCTGCTTGCGTTCCGAGAACCGGAGCCTCCGGGAAGCCCTGACCAAAAGAGATTCGCCGGCCGGCATTGTGGGGACCAGCCCGGCCATCCAGAATGTTTTCGCCTTGATCGGCAAAGTCGCCGCGGTGGACTGCAATGTCCTGGTTCAGGGCAAAAGCGGCACAGGGAAAGAACTGGTCGCCCGGGCCGTGCATTCATTAAGTCCGCGCCGGAATGCGCCTTTTATCTCATTCAACTGCGGTGGTTTTACTGAAGAACTGATCGGGAATGAGCTTTTCGGGCATGAAAAGGGATCGTTCACCGGGGCCACGGCGACCAAAATCGGGTTGATCGAATCCGGGGCCGGGGGCACGGTTTTCCTGGATGAAATTGGTGAAATGCCGGCCTCCATGCAGGTCAAACTACTTCACGTTATCCAGGAAAAACGGATTCTTCGGGTGGGCGGGGTCAAGCCCGTCAGCCTGGACATCCGGATCATCGCCGCGACTAACCGGGATCTGAAAGAGGAAGTCAAGGCCGGCCACTTTCGGGAGGATCTTTTCTATCGCCTTAACGTGGTCACCATTCAGATTCCGCCTCTGGCCGAGCGGCGGGATGATGTGCCTCTATTGGTTTCGCATTTTATCGAAAAATATAACCAGGCCTTTGGGAAAAAGGTCAAAGGGATTGCCCCGGCCACCCTGGCTATCCTGATGAATTATGATTTTCCGGGGAATGTCCGGGAGCTGAAAAACATCATCGAACGGGCCGTGGCCCTGGCCGACGACGACCGGCTCCAGCCGGGTGATCTGCCGCCGGATATGCAAAAGCTGAAATTCAATTCCCTGGCCGATTCTGAGCCGGACACGTTGGAAGAGATAGAAAAACGCTATATCGCCGCGGTCCTCAAAAAATCAAATTACAACAAAAATATCGCGGCCAAAGTCCTGGGCCTGCCGCGGACCACACTGTGGCGGAAGCTTAAGAAACACGGCCTGGACAACGTCATTGAGCCGCTTGATTCAATTTGAATCTCCATTCCAAAATGAAACACTAGATCCCGCCTTACTTTCTGCCTGTTCCTCAGTTGATCCCCTGAATTTCGTTCCAGATTGAAACGTACCACCCGCCGAAAAATCGCGTCCCTCCTTCCTGATTCGTCAACCCCTGGCTATCTGTCGTATAACTTGTTAATAATATTCAGCTTGGCATCCATAAACGGAGGTTGGCATTAAACTTGCCATAACAAAAGGCAAGGCTGCCGGCCAGGTCCTCATTCGGTCAGGGCCGGGACTTACCGCGAAGATGGCAACTGCGGATAATAGGCTAATAATTTTAGATAAAATATAATAAGACGAGAACAGCCGACCGGCCTGGGAATAGGGAACTAAACCTCATTGAGGAGGACGGATAAGACATGACCCTACCATGGAATCTTTACCTACCCATTGCGGGTAACAGTGTAAACATATTGTTAGTTTTTGGAATGGGCGGCATCGTGGGACTCCTATCGGGTATCTTTGGGGTAGGGGGCGGCTTTTTGATGACCCCGCTGCTCATTATGATCGGGATCCCGCCAACGGTCGCGGCCGCGTCGGATTCAAACCAGATTGTGGGTGCGTCCACTTCCGGCACCATCGCCCATTTTCGGATTGGTAATGTGGACATAAAAATGGGGCTGTTGCTGCTGATCGGGGGCGTCATCGGCGGCACCGTCGGAGTTCAGCTCATTAAGGTCTTGCGGGCCCTGGGCAATGCCGACTTTCTCATTTCTGTCACTTATGTCCTGGTATTGGGGTTTATCGGGATTTATATGTTTCAGGAAAGCCTTCAGGCGATGAGAAATAAGCCCCAAAGATTGTCGCCCAGGCCGAAATCGAAACCTTCAAAATACGCCCTGCTGGTGCAAAAACTGCCCTGGCAAATGATGTTTGAGAAATCAGGCGGCAAACTCTCCATCCTCATGCCCCTGTTCCTCGGCTCGGTCGTCGGCGTCCTGGCCGCGATTATGGGGGTCGGCGGCGGCTTCATTATGGTCCCGGTTGCATTAAACCTTCCAGAAAA
>JADFYN010000114.1 GCA_015233055.1 Deltaproteobacteria bacterium
GGTCAGATGGTCGGCCAACCTCAAAGCCATTGCATTTGGAAGGGATATATAACCATGGCTGAGGTGTGAATTGCCAAGGATTTTATGTGGGCATTATAGGTTGTTTTTATGGTCTTCGCCCCTACCCAGGGCGCTGCCCTGGGCTAACCTAGATCGCCCCGTTGGGGCTTATTCGGAATTGGCCATTTATTAAAATCAGATCCGATGACCCTGCACCTTAAGTCAATTACATTGACACGCAACACGCAACCCGCAGTGAGGAGACATACATGGCTGAAAAGACGGAAAAGAATTTAGCTTATGCCTTTGCTGCCGAATCCAAGGCGGCCGAGCGAAATAAAGCCTTCGCCCTGAAGGCCGATAATGAAGGCTATACCCAGATCGCCCGATTATTCCGGGCCGTATCCGATGCCGAATCCGTCCATGCCCGCAAGTATTTGATGCTGATGCGCGGAAAAATCGGGACAACCGAGGAAAACCTGGAAACGGCGTTTCAAAATGAGATTAGGGCTAATGTGAATGAATACCCCAAGTTGATCAAAGACGCCTCCGATGAGGACGCCAAACCGGCCTTGACCGCATTTTCCCAGTCGCGGGATGTGGAAAGCCGCCACGCGGAGCTGTATAAACGGGCCTTAAACGACATGATGGAGGAGCGCGAAACCGACTACTACGTTTGCCAGGTGTGCGGTTATGTCAATGAGGCCGAGGCCCCGGAAAAATGCCCCGTTTGTGGCGCGGTCCATGAAAAATTTAAAAAGGTTGTTTAATCGTATCTATATGTGATGGATGTAGCCGGACTGAAAAAATAACCGGCTGCAATTGTTTGTTAACCAAAAACCATGATCAGGTGAAACGGCCTGATCGTTTGCAGGGAAAAATCAAAAAGAATCGATATGATCATAAGATATGAGATTTTTATTGCAAAGTATCCCGACTGCTACCGATTGTTTTGATTGAGGAAAGGAGTTCAGAAGGTAAACCATGTTGAAAGATATGACAAGACTTAGAAATATCGGCATCAGTGCCCACATCGATTCCGGAAAGACGACACTGACCGAAAGAATCCTCTATTATACCCAGCGCATCCATGCCATCCACGAAGTAAAGGGGAAGGACGGCGTCGGCGCTAAAATGGATTCTATGGAGCTGGAAAAGGAACGGGGCATTACTATCCAGTCTGCGGCGACTTATTGCAGTTGGAAGGGCTACGCCATTAATATCATCGATACCCCCGGCCACGTGGACTTCACCATTGAAGTAGAACGGGCCTTGTGTGTGTTGGACGGCGCAATCCTGGTGCTTTGTGGTGTTGGCGGGGTGCAATCCCAATCTGTCACGGTTGACCGGCAGATGACCCGGTACCAGGTGCCGCGGCTGGCCTTTATTAACAAATGTGACCGGTCCGGGGCGGATCCCTACCGGGTGACGCGGCAACTTCGAGAAAAACTTAATCATAACGCGGTGCTTCTCCAAATACCCTTGGGTGTGGAAGCCAACCATCAAGGCGTGGTTGATCTGATCACCATGACGGCCGTGACCTTTGAAGGGGAGCACGGGGATAAAATCATCGAATCCGATATTCCAGCCGAATACTTAGAAGAGGCAAAACTGCGGCGGGAAGAAATGTTGGATGCGGTGTCTCTTTTTTCCGATGAACTCACCGAAGCCATCTTAGACGAGCAGGTCACGCCGGAACTGATCTACGAGGCTATCCGACGGGGCACCTTGTCCATGCGTTTGACCCCCGTACTTATGGGCTCGGCCTACAAAAACAAAGGCATCCAAATCTTACTGGATGCAGTTACCCGCTACCTGCCCAACCCCCTTGAAGTGACGACCCAGGCCTTGGATCTGGATCAGGATGAAGAAGGGGTCGATCTCCAGTCCTCGCCGGATTTGCATCTGGTCATGCTGACTTTTAAGCTGGAAGTCAGCCGATATGGGCAATTGACTTACGTCCGTATTTATCAGGGGAAAATTCAAAAGGGCGATACCATCGTCAACATGCGGACGGGTAAGAAGGTCAAAGTCGGCCGCCTGGTCAGGATGCATTCGGATGAGATGGAAGACGTTGATTATGCTGCGGCCGGAGATATCGTCGCCCTTTTCGGGATTGACTGCGAATCCGGGGACACCTTCACCGACGGCCATATTCGCTATACCATGAGTTCGATGTTCGTCCCGGCTCCGGTCATCTCCCTGGCCTTAAAGCCCAAAGATAAGAACGCCGAGATGAACGTCAGTAAGGCTTTGTCCCGGTTTACCAAAGAAGACCCAACCTTTAAAACATACCTGGATGATGAAACCGGGGAGACGATTGTTTGCGGCATGGGCGAGTTGCATCTCGATGTTTATGTGGAGCGGATGCGCCGAGAATACAACGCCGAAGTGGAAACCGGGATGCCCAAGGTGGCCTACCGGGAAACCATTCAGCGCCGGGCCGAATTTAATTACACCCACAAGAAACAAACGGGTGGGGCCGGTCAATACGGCCGGGTGGCGGGATTCATTGAACCATACGCCGAGGGTGATTATCTGTTCATCAATAAAATTACCGGCGGTGCAATTCCCACCGAATACATTCCCTCTTGCGATAAAGGCTTTAAAGCTTGTCTGAAGAAGGGCTCAATGGCCGGGTTTCCCATCCATGGCGTTCAGTTGACCATTAATGACGGGGCCTCCCATGCCGTGGATTCATCAGATAACGCTTTTCAACAAGCGGCCATCGGCGCTTTCCGGGAGGCCTACCTTAAAGCTTCCCCGGTGTTGTTGGAGCCGGTGATGCGGGTGGTGGTCGAGTCCCCCTCTGAATTTCAGGGGGCGGTTTTGGGCACGCTCAACCAGCGCCGGGGTAAAATTATCAGTATCTCTGAAGACGGGGCCTTTTCGTCGATTGAGTCGGAAGTCCCCTTAGCCGAGATGTTCGGCTACTCCACCATATTGCGGTCCGGCACCCAGGGTAAGGCTGAATTCACCATGGAGCTGGCCCGATATAATCCCGTTCCAAAGAATATTGCCGAAGAAATCGTTAAGGAGCATAAAGCCAGTGACAAGTCTCAAAGAAAGTAATCTCCAGCCTGAGAATGAACGCCCAGGTGCAACGATGTTCCGTTATCTCGATCTTAATGCGGCCTGGGCCGCCCTGACCGGGCTGGTTGGATTTTATAGACACCATTTCCATGAGGAGAAGCTTGGATGAGTATAGAGCAACCGGCAAAACTTGATCTCAGTGGAATGATTCAACACTCACTGGGCAGAAGACTGGAGGCGGGGGAACTCGGTGTACTCTTATCCCGAGCCGGGGTGGGTAAGACCGCCTGCCTGACCCACGTCGCCCTGGAACATCTCTTTCAAGGTCAGGAGGTCGCTCACGTGTCCATCCGTGAGACCCCGGAGACCGTCAAGATCTGGTACCAGGAGCTAATTAAGAATATCGTCGCGGCCCAATCTCTTTCGGAAGGAGAGGCGGCCTATCTGCAATCCCAGGTGGAGACCCATCGGTCTATCCTGACCTATCACCAAGACGCCTTCAGCCCGGCCAGGATGGAGCAGAGCATTCGCAATCTGAAGGAGCAAATCGGGTTCCATCCGTCCCTGATCGTCCTCGATGGATTGGACTTCAGCCGGGTGACCAGGGCTACTTTGGAAGAACTTCAAGATGTCCTGAAACGGTTGGAGGTCTCGGCCTGGACGACGGCCCGGACCCATCGCCACATCACGACAGTCAATGAACGGGGCATCCCCTATCCCTGCCACGATCTTGATGATCTGTTCCAGGTCATCTTGGCCTTGGACCCCCTTCCCGACGGCATCCGTCTGATGGCCCTTAAACTCTATGACCGGAGTCATCCGGAACACCTGACCATCTCCCTTAACACCCAAACCTTCATGCTGAAAAAAGACTAACCGGAGAAGCGTTTCTCCCGGCCTGGAGCATTCTGGTCAAAGCGTTAGAGACGTGTTTCCGGCACCTCTCTAATGCCGCGACAGTCCAAACCTTAATATTCCTGCCGGGCGCTCGAAGCAGGCCCAGCGAGGAAATATTTCAAATTTATCTAATCGTGTCAGCCCGCGGCCCGGTATCCCCATCGGTTTACTTCGTAAAATTAAATTATTATATCACTGGGTGTTCATTTGCAGGAAATTATATTATAATTGGCCTGATCTGGTTGATTGGGCGAGTGCCGAATTTAGGTCAGACGCGCGCCTTTGAAAAAAAATTAGAGAAAATGGTTGCAAAGAAAAAATCCTATCTTAAGATGGTAAAAGGTAAATACAGTACCAGGTCACGCGGTGTGGCCACCCCAAGATAAAGACATCACCCCCCCTCGGGACTAACACCGGTTATAAAATATGGCCTTGTTCGGCTCACCCAAAGGAAAAAAGCCTTCCAACGCCGACTTAGACAAGAAAGGCATCGTTGCTGTTTTGTCTCGAGTGTTGACCAGTGTCATGATGAGGGTCCGGGGGATGACCCTGTCTAAAGACCAGGCCAACGTGTTCATTGAAGGATTCGACGCGGCCGGTCGGGTCAGACTCAAGACCTCCGCCCCGGTGGTTCGTGGCTCAGAAATTACTATTTTTTTCTTTAATGTCGATTCAGATGGGATTAAACAGCCGAGTAAACTAGATCTGGTCATCGATTCCGTCAACAACGGGATCTGTCTGGCCACCCCGGCCGGCCCCGTTATGCCGATCGAACGGCGGAGTTCCTACCGGTTGCCCGTGGATGACTATCCCTACTACCGCCAGAGAGTTCGGCTGTCCGTTAATGAACTACCGATGAAGGCTATAGATATCTCAGGAGGCGGGGCCCGCTTTGAAGCTAAATTTACAGATTTGAAAAAGGATGATGATGTCACGGTGTCCTTAATTATACAGGATCAATCATTTGTTATGCCGGCTACCGTGGTCAGTGTGGTGAGCCGGGAACGGGCTAAGGACCTTAGAATCAAATTTAACCATAAGACAAAAATGTCCCAGGACAAAATAGAGGGTCTCATTTTCAAATTGCAGCAAGGCAAACTGGCCGAAGAACTTGAAGTCGGACCGATCAACCAGTAATTCCCTTAAGCCCGGCCAGCCGGCGATGGTCATTATTACCGTGAATGATCTGGGAGTTACCTATCCCTGTCCGGCGTCGGTGACCTGTTCCCAGTCTCCTTGTCTAAAAAGCCTTCCATGACGTATCCTCCTGGAGGCTTTGAAATTCTATGCCGCAATCGAAGCTCCTGACTAATTTTCCTTAACGCCGCGGCGACGCTGTTTCCTTGCCCCATTTAAGATCAAGAGCCTCCTATCTCATATGAGGTACCCCGGATGACCAGTGATAAAACCAGCCCTAATGCCTTCAGGCCCAAGGTAAGGATAGTTGAGGACGATTCCCAATTTTCTTCCAGTCTCAAGATCATCGTCGAGAGGCTGGGCTATCTAGTATGCTGTGTCGTTGACTCCGGCGAGGAAGCAGTCAAGAAGGCGGAGACGGAAAGACCCGATCTAATTCTCATGGATATCTTGTTGGCCGGCCGGATGGACGGTATTGACGCGGCGGCGCAGATCCAGGCGCACTTTGAGATCCCCATTGTTTTCACCACTGGTTGGGTGAATGAAAAATTATTACAGCGAGCCAAACTCACCTATCCTGCCGGATACCTGCTTAAACCTTACGAAAACCGGCAAATAGAAATTACTCTGGAAATAGCTCTCTATGTCTCCAAAGTGGAAGCAGAACGCCGGAGAGCCGACCGGGCGGTCAAGGAAGCCTTGACCTTCAACCAGCGGGTCATTGACACCTCGCCCAACCTGGTCTACATTTTTGATTTACAAGAGCAGCGGAATGTTTTTGTGAATCAAATGGTTAAGTCGATTCTTGGATACGAGCCGGCCGAAATTCAAGGCCTGGCCCCTAAGTCATTACGGCAAATCATTCACCCCGATGATTTCGCGGCTTCGGCCGAACATTTGGCCGGGTTCGACAAGACCAACGATGGAGAGGTGTCGGAACACGAGTATCGGATAAAACATGCCGACGGCCGATGGGTTCTACTTCATAGCCGTGAAGTGCTCTTTTCACGCACTAAAGATGGCCGGCCACATCAAATTCTCGGCACTGCCCAAGACATTACCGAGCTGAAACGGACCGAAGAAGCGTTGCTGGAGGTTCAGCGGCACGATACCTTCCTGGCGGACCTGCTGGAGACTTCCGGCCAGCCTTTTGCTATCGGTTATCCCGACGGGAAGCTCGATGCGTTCAATACCGCTTTTCGCCGGCTCATCAGCTACAGCAGAGAGGAATTGGCGACCATCGACTGGGGTCGTGGTCTGACCCCGCCGGAATGGCTACCGGGAGAACTGGCAAAGCTGGAGGAACTGCACCAGACGGGTCAGCCGGTGCGGTATGAAAAGGAATATATCCGCAAAGACGGCTCCCGCGTTCCGGTTGAGCTTCTGGTCCACCTGGTCAGAGACGAGGGCGGTCAGCCGATCTACTATTACGCCTTTGTGACGGATATTACCGACCGCAAACTGGACGAACAAGCCCTGGTCAAAGCCAAAATGGAAGCCGAAGCAGCCAACCGGGCCAAGAGTGAGTTCCTGGCCAACATGAGCCACGAAATCCGGACACCGATGAACGCCGTCATGGGGATGCTCCGGCTCGCCCTGGAAACCGATCTTAACCCCCAGCAGCGGGAGTATTTAGAAGCCGTAGAAAAGTCATCCGATCACTTGCTGATAATCATAAATGATATCTTAGACCTATCCAAAATAGAGGCCGGAAAGTTTGAACTCGTCCCCGGCGTTTTCCAGTTGCGCCCCAGCCTGGCCAATATCATGGATATCCTCTCATCCAGGGCGGAGGAAAAAGGGATAGAGTTGATCTATCATTTCAAACCCGAGATAGATGATACCTTGGTCGGAGACGTCTCCCGGCTGGGTCAGATAATCTACAATCTGGTCGGCAATGCCATAAAATTCACCGCTGAAGGCGAGGTCCTGTTACAGGTGGGGATTGAGAGCTGGACGGATGAGGAGGTGGTTCTTCGTTTCGCGATTACGGATACCGGCTGCGGCATCCCCTTGGACAAGCAGCAGGCCATATTTGAGCCCTTTGCTCAGGCTGATGCCTCGACCACCAAGAAATATGGAGGAACGGGGCTGGGACTGGCTATTTCCAAGCGGTTGGTTCAAATGATGGGTGGTGATATTTGGGTAAGCAGTGAACCCAATCAGGGCAGTACCTTTGAATTCACCTCGTTGTTCAAGCGGAATCAACTTCCGGAAGCAGCGGTGCCGCCCGCATCGGCTAAGGATATCCGGTCCGCGGCAGATGACAAGCCCGTGGGCGCCTTGCGGATACTCCTGGCCGAGGATAATCTGGTTAACCAAAAGTTGGCCCTGGTTCTGTTGGAAAGACAAGGACACACGGTGGTTATCGCCGGTGACGGGCAAAAGGCTTTAGCCGCCTGGGAGAAGGAGCCTTTTGATATTATCTTGATGGACATCCAGATGCCGGTGATGGATGGGTTGAAAGCCACGGCAGCCATCCGGGCCCACGAACGGCAGACCGGCCGACACATCCCCATCGTGGCCATGACCGCCTACGCCATGACGGGCGATAAACAGCGGTGCATAGACGCCGGGATGGACGACTACCTGTCCAAGCCGATCAACATCCAGGAATTATATCAAGTCATCGCCAGAACGATGAAGGACTCCGCCGATCCGACAAGTGACCCGGTCTAAATTTTGCAATACGGCCGTCACAGCAGGGCGATTTGTAATCGGCCATTCAAAAAAATGTGGTTGCCCAATTTACACTTGCAAAAAAGATATTTTTGATTTATACTAATAGACAAACTAATGTGTAACTGCCCTGTAACAAGAAACCTTACAGCTACTTAATCCATTCGCAAATGCAACGCCCTATCTGGTGATGTGATTACTGATGAAAGCTGATCGACTACGAAAAGCCATATCGTTTCTTGTGGTTGCTGTGATGGTAACGATGTCTTGTACTGTTCTTTGCTTCAATTCGGCCGTCATCGAACAACTTGACGATATGGATTATAAAGACTTCTGCTGCGTTGATCAGATGACCGCATCTCCTGTGCAGATCGATTGCATCCCCCACGTATCTTCTTTCCTTGCTTGTGAAGTGTTTATTACCCTGCCTGAAGTATACCTCTCCATATTTGTTCCACCTGAATTTCTAGTTTAACTAATAATCTCTATAGCTAAATCTGGAGTTCGATTGGCCCGTCATTGCGCAGGGCTAATTAAATTACCCTATCCGGCTGATAAGTCGCGAGATTTGTGCCGCGCCGACAGGGTCTTTTAATCCGACCATGTGATCAGAGCTATAGATAAGGCTCTACAAAACTTCCTTTTGTTGTGAAGAAATCTAAACAATCTTAACTCATTCCGGCGACTGGTCGATAATAACCGGTCACTTACAACTGCCGGCTATAATAGCAATCTGTTCAATGCCTTATCGACCATAGATCCGTTTTGAATCTAATGCTCTGAGTGAAACAAGAGGAGTAGAGTGTGGATATAATGATTCGCAAAATAGAAAACCGGGGCTGGACCTTGTGTTGGCCAAAGCCGGTTATGTGGTTTTTCCATTAGTCGAAGAACCGGACACCCTGGCGTGCAAGATAGTCAAAACCATGCCCGGTGATCTGAGAGTTGGAGACCATTTTGGGTTCTTTGAGAGACGGGCGGGAAGCCGTGTTGGCCCTCATGGAAAATGCTCTGGCAACAACTTTTCAATGAATTCAATGAAGCCGAGGGCTAACCGCAATGTTCAGCCCTCAATGGCCGATTAACAAGGAGGAATAAAGAATGGCAATAGGATTTGGCAGAACTTTGGCGAATTGGGTCATGGGCCGGAAAGACAATATGGAGAATTGGGTCGAGGATTCCGATCGTCCTAATCAGGCCATGCAGGAAGTGAAAAGATTTGAAAAAAGCATAAAGGAATATGAACAACGTTATGCCGAAGTCCTTCAGATGCATAATGCCGCGGATAAAGAAGTCAAACGATTGGAAGGGCTTGTCAAGCAGTTGGAAGACGCGGCCGCAGGATATGATGCTTCTGGAAACCAAGAAAAAGCCTTGGATTGTGTCAACAAAATTGTCCAGTTGGAGCACGATCTGGAGGTGGTTCGGGTTGATCTGGCGGAGCATAAGAAAAACGCGGATATTACCCAGGCTAATTGGAAAAAGGCGACCAGCGGAAAGGAAGAAGCGGATAGAATCGCCCGGCAGATTAAGTCCACCCATAACGTGAATAAAGGGCGAGAGATAACCTCCAAGCACTTCGACGGCAGTGGCTTGAATAAGCTCAAGGACATGCAAGAACGGCAAGCTGCCCAAACGCAACTGTTGGACGCCAAAGATCAAATCTCTACCGCATCGAAAGAAAACTCGGTGGAATCTCTTATCGCCGGAGCCGCGCCGAGCGCGGATGTCCAGGCTGGTGCGGTCATGGCTCGGATACGGGCCAAGAATTCTGGAGAGACAACCCACTCTCGCTAATGTATTAACTGTAACCTGAGTTCGACGAGTTTACTAAGCAATTTGGAAACATGGGTTGACAGGTGACGATTCAAGATCGACCCCTCGCATTCTTGGTTTACCCTGGTAGAAAGTGTATCCAATTAACGCTGCCAAAAT
>JADFYN010000115.1 GCA_015233055.1 Deltaproteobacteria bacterium
TGATAAAAATTCTCCATTATACGGCGGTTGGAACCTCGTAACTCGGTCCGCCGGACGCCCAGCCGAAATGTGACGCGGACCTCAAAACCTTAATTCAACAGCATTGGGGCAACGCCCTGGGCTAACCTAGATCGCCCCGTTGGGGCTTAAGCGGAATGGGCTATTTTAAAAAAGTTAGCACGATTGTTCGTCGCTTAAGTCAATGACATTGACAAGTAACCAGAAACGAGCAACCGGCAACAAGTAACCAGCAACAAGCAACTGACCTAACACCGTTCCCGATCAGTGGCGACCTTTTTAGAATGACTTCGCAACTCATCCCAATATTCATCGGGCATGTCTTTACAAAGCAACAAAGCCCCGTTTGCTCCGGCATATAATGGTTCTTCCACCCGGCTCACCTTGCCGTAGCCCAGCGTCTCCTTCATCTGGAGTTCGATCTCCCGCTTGAGGCCCACGATCTGGCTGCCGCCGCCGGCCAAGATCACGTTCTTTTTCAAATCGTCTTGGAACTCAGGATCGAAGCTGGCCACCAGTTTCTTAATACCCTGAATGATTTCCGGGACGATGGACCGGCAGGCAGCCCGCAATTCTTCGGTCACATCATAGGTGGTGGGTTTACCGGCCACCGGAAGTTCAATGAACACATTTTCTCCCTGATCGGAGACAAAGGCATTGTCTTCCTTGAACTTTTTTACCATATTAATCGTGTAGTTGGCCTCTTTGAATTTTTCCTTGATCAAATTGAGGAAAACCTGGTCAATATAGTCTCCGGCCTTGAAGGTGGTGACTTGATCCTCTTCGGACGGAATGGTTCCGTGCATCCGGCACAAATCCACGGTTCCGGCGCCAATGTCGATAATCAGGGCATTGGTTAAGACATTAAGCCCGTAAGCGACGGTAAAGGGCTCCGAGGCGATCATCACGTCATCCAGGACGTCTTCGGCAATTTCCAACAAAGCTTTTTTGTTCTTGATGCTGGCCAGGGCCGGGGCGCCCACCACTCCCCGAATGATCACTTCTTCGGTCAGTCCTTCCTTGACCATGGCGATCAAATGCCGAAGCAGGTCCTTAGCCACATTTTTGGCCTTGTCGTATTCAGCCGGGTTCTTCTCGGGAGCATCCGAATATTTTAGGCAACCTCTGTCAAAAGGCTTATACAGATCCAGGGACAGCCGATGCCGCTGAGCCTCTTCTCCAAAGACAATTTCCTTACCCAACAGTTTCTTTGAAACCGCGTCCTTGGGAAAACCTACATAACTAGCGATAAATGTTCTGATACCGTTGTCACAGGCTATCACGCTCCGTGATGTTCCTAAGTCAATTCCTACACTTAACACCTTCGGGGTGTCCATTATATTTTTTCTCCATAAAGGATGGGATGTTTATTATCCAGCCTGTTCCCATAAGAGTTTATTGGATTCCATAATGGCCCGGAGGACTCCCCGCCGGCGGTCATCCAGTTTTGCCTCTTTCAGGGCCACCGGTAATTGTTTGGTCGGGGCGAAACCTCGTTTTTCCAATGAAGACATTCTTTCCTCTACCCTGGCCAGGCGTTCCTCCAGGCTTTCCCATCGGTCTTCGTCTATATTCAGGCGTTCTTCCACCTGTTCCAGTCTTTCTTCGTGGCGGCCCTTTCGTCCGACAACGCGTTTGGCCTTGTCTTTCATGAACACGAAAGGTCGTGCCAGGGTGACGACTACCGGTTGAGTTGCCCTGGTCAATTGGCTCAATGTGGCTCTCCCGCCTCTCTTGACCAAATTAAGCGAAAGCAGGCCGGCATATTCCATGGTGGCGCAGGTGTATTTTCCGGCTTCGCTAACGGAATCCCAACTATCTGATATTATCTTCACAACTGTTGCCTCCAAAGTTGGCCATGTCGCTTGCGTCCGACCTGCAACCATTTTAGAGCAAGGTCACAAGGGTCCAATGTAATGCCCCGCCAATGGCAAATGTACTCATTAGGATCAGGAAAATCATCATTAAAGTGTGTTTCCCGCCCACTTCTTTGGCCATAGCCATGATGTTGGCAAAACACGGGACCACCATAGTGGTGACGGTGACGGCCACGATACATTGTACGTAGTCCAACTGACCTTTCTTGACCAGGTTGATCATCACTCCCGCCGCAGCTTCGTGCCTGACCAGACAGAGAAGAATGGCATCCGTCATGGCGCTCGGTAAACCCAACAATCCTTCAACCAAAGGGCTCACCAGTCTCTTGGTGATGGTTAAGATGCCCAGTTTGTCAATAATAAATAAGCCGAGGGCGGCCCAAATAAAAACCAACAGTGATTCCTTAAGAAACCAATAAAGCCGATAGTAGGTCTTCTTTAACACCGCCTTGGGGTTGGGCCACCGGATGGCGGTTAGTTCTTGGATAAAGGCCAGACCTTGTTCCGGTTTAGCCAACATTTTGTTCAAGGTCATCCCGGCGATTAGCTCAACTATTATCAGCACGGAGAAAACAATGACGAAGGCGCTTAGGCCGATTCTCCCCAAGATGCTCATGTTCAGGCCCATCTGGGCCGCGCAGGGAATAGCAAAGGCGATCAAATAAACGGCGATATACTTTTCTTTTTTAGACCTCAGGGTCTTAGTGGACAACGTGGCCACCGTCTTGCAACCAAATCCCAGAATCAGGGGGATAATGGCGCTGCCGCTCAACCCCAGTTTTTCTAAAAGCCTCTTTGTCAGCACGGATAGATTCGGCAAGTAGCCAACGTCTTCAATGATATTAAACACTAAAAAGAACACGGATAATATCGGCAAAACGGTCAGCACGGCATTGGCCAGTCCCATTGACAGGATGCCGTATTCACCGATAAAAAAATCATGCCAAAAACCTGCCGGAATCATCCCGCCGACCATAGATTCCACGGGGACCCACAAAACGTTGTTCATCCATTCAGAGATGGCATTAGCGACGTTGACCACCACGTAAAACATACAATACAATATTGCCATCAAAATAGGAACGCCGAACACTGGATGGCGGCTTAATCGGCCAAAATTTTGAGCAAACCGGTTGGACTGGGGCTGGATCTTCCGGGTGACCTCTTCCGCCACCTGATCCAACCACCGGCTTCGCTGCCGGTTAATCATCCGGTTGATGTTCGGCCCTAAATGACCCCTGATAAGCTTTACCTGATGCTGCAAAACATCGGCCGTAGTTTGGCCGTAAGTATTCTTTACGTAGTCTAAAATAAAAGGATCATTCAGCAGAACCAAGATGGAGATGGTCCGCTGGTACGGAGCCTCAGGCGGCAGCCCCGAACCTATTGCCGCCAGCCAGGTGTCTATCTTCTCCCCGAGGGGCGTTAATCTTTGGTCTCCGCTATGTTCTACCCGACCGACGGCCTCCTTCAATTCAGCCGTACCCTGACTCTGGACGGCCACTGAAGCCACGACCGGGACGCCCAGCAACCGGGACAAAACGTCAGGGCCGATGGAGATGCCTTTCCGGGCTATCTCGTCCATGGAATTCAAGGAGATAACCAGGGGAATGCCCAGGGTCAGCAAATGCGCGGTCAGGGTCAGCGACTGCTTGAGTTGGCCGGCATCAATGCACTGGACCAGAATATCTATGTCCCCTGACAGAATCAAAGCCCGAACCGCCAGCTCCTCTTCCGAAGGGTTATACAGGCTGTGGAGCCCCGGGGCGTCAATCACTTCGTAGTCTTGCCCGGCTATCCGACACCGGGATCTCTTAATCTCCACCGTGGTCAAAGGGGAATTGGCCACCACCGAATAGTCTCCGGTGAGGTTGTTGAACACCTGGCTTTTACCCGTATTCGGCAGTCCAACCAACAGAACTTTCTTCATTTGTTGCGAACCTCTTGACATGTTCATAGGTTGGATTTATGCTTCATCAGGTTTGAATACCGCCGACGGTAATATCCGGATTTGCTCCGACCGTCGGAACTTAGAAGGACCATGAGGTAACTATGCCCTATCAGATTAGCCAGGACTGTGTCGGATGTGGATCTTGCGCCAAGAAGTGCCCGGCTGATGCAATTTCCGGTCAGATCAAAGTTCGCTTCGACATCGACCCTTTCCTGTGTACTGAATGCGGCACCTGCTTTAACACCTGCCCTAAGGCCGCAATTTTAGACCCCCAGGGGAATCGCGCCGTCCGGAAGGGAAAAAAGCAAGATTTCAAAGCCCGGATCAATCCCGAAATCTGTGCCTGTTGTCGGCTTTGCTATCTCAATTGCCCCCAAGAAGGAATCAGGGTGATCAAGAAAAGCCTTTTTGCCACCGGTTATTGCGAAGTTGACACAAATATCTGTGTCGGCTGCGGACAATGTACCCGGCTTTGCATCACCGGGGCTATCGAGTTAAGTTGAAATATTTTCTTTTTCTGCGATGTGGAAATAGTAGCCACAGTTAGGGCAATAACTGATTTGTTGCCGGACCGTGACCATGTATATCCCGGCGATCAGCAGGGGAAATCCAACGATGGGTCCCAGGAGAAAGAGGCTGCAAAAGACACCTAATCCCATCAAAATATATGGCCATTTACCCGGGTATTTCTTGGCCTGGGTCACCTCCATCCGGGTTTGACACTGAGGACAATTCACCGAGTCATCCATCATTCCTCCCTCGATTAAACAGCCTCTTTCTTCAGCATTTTCTTTCTTTGGATCTTCTTCACGCCCCAGGACAAACCAATGGCCCCACCTACCACGCCGGCAATCTTAGTTACCGCCCCGGCCAGAACCACCTCAGCAGCACTGGCCACCACCGCGATGGAGGCCACTCCGGCCAACAGTCCCAGCCCGCCGCCGATGAGCAATTTGCTGCCGACATCAACATAATCGGACATGCCGACCTTGGGCCTGACTTCATCAAACAGGTCCAGATCAAAATCATCCGCGTCTCTTTTGCCCACTTTCTTTTTATCTTTTTTCAAGCGGATGGACTTTTTGGCTTCTTCGTAAGTCTCGAGTTGCTCTTCCACTTCATTACTCCTTAGAATATGTTGGGACCAGGATAAGTCTCTTTTTCGTTGGTTTGGTCTCAGATCTGTCTTTTTCCTTGGGCTTGCGGCCCACATTGAACCCTACTCCGGCCAGGCTGCCGCCGGTAAAGGCCTTAACGGCCAGAGCATGACCCAGGATCGCCTTTAAGCCCAACAAAGGAAGCGCCGCCAAACCGGCCAGAGTGACCGCGGCCCCAATCCCGGCTCCAATGGCCGCATTCCGACCCAGATGGCTATAAGGATCCGCCATCCCGCACGACGCTTCTGCACCGGCCGTCTTCCTCATGTGGAGTTTACAGAAGTTCTGGCTATAGCCTCGATATTGACACCTATCGCACCTTGACTTCTTTTTCATGACCTTACTCTCCTTAGCCGTCGATTTCCGCCGGCTTGAACTGCACCCAGACTCTTTCCAATTCCTTGTTCGCCCCCAGCAGCGTCTTCTTAACCCGGCGGGCAATCATTTGGCCTTCACTGATGGTCTTCCCGGGGTCAATAAGAATATCCAACTCCACCCAGATCTTCCGGCCGACAAAGCGTGTCCTTAGGTCTGCAATCCCTTCGACGTCGGATATCCCTTCCACAATTTCATGAATCTCCCGGCCGTAATCGTCGTTGGCCGAATGATCCATAAGCGCCTTAGCTGTCTGATAAAGGATCTTAAAGCTAACCCTGACGATAACCACCACCACCAGCAGCGCGGCAATGGGGTCGAGACGGTAAAAACCCATCTGGGCGCCCAAAACGCCTATGATCACGGCCATGGAAGAAAAACAGTTGGCCCGGTTAGCCCAGGCATTGGCCATAATGGTCTGGCTTCTTAATTCAGTACCGGCGCACTGCATAAACCGGAAAAGTATCTCGTTAGCTCCGATGGAGACCAGGCCCATAAGCAAAGCGGATAGATGGGGCGGAGCGGTCGGGACCTTCATCAAGTGTTCGATGGAGACGATCAATATGGCAATGGCGCCGGCCAGAATCAGGAGGCTGGTAAATGCCGCGGCCAGAAACTCCGCTTTCCCATATCCAAAGGGAAACTCACTTGTGGTCTCCCGTTTGCTGACCTTGTGGCTAACCAATATGGCCACGGCCGAGATGAGATTTGCGGCCGAATGAAGACTATCGGCAATGCAGGCCCAGCTCCCGCTGACCAATCCGACCAATATTTTTAGTGAGACCAGGAGCAGGTTCGTTCCGATACCCGCCCAGGCGACCCTTGTCCCACATCTTTCGCATTTTTTGTCTTGCATAGATCGATTACAATCCCTCTTCATCAAAGAGTGCGGCTTTTTTGCGGACGCTTTCGCTCTTATGGTTCAAGACAATCCGCAATTGTTTTCTTAGTTTTTCTTCTCTGCTAATGCCGACAAAATGCCTGATCAGGTATCCGAAGACTCCGGCTGTGGCGACCAGGTAGATCATTCGGATAGCAATGGGTTTTCCCCACAGGCCATAGACCGGGACATGGTCGAAGTTCTGGAGCCCAAACAGAACCGCCACCGCTGTAATAATAATGGTTATAAGTGTCTTACCCACCTGTTCGTCTCACTATTTTATTCCAGGTCATTGGATAGGTCCGGTGCCGGGTTCTTCCCTCACCGGCGGTGTGACTGATTTTCGGATGCAGTTGCCGGTTATTGCTTGGGGCCGTTGGGCCTGGGCGGCAGAGGACGCCATACCGGTTCCTTAAATGCCGCCGGGTGATAAATCCACGGCTGCGGTCCCATCCCGGGTTTCCACTCCCGCACGGTCAACGACTGAGTAATCGCCACGGCCTTGTCCGTTGATAGTTTGGGCTTGGCTTTGTCGTGATTGAACACGGCCAGTAAGATCACCAGTACCACTAACGCGATAATCCCAACCAACACCCAGGTCATTTGACCACTAAACGGTACGTTGAATTCTCCGTCAAAGTCTTCGCTCATTCAATCTTCCTCGACGAAAACGGGGTGACCAGCGACACGTGACCGCACCGGGTGCATTCCAGACACCGGATGCAATCTTTCGAGTTAAAATCAAGAGATACGTTTAGATCCATGGGGCAATTGGCCTCGCAACTGTGGCAACCATCGCAATGGGGTTCAGCTTCCAGGCGGACCATACTAACTCCGTTGAATAATGACAGAATCGCCCCCATAGGACACGCGACCCGGCAAAACGGCCGTTTGCTGAGCACAAACCAGACCAAAAAACCGGCCAGGATAAGCAAGGCCACCCAAAATATCATCCCCGGCCCCGTGGGCAAGACCGGTTGACCCGTGCCGGGATTGGTCGGGTTCCACAAGGCCCAGGGAATCGCCGCGGTCAACGTCCCGGCCGGGCAAAGCTTGGAGAACCACAATTCCCCGGTTCGATAGGGGATAATGATGACCAAAACGGCCAGGACGAGGTACTTAATATAAGTAAACAGTCGTGAAATTCGGTACTTGGGACTCTTGATCTTATACATCAAATCCTGCAGGAAGCCAAAGGGACAAACCCAGCCGCAGGCCATTCTTCCGGTGGTTAGCCCGACCAGGCCGACTAGCCCCAACCAATAGAAGGGGATGGTCCGGATAGCCATAAAGTGTTGCAATGTCCCAATAGGGCAGGAAAACAAAGCCCCGGGACAGGCGTAACAGTTCAGGATCGGAACGCACACCCCCTTAAGGGCGTTGGTATTCACGGACTTCGTGGCAATCGTGCCGAAAAAGCTGTTGGTCAGCAGGGTGCTGGCGAACTGAGTTAGACTTCTAAACTTTGAGAGTATCATTCCGGTTGTTACCCACCCGATGAGTTGTCGATTAGGGTTGGAAGACCAGGCCGTTCATTCCCGCCGGATCAGAACGCCGGGGGGCGGTTAACGCAAATTCGGATTGAGGTTCACCGAACCTCCGGGGGGGATTCACCCGGCTCCGGCCGCTGCTAAGGTCAAGTTTCCAGATGAGGTACTATTAAATGTCATCGCCTGGCCACAGATAGGGCAACAGGCATTCCCCCGGCTGTCCAGGTTGGGCAGACCTACGGCGCCATGCTGGGGACAGAGGTATTGCCCCGCTCCGGCGGGCAAAGATCGGACCGGAGCCGGTTGACCGATCAACATTGTTGGACCTGCCGGCGCCGTTGCCGCTGTTGGAGCATTGGTCGCCGCCATCATAAGATTAGATGCCTGATTCAACTCTTTCTTCCATCTCCCAAAGCCAAACACGGCCCAGTAGATGACGGTCACAATGATGGCCACAGCCACGATCAGTCCGCACATTGTGCCGAATTTCTTTTGATCAAGGCCAAAATAGTGCTCTAACATCGGTTACCCCTTAGTTCGGTTTGTTGGGTTAGCCTAACCCGATACAAGACATTCAGAGGGTGGCCCCATTGCGCCAGGTCTCGGTGAAATCGCCCATGGCGAGACCAATGATCAGCAGGACCAAAAATATGCCCAATACGATATATTTTAAGTTCATAATTGTATTTCCGGATCCAGATTCATTGGACATTAGCAGCGATGAACTCCAAAGCGTCATTAATCGGAATGGCGAAACCCAGTCCGGAATAATGATTGTCCGGGCGGTAGGAAGCCATATTGATGCCGATCACTTCCCCCCTGATGTTGACCAGCGGGCCGCCGTCATTACCCTGATTAACAACCGCATCCGTCTGGATCATGCTCGGGTATCTTATACCGTTAATATTAAGATTCCGCCGGTTACTGCAAACAATCCCCATGGTCACCGTGCGGGAAAACCCAAAAGGGCTGCCGATAGCCAGGACAATGTCTCCAACTTCGACTAAATCGGAATTGCCCAGGGCCACAGCGGGGAACAATTCCGTCGAACGAATTTTAAGCAAGGCCAGGTCGGTCGCCGGATCCACTTCAACGACGTCGGCTTCATATTGACGCTGCCCCCCGGAAAACAAGGTCACATTGACCACTGCCGCCTTACCCACGGTTTGGAAAGTAGTTAAAAGATAACCCCGCCGATCAAAGATCAACCCCGAACCTATCCGGCCGTCTACTCCGGTATAGGGCGTGAGATTGGTCAATCCGCTTGATGGAGCGGCCGGCCGCTGATCGGCACCAGGCCTGGATATGCCCACCACGGCCGGTCTGGTTATGGCCGCGACCTGGCTGATACCTGCCTGGACCAACAAGGCCGACTTGGGAGACGCCGGTTCGTCCGCATTAACCTCCGGGGGGCCGGGCAACAGCGCCACCACGCTGGGCTGAGGAACCGAAGGGACGGTGAAAGGCCTGACTGTAGCCGGGGTCTGCCTATGTACCTGGGCATTAGACCAAATAGAGCACACCCCGAGAACCAGCAGGACCCCTGCCACCCAGGAATAGTTTCTTATCCGAAAATGCTTGTTCTTTTTCATCAGGGCCGTTCACCCCTGCCAGGCGATTTCACATTTGAAGAAACTTTCCCCGTCCAATTATCTTGTTAGAGGCAAATCTTATGTTATCAACTCGTTAACCAGTAACCCGCAACCCAATGCCGTTGAATTAAGCGAAATCACGCACGCTTTATTCATAAAATGGCCGATTCCACATAAGCCCCAACGGGGCGCTCTAGGTTAGCCCAGGGCATCGCCCTGGGTAGG
>JADFYN010000116.1 GCA_015233055.1 Deltaproteobacteria bacterium
TGTTTGATGTGTCACTTGACGTGGCCCAGGGTGAAGTAGTGGTGCTGCTGGGCCGAAACGGGGCGGGTAAAACCACCACCATGCGCAGCATCATGGGACTTACGCCGTCTCAGACCGGTTCGGTTACATTTAAAGATTGCAATATCACCAAATGGCCGCCGTACAAGATTGCCCGGTTGGGAATAGGCTTTGTCCCGGAGGATCGGCGGATTTTCCCGGACCTCACGGTCAAGGCCAACCTGGATGTGGGGCGCAAAGGCAAACACATTAAATGGACTTATGAACGGATCTACAAATTTTTTCCTAAACTTGAGGAAATGGCGAATCGGCCGGGGGGAAATTTGAGCGGAGGCGAGCAACAGATGCTGACCATCTCCCGCGCCTTAATGGGCAACCCCGATCTGATCCTGCTTGACGAACCGTCGGAAGGACTGGCCCCGCTGGTAGTTAAGACACTGGGAGATTTCATTGATGTGATGAAGCAGGAAGGAATGACGGTGTTGCTGTCCGAGCAAAATGTTAAATTCGCTCTAGCCCATTCCGACCGGGCTTACATTATAGACAACGGTCAGATCAAATACCACGGTTTGATTGAGGAATTGGAAAAAGATGAGGAGGTCAAGAAACGCTACCTGGCCGTGACCGACCATGCCATCCCGACAGATTGTCAGCCTTGACAAAAAGGTCCTTAACACGGCCCGGCAGACTAAAGAAGGAAAATAGGAGGGACATCACGTCAGGCATCACAACAAGTTACCTGCAAACAGCCGCTCGTTGCATGATTGCGTTGTATGATCTTTAGATTTCCCGGCTGCTCCGTCTCTTAATTGGAAAGTGATCAAGCCGCCGCGTGCAAGGCGCTTAACGGCGAAAAATTCCAGTCGGGGCTGGAGATATCGGCAAATTCAGTAGCCTCGGCTAAACGCCAGGCCGACGGCTGCGCCATAAGTTGCGTAACCAGTCGGTGATGAAGAGCATGTCCGGATTTATGAGCGATAAAATGTCCGATCACCGGGTAGCCAAGCAGAGACAAGTCACCGATACAATCCAATATCTTATGCCGGACGAACTCATTTTCATAACGAAGTCCATCAGGATTCAGGACACAATCCTCATCAATGGCAATGGCGTTATCTAAGGACGCGCCTTTAGCCAACCCATTAGCCTGCAGCATAGTCACATCTTTAAGAAATCCAAAGGTCCGGGCCGGGCCGATCTCATTCATAAAAGCTTCGTCGGAAAAATCCATGCAAAAAGACTGGTTGGACAAAAGCGGGTGTTCAAAATCGATAGTGCAACTGATCTTGAAACCATCTGAAGGTTCGAGGCGAATCACTTTGTCCCCGTCGGTAACGCAGATAGGTTCGGTCACCACCACGACTTTATTGATTTCATCAAGAACCCGGATGCCGGCCTGCTTCAACAGATTAACAAAAGGATCGGCGCTGCCATCCATAATCGGCACTTCCGGCGAATCCACTTCCACCACCGCGTTGTTTACCCCCAGGCCGAAAAAAGCGGCCATGAGATGCTCGATAGTGGATATCCGGCAACCGTTAGCCGACAACGTAGTAGCCAACTCCGTGGAATGCACATTTTCGATATTGGCTTTAATCTCGGGATGATTCTCTAGATCGCTCCGGACAAAGGTAATACCGGCGTCGGCCGGGGCCGGCATAATGGTCATATTGACTTGTTTCCCTGAGTGCAGTCCGATGCCGCTGACTGAAATTTTGCGGTCAACCGTTCTTTGCAAAAGATCCATTTGAGCTACCCTGATGGAGGTCGATGTTAAAATTCCGTTTGGTGATTTGGCGAAGTAGGAAATCGCCGGGTCCTGGCGGAGATAAAACCAATTCGAGATAGAACAAGATCACCAGATGACTGACTGCTTTGGAGATATGCAAGTTGTATACCGGTATTAATAGCACATCCTGGTCATTAAATCTAATATATGATAATGTTTAGCTTATGTCCCATAAAATAAATACGGGTGGATATTTTACAAGGTAACTTATTGTTTTATCAGAATGTTATTGCGTATACATTATATCATGTAATAACTTGTTGTTATATTCTGCCGACCCCTGTCCCAACAACGCCGTGTGTGAAAAACCACACATTTGCGATTGGCCGGGAGTTTTTACCACAGCCACGGAGCCGCCTCCAGGGCCACCCGTTGGGCCTCGACGACATCTTCCGGTGTATTCAAATTAAAAAAGGAATACCTCTGGCTATCCATCACGTCTAGCTCTGGCGGCTCGACTTTGACCGTTTTGACATAAGGGAATATCTCATATATTTTCCGCCGTCCGGATTTGACAAAATCTTCCACCACCTTCAGGCAGCGTCTGGAATATAAAGCCATCAACGGCTGGTATCCCTCTGGTGTGGCCGGAATAATGATATCCCCACCTTGGGGGAGACGAGCCAACAAACCTTGGATCAATCTGGGATTAAGGAACGGGGTGTCGCAGGCGGTGATAAACAGGTAGGGTGTCTCTAAATAATGGAGGGCCGTCAGCAAGCCGCCAAAGGGGCCCAGGCCCTTTTGCACATCGGTCACCAGCATCAGGTCCAGGTCTAGATAATCCTGAGGCGCATTGGTGATCAACATCATCTCTTTAAAACACGGCGTCATGACCTGGAGGAGCAAGTCCACAATCCGGCGACCTAGAATGGGAATGAAAGCCTTATTCACCCCCATCCGGGTGTTCAAGCCACCGGACAGGACCACTCCGGTGACAGCAGGGTGCGGCCGGATTTCACCGAGTTTGATTTTTGCTGTCGTCATCATTCAAGTACGGCTCTATAGGTTTGGCGGCGGTGATAACATTTATGGGGATATATCATAACCACTGGAATAATACAAGACGAATCAAGCTACTTCACGCCGGTTTAAATTTTCCTTCCTCTGTCTCGACGGCCTGCACCAAACAAAGAAATTTCATTGATATTAACCGCCTGTCATGATAATCTAGACCAGAAGCAAATGGCGTGTCAGGAGATCAACTCTTCGGCGCCAACGGATGAATCATGATGATGCACGACACTAACCAAAGCGTGATCAATGGAAAAGTCGGGCACACGGGGCTCTGATGAGGCCTTCTACCAGTTGATGCAGGCTGCAGGCGACGCCGTGCTGAGGCTGGTCGGCGTTACCTCCGGACACCCTTACAAGCTGAGGGCCGAAACCCTCAAAGTCAAGAAGGTCTCCCCGGATATCGTGGCCACCCCTTTGTCCGGCCGGGATAATTTGGTTTTCCTGGAGTTCCAGGGTTATGCCGATCCGTTCATCCGCTATCGTTTACTTGCCGCAGGTTTGTTATATTGTACCCAGAAGAAACATCGCGGGCCTTTTTCCCTTGGCATTATATATACCAGGCGGGCCTTTCGTGACGCCGCCCTGCCCTTGCACGGGCTAACCTGCCCGGGACATCCGATCTGTCAGGGCCGGCCCAAAGAGATAATTCTTGAAGATTTTACAGAAGAGGAGTTGCGGGACATCGATCCCCGGCTGGTCATATTAGCCCCCTACACCATGCCGGAAAATACCCCAAAAAATGATTTGTTCGTCAAAGTTAAAATTTGGGGTGAGCTGGTCCGGGAGGTTTATCCCAAGGAAGACTCAAAAAATATTTTAGATCTCCTGGCCCTGTTCTTGCTTAACAGGTTTCGTAGGATCACCCGAAAGGAGGTTATCGCTATGCTGAACTTTGATCTGGCCCAAACCGCCGCTGGTAAAGATATTTTGCGGATGGGCGTCCAAAAAGGCCGGAAAGAAGGCCGAAAGGAAGGCAAAAAAGAAGGCAAAAAAGAAGGCATAGAAGAAGGCCGGATAGTGGAAGCCAGGGAAAAGCTTGTAGATCTCCTCTCCGCCCGATTTGGACCGTTTCCTCAAGACGTCTTGGCGGCAATTGATAAAATAGACAACCGGGATATCCTCAAAGAGCTGTTTATGGCCGCCGTTAAGGTCGCCGACCTGGCCGCTTTTCAATCAAAGCTGAATGACATTCCGTCCTTCCAGCCGGAAAAGACATGACTCCAAAGGAGATCAACTCTTCGCGCCAACCGATGAATCATGATGATATCAAGGCACTAACCAAAGCGTGGTCAATGGAAAAGTCGGGCACACGGGGCTCTGATGAGGCCTTCTACCAATTGATGCAGGCTGCAGGCGACGCCGTGCTGAGGCTGGTCGGCGTTACCTCCGGACACCCCTACAAGCTGAGGGCCGAAACCCTCAAAGTCAAGAAGGTCTCCCCGGATATCGTGGCCACCCCTTTGTCCGGCCAGGATAATTTGGTTTTCCTGGAGTTTCAAGGTTACGCCGATCCGTTCATCCGCTATCGTTTACTTGCCGCAGGTTTGTTATATTGTACCCAGAAGAAACATCGCGGGCCTTTTTTCATGGGCATTATATATACCAGGCGGGCCTTTCGTGACGCAGCCCTGCCCTTGCACGGGCTAACCTGCCCGGAACATCTGACCTATCAGGGCTGGCCCAAAGAGATAATTCTTGAAGATTTTAGAGAAGAGGAGTTGCGGGACATAGATCCCCGGCTGGTCATATTAGCCCCCTACACCATGCCGGAAAATACCCCCAAAAATGACTTGTTCGTCAGAGCCCAAATTTGGGGTGAGCTGGTCCGGGGGGTTTATCCCAAGGAAGACTCAAAAAATATTTTAGATCTCCTGGGCCTGTTCTTGCTTAACAGGTTTCGTAGGATCACCCGAAAGGAGGTTATCGCTATGCTGAACTTTGATCTGGCCCAAACCGCCGCTGGTAAAGATATTTTGCGGATGGGCGTCCAAAAAGGCCGGAAAGAAGGCCGAAAGGAAGGCAAAAAAGAAGGCAAAAAAGAAGGCATAGAAGAAGGCCGGATAGTGGAAGCCAGAGAAAGGCTTGTAGATCTCCTCTCCGCCCGATTTGGACCGTTTCCTCAAGACGTCTTGGCGGTAATTGATAAAATAGACAACCGGGATATCCTCAAAGAGCTGTTTATGGCCGCCGTTAAGGTCGCCGACCTGGCCGCTTTTCAATCAAAGCTGAATGACATTCCGTCCATCCGGCCGGAAAAGACATGACTCCAACAAACTAACGAAGAGGCCGCTTCTTGCTAACTCATTTACTGAAGAATCCTTCCCGGGGGGCGGCGAGATTCGCCGGGTCGCAGCCTTCCTATCAAACGATTATCCTCATTCTCTGCTTATTGTTTACAACGTCCGGGTTGATCTGCCTCGAGGGTTGTCAGAAAAAGCCGCGACCTATACCGCCGCGGGAAGAGGCCGGACAGGTCCGGGAAGAAATTGTCCCGGCCCGGGAAGAAACCGGACTGATCCGGTTAGACCCCCAGGACTACCCGGACATCCAAGACGATTTGGACATCGCCTCTCTATCCGAAGCCATCGACCACAGTCTGGCCTATTACCGCCGCTTACCCAAAGACAAGCAATTCACCTTTGGTCCCGATGTCTACTCCGCGGAAAGACTGATCAGGTCATTGGAATATTTCAGCCAGGTGATCACCAGACCCCGCAGCCGGTGGCCTCAGATCATCAAAGACGAGTTCCTTGTCTACCAGTCACCGGGCGATAAAGATCGTGGGGGAGTGCTGTTCACCGGCTATTTCGAGCCGATTCTCAAGGGTAGTCCGACCAAATCCCAACAGTACCCCTGCCCTATTTACCGCCGGCCGGCTGATTTGGTGGTGGTGGATTTGAGCCGGTTCAACCACGCCAACGCCGGGCAAAAGATTATCGGTCGATGCGTCGGCAGCGATTTCATGCCCTACTATTCCCGAGATGAGATCGATAATAAAGGGGTCCTCCAGGGCCACGGGTATGAACTGGCTTACGTAACTGATCCCGTAGATGTCTTCTTTCTCCATGTTCAGGGCTCAGGCAAAATTGAACTGGATAACGGCCAGACCATCCGGGTCAATTATGACGTGGCCAACGGTCGGCCCTACCGCAGCGTCGGCACCTTACTGATTCAGGAAAACCTCATAGCCAAGGAAGACATGTCCATGCAGGCCATCAAATCTTACCTGGCCCGGCATCCCGAGCAACGGGAACGCATCCTCAATTACAATCCCAGTTATGTCTTTTTCCGCCAGGTCACCCAAGGTCCTCTGGGCAATCTCCAGGTCCCGGTGACGCCCAACCGGTCCGTGGCCACCGACCAGCATGTCTTCCCTTGCGGCGCCCTGGCCTTCATCCAGACAGAACGGCCTCTCCCCGACGCCAATCATCAAGTCAAGGAATGGATCAAATTCTCCCGCTTTGTCCTGAACCAGGACACCGGCGGCGCCATCAAGGGTCCCGGCCGGGTGGACATCTTCTTTGGCCACGGCCCGGAAGCCGAATTCTCCGCCGGATATGAGAAGCAGTTAGGTCGGATTTATTTTTTGGTGAAGAAGGATTGACCGAGGATACGGAAGGACGAGATATATGAACGGTAAATGCCCATTGTGCGATTGGCCTGATGCGGAGTTAACCTACGGGGAATTCGGAAGATCTGTCATGGCCAAGTGCCTAAGATGCGGGCAGTTCAATGCAACCGAAGATGCTCTCCACAAAATCAAACAGACCAAAGACATACATAAGCTATGGGCGCATCTCAGGGAACGGGCTGAACGCCGTGAGCCGGAACTGGAAATTACAGCGACAAACCTCCAAACTATAATGGACAACCTGCCTTCATACAGCACAAATGAAAAACAACTTCTATTGCTGAGAGCAATTGAGAAAAGGACTTCTTATCCTGGCGAAGAGGTCACCATGGATTCAGAGAAGGATTTTCCGCTTGCCTGGGCCAAGAAGAGCGCCGAATTTGGATTCCTCACAGAATCCCTGAAGGATAGAGGACTCATATCGCGATTGGACGCCTATGGGGTCCATGTGACCATTACCGCCAATGGTTGGGACTATCTTGATAAACATGAAATCCAGCCCGATACAGATCAAGTATTTGTGGCCATGTGGTTCAGTGACGAAACAGGTGAAATGAAGAATGTGTACGAAGAAGGGATAAAGAAGGCGGTGAATGAAACTGGTTACAAGCCGATAAGAATGGATGAACTACTGCATGTTGAACCAATCAATGCCAAAATGATTTCAGAAATCAAGAACTCCAAGTTTGTCGTCGCTGAAGTCACCGGGGAACGGCAGAATGTTTACTTCGAGGCAGGCTATGCGATGGCGTTAAACAAGCCGGTTATTTTCTGTGCAAAAAAACACAAAAAAATACATTTTGATACTCAAATGTTTCCTCATATCATTTGGGAAGAACTGGAAGAATTGAAGGACAGACTCTGTGACACCATATGCGCCGTAATCGGGAAAAAGCAAAAGACAAAAGTCTAAGAATCAGTAGATTTCCCATATGTCACTAAATCAGAAGCATGATCATCTTCGGCGGGCATAGGTGACACCGCCATAAGGGAAAACCCAGACGCCGGCGCGGCGGGGGACTTTTGGGGCTGCCCAGGCGAGCATGGCCGAGACATCATTGAACACGCGGGCCAAGCCCAGTTTCTTATCCAGGTCGGGCGGGAGATTTTGACTGAACAAGCCTAAGTGATTCCGGCGGAGCATTTGCAGCCCGAAATGGGTCAGAAAAACCTCTTCCACCGGTTCTTGCCGTTTCATCCTTTCCACCAAAGGCAATATCCGACGCTTACCGATGAGCCGGGCCAGAAACCGAACCAACGGATAAGGCAAGCTTTTACTCCCCACCGGCACCTCCCCCAGGCCATGGTCACATTTGACACACCCCAATATCACCCCACCCGGTTTGGCCGCATATAAGGTATTCCCCAGACACTTGGCCGATTGCCGAAGGTCGGCATCCATGGGAAAGGAATTGGTCAGGACCACATCCGCCGGTTCGGGAATATCTATGCCGGCCAGTTCTTCGATGAACTCGGTCCCGGCTCGATGGGCCAGAATCGGATCCCCGCAAAAAAATCCGGTCGGCCGGGCCTGATGGTTCATGGCCGCGTTGACGATGAACACATCCTTGTTCAACAGCCCGGCCCCCTCCTCCAGGTCCTGCCGCATGGGCGATGCTTCCGCCGCCGCGCCGACCAAATCGAAGTGATCGGGATCCACCCCCTGGAGATGGTTCCGCCCAATCGCCTGGGCCCCGGCGCACCCCGGAAGAAGCATTTTATAGCCGCCGCCAAAGCCCAGCAACAGGTGAGGCTCCAGCGCGCCTAAACAGACAATCAGGTCCGCGGCCACCAGCAACTTATTCAAAAAAACCGGAGTCCCCCGCCGGGTCCGGCCCAGGTAAGTCAGTTCCGCCGGATCATAGGCTTGATGGCAGCGCCACCGGAATTTGGTCATATTCTCCCGGCCGATTTTCCAGGCCACTTCGTCAGGCCGACTCTCCCGATGGACTCCATTGGCCAGCAAAATATCGATTTGTTCCGGACGGGCCCCCGCCGCGGCCAATTCTTCCAGGACCGGATCAATAAAATCCGCCACCGGCGTCGGCCGGGAATGATCATCCACCACGACCACTACCCGGCGACCGGTCAGATTTCGGTAAGCTAGAGGTGCAGCCCCAATGGGTTGACTTAGGGCCTCTCGGCATGCCGCGGCCGGATCAGGTACGGCCTCCCGGCTCTGGGGACGCAATTCACCCAGGACCGTCCAATCACGGGGAAGACGGCAAGACAACGTGCCATTTCCCCAAGGTAATTGGATATGTTCGAGATTAATCATGGGGGAGTTTATCCAGTTCCTCGGCCAGGACGCCCAGATCGGGTCGGACATTGATGTCGTGGACGTCGATGTACCGGATAACGCCCTGTTTGTCGATCACGAACAAGGCCCGCTCGGTCATGCCGTTGGATCGCAGCACACCGTACTTATCGGCCACGGCCCCGTGGGGCCAAAAATCGGATAACACCGGGAACCATAATCGGCCCATGGCCTTGGTCCAGGCATAGAGTGTCGGAATGTTGTCCACGGTAATGCCCAGCAGGACGGCCTGGTGTTTATCGAAGAGGTCCTTGGCGATGTTGTAGCCGGGCCATTGATCGGAACAAACCGGTGTCCAGGCGGCCGGGACAAAGGACAACACCACATTCCGGCCCCTGAATCGGCTTAAAGTGACCTTGTCACCGGCAACAGCGGGCAAGGTGAAGTCTGGGGCGACATCGCCCACTTTGACTCTTAGCCGGCTATCCATTGGTTTCAACTTCCCCACTTGATATATACCGTCCCGCAAGTCCTGACCCTGGGCCGCGGAGATGACCACCAGGCAAACGAGCAAGCTGCAGATTACCGCGGTGATGGACCGAATCCGGCTGAATCCATTCATCCCCACCTCCTATTTAACCTGAGTTCGACGAGTTTACTAAGCAATTTGGAAACATGGGTTGACAGGTGACGATTCAAGATCGACCCCTCGCATTCTTGGTTTACCCTGGTAGAAAGTGTATCCAATTAACGCTGCCAAAA
>JADFYN010000117.1:0-500 GCA_015233055.1 Deltaproteobacteria bacterium
GGTTTGTCCGGTAAGGCCGACCAAGAGAAATTCCTGGCCGTGTTTCCGGAAGGCTCCCGCCCTAACCCCTTAATCCGGGCCCGCTTTATGGGCAATCCCCAGACCTGGAATGATGGATCGAATCGGTCCAATGTTGGGGCAACCCAAAGAAAAGTTGATGATGTCGGCTTCGTCAACGCCCTAATTGACGATTTGATCAGTCGCTTTCGCGTGGATGAGCATCGTATTTACGCCACCGGGTTTTCAAATGGAGCGTCCATGGTTTTTCGCCTCGGCCGCGAACTTTCCAGACGCCTGGCCGCAATCGCCCCTGTAGCGGGGAGTGACTGGATGATGCAGACAATGGTCGCCCGCCCGATTTCTCTTCTCTATATCACCGGCGACGCTGATCCGCTGAACCCGATCAACGGTGGGGACATGCTATTGGGATGGCGGGTGATCGGTTATAAGAAACCGGTCCGGGAACAAATTCAGCGATGGGTGACGATGCTCGGGTGCCC
>JADFYN010000117.1:521-4488 GCA_015233055.1 Deltaproteobacteria bacterium
ATGACCGACCCGACGTCAAAAGGATGGCCTACGGTCCGGGCAAAGAAAGCTCGGAAGTCGTCTGGTACACCATTGAGGGGATGGGGCATACCTGGCCGGGGGGGACCCACTTCCTGCCGGAGAAACTGATCGGAAAGCCTTCGGATAAGCTCAAGGCCAATGATGTCATCTGGGAGTTTTTCCAGAAGCACCCCAAATAACTTTTGCCTTCTCAACCGGTCGGAAATGTGCTAAAGGCACCCCACGGGTGTTCTTTCCGGCCCGTTATCGATATTCAAAATAAGAGGAACTTGATTATGGCCCAAAATATTACTCAAAAAATACTCTCGGCCCATTTGGTCGAGGGGCGACTGGAAACCGGTCAGGAGATCGGCATCAAGATCGACCAGACCCTGACTCAGGATGCCACCGGCACCATGGCCTATCTGGAATTTGAAACTCTGGGCCTGGATCGGGTCAAGACCGAGGTATCGGTTAGTTACGTGGATCACAATCTTCTTCAGGCCGATTTTAAGAATGCCGATGACCATCGTTTTCTTCAATCCTGCGCGGCTCGGTTCGGTTTGCATTTCTCCCGGCCGGGGAATGGGATTTCCCATCAGGTCCACCTGGAGCGTTTCGGTGTCCCAGGGAAAACTCTGCTGGGCTCGGACAGCCACACTCCGGCCGGGGGCGGTTTGGGGATGCTGGCCATGGGGGCCGGCGGCCTGGACGTGGCCCTGGCCATGGCCGGGTATCCGTTCTTCTTGAGCACGCCCGCGGTCCTGGGAGTTGAATTGACCGGTCGGCTGCCCCAATGGTCTTCGGCCAAGGATGTCATTTTGGAGATCCTGCGCCGGTTGTCGGTCAAGGGCGGTGTGGGTAAAGTTTTGGAATATTTTGGGCCGGGCGTGGCCTCATTGTCCGTTACGGACCGGGCTGTGATCACTCACATGGGTGCGGAACTGGGAGCTACCTCGTCCGTCTTTCCATCGGATGAAGAGACCCGGCGATTCCTTTCCGCCCAGTCGCGGTCGGGTGACTGGCGTCCGCTGACCGCTGATCCAGGGGCCGGCTACGATGCGGTCATGGAAATTGATTTGACTCAAATCGAACCCATGATCGCCTGCCCCTCATCGCCGGATAACGTCAAGAAGGTGTCGGAAGTGGCCGGGACTCCCGTGACCCAGGTCATTGTCGGTTCTTCCGGCAATTCCTCTTTCCGGGACCTGATGATGGTGGCCAAAATCATGGCCGGCCGACAGGTGCATCCCAATGTCAGTCTGGATATCAATCCCGGCAGCCGGCAGGCCCTGGAAAACGTGTCTTTCCACGACGGGTTGAAAGACCTGATCGGGTCCGGCGCCCGGATCCATCAATCTGGTTGCCTCGGCTGCATCGGGATGGGCCAGGCCCCGCCCACCGGAGGGGTGTCGGTCCGGACTTTCCCCCGGAACTTTCCCGGCCGGAGTGGGACACCCAATGATTTAGTCTACTTATCCAGCCCGGAAACGGCGGCCGCGGCGGCTGTGTTCGGCAAGATCACTTCGCCCACGGAATTAGGCGATTATCCGAAGGTAACCGAGCCGGAAAAATTTATTATCAATAACAACCTGCTCATCCCGCCGACGGATAATAATCGGGAAGTGGAGATCGTCCGGGGGCCCAATATCAAGCCGTTCCCGGTCTTCGAGGCTGTCCCGGATGAGTTGACCCTGACGGTGCTGACCAGGGTGGGCGACAATATCACCACCGACCACATTATGCCGGCCGGGAGCGCCATCCTGCCTTTACGGAGCAATATTCCGGCCATCAGTGAATTCGTCTTCCGGGATGCCGCCCCAGGGTTTGCCGCTCGGGCCAAGGCCACGGGTGACGGACTGGTCATCGGTGGAGAAAACTACGGGCAGGGGTCGTCCCGGGAACACGCGGCCATCGCCCCCCGGTATCTGGGAGTTCGGGCCAAGGTGGTCAAGAGCTTTGCCCGGATCCATCTGGCCAATTTGTGCAACATGGGAATTCTGCCCTTCACCTTTGCCGCTCCCGGTCAGTACGACCTGATCCAGGAAGGCGACAAATTGATTTTTCGGGGATTGCACGATTTTCTGAAGTCCGACGCCGTGGATTTCACGGCCCAGCTCGAAGGGAAGTCCGGATCGCTGCAGATCTCGCTCCGTCTGGCCGCGACAGGCCGGGACCGGGGGATGTTGTTGGCCGGGGGGTTACTAAATCTGGCCCGGATACAGGCCGGGAAATGAAAATCGTCACCCAGAATTTCAAGAATGGACAAGTCAGATTAATCGACGCGCCGCCGCCCCAACTCCAACCGGGCGGTGTGCTCGTCCGGACCAGGGCCTCCCTGATCAGCGTGGGCACGGACCGGTCCATGATTCATCTGTCCCAAAAGACCTCCCTGCAAAAGGCCAAGGAGCGGCCGGACCTGGTCAAGCGGGTCATTGGCAAGGTCAAGACGGACGGCCTGATGAACACTTACCGGGCCGTCAAGAATATTATGGAAGCCCCGTTACCGCTGGGTTACTCCCTGGCCGGGGAAGTGTCCGGCGTGGGGGCCGGGGCTGAGCTGTTTCAGGTGGGTGACCGGGTGGCTTGCGCCGGGGCCGGGTACGCCAATCATGCCGACCTGGTCTGGGTCCCCAAAAATTTAGTCGTGCCGGTTCCAGGCAGCCTGCCCTGGGCTGAGGCGTCTTTCGTCACGCTGGGGGCCATTGCCGTGCACGGGGTCCGTCAGGCTGAGGTGCAATTCGGGGCGACTGTAGCGATTATCGGGTTGGGCCTGGTCGGGCAACTGGCCGCCCGGATCTGCCTGGCTGCCGGATATAGGGTGGTCGGGGTGGATATTGATCCGGCCCGGAATGAACTGGCCCGAATAAGCGGTGTCCTGGCCGCGTCCGAGCCCTCGGATGAGATCGTCCACCAGGTGCTGACCATTTCCAGGGGCATCGGGGCCGACGCCGTAATTGTCTGCGCCGCGGCCAAAGACAGCAGTGACACCTTAAGGCTGGCGGCAGATCTGGTCAAGGACCGGGGCCGGGTGGTGGTGGTGGGTGATGTGGGCATGGACATTCCCCGCCGGGAATACTATGCCAAGGAAATAGAAGTCCGCCTGTCCCGGTCGTATGGTCCGGGGCGGTACGATCCTGATTACGAAGAAAAGGGCCGGGGTTACCCGCCGGGGTATGTCCGGTGGACCGAGACCGAAAATATGTCATCCTTTCTGGACCTGGTGTCGGCCGGCCGTATCCGCCTGGATGACCTGGTATCTCATCAGTTTCCCATCGATCAGGCCGAGGCCGCCTACGGGCTGGTCACCGGACAATCGGCCGAGCCGGTGCTGGGCGTGGTCCTGACCTATCCGGAAGAGCCGGACCTCCGCCCCAGACGGGACATGCCCATCGGCTCCCGTCCAGCCGCTGCGTGTCCAGGCCGGATCAATTTGGGTCTGATCGGGGCCGGGGCCTTTGCCAAGGGCGTCCTGCTCCCGGCTTTTATGGCCCAACGGGAGGTCACGCTGACCGGTGTGGCCGCGGCCAAAGGATATACGGCCCAGGTGGTGGCGGAAAGATACCAGGCCGAGTTCAGCGCCTCCGAAGCTGAGACCGTCCTGGCCGATCCCCAAATCACCGCGGTCGCCATCGCCACCCGCCACGACTCCCACGCCGCCCTGGCTATCCAGGCCCTAAACCGGGGCAAGCACGTCTTCCTGGAGAAACCCCTTTGCATTCGGGAGGATGAATTAGCGGCCGTGATGACTGCGGTGGCGGCCCACCCCGAGCTGGTCCTGATGGTCGGGTTCAATCGCCGGTTCAGCCCCCTGGCCGGGCAATTAAAGGCCCATTTTGCGCCCCGGTCCGAACCCCTGGCCCTGATCTACCGGGTCAATGCCGGCCGCATTCCTTTGGGCGACAAGACGAGCTGGGTCCATGATCCGGACCTGGGCGGCGGGCGGATCATCGGCGAGGTGTGTCAT
>JADFYN010000117.1:4545-9470 GCA_015233055.1 Deltaproteobacteria bacterium
GGGACGGAATAACTCGGCCACCAATGACGTGGTCACCCTGCACATATCCTTTGATGAGGGCTCCCTGGGGACGATCCACTATTTCGCCAACGGCAGCCGGGCCTATCCCAAGGAGCGGTTGGAGGTCTTCGGGCAGGACAAGACGGCCGTCCTGGACAACTTCCGGACTCTGGAACTGGCTTCGGCCAAAGGTACGCGCAAGATAAAGAAGATGAATCAACAGAAAGGCTTTGAGGAAGAAGTCGCGGCTTTCATCCAGGGCATCCGGGAAAACACCTACCCCATCCCCTGGCCCGATCTCATGGATACCACCCTGGTCACTTTCCGCGTCCTGGATTCGTTGCGGACGGGGTTACCGGTCAGGATTGGGTGATGGTTGGATTGACTTCGGAGCATCGGACTATCAGGAACGAGAGAATACCGTAGCCACTTCTTTATTGTTGACGAATCAGGGTATAACGTATAGAATAAACAAGTAATAATAGTATTGGAAATGTCAAGGAATCCATATCGGGCGATGAGTTACTCATTGGAATATCGCTGGGGAAAGTTAAGCTTCGAGGTGTGCATTGACAACAAGCCATCATGACAGGTTTTTCAAGAAAATGTTCTCTGGTCAAGACCTGGCTAAGGATTTTTTTGCCAATTACTTACCTGAGTCCGTTCTGGATCAACTTGATCTAAGCACCCTGGAGACCACAACAGATTCCTTTGTGGATGAACAATTAAGGGCTCATTTTTCGGACCTTGTTTACCGAGTGAACATAAAGCAGTCCCAGCCGGCATATGTGTGTATCTTGTTGGAGCACAAGAGCCATCAGGACAGGCTGGCGCCACTTCAACTATTGAGATATATGACTCAAATGTGGGCCTATATCGCCTCCCAGCAGCCGACTTCGGAATATTTACCCGTTATCATTCCATTGGTTTTCTATCATGGGACCACCACCTGGGCGGAATCAACCAGGTTTAACTCATTATTTGACGCTACGGCTGAATTAAAACAGCATCTTCCTGATTTCAATTATCTTCTTTTTGACTTATCCACTATCCCGGACGAAGATATCAAAGGAAATGTCAGGACCAGGATGACTCTGTTGCTCCAGAAGCATATCAATGACCCTGAACTGGTTTCCAAGTTGGCTGATATGGCTTCTCTTTACCATCAAATGTCCACAGATCCCGGTCAGCTTGAATTTCTTAAGGCTGTTGCTCAGTATTTAATTTTCACAGATAAATTAACAAAGAAAGAGATAACGGTCTTTCTTGACCAAGCCACATCAGGAAAAGGAGATGCAATTATGCCTACCGTCGTAGAAGAATTTATCGAAGAAGGATATCAGAAAGGCGTCAGAGAAGATATTATCGAGGGCATTGAAATCCGATTCGGTCAGATCCCTAAGGAAGTTACTGAATCCATAAGCGGGTTATCTGATACTATGGTATTGAAATCATTGCTTAGACATGCCTTTGTGTCAAAGAATCTGGATGAATTCATTCAGGAGCTCAGGAAATCCAAGAACTAACCATCAGACCCTCAGTTCACGATCTGGCCGGGGTGGTGGCGGGGAATTCGACCTTGTCGTAGATTTCCAGCAGCGGCAGGCGGCAACCGATGGAGTCCAGCGAAAGTGTTCCGGTCAAATCATCAATCTCCGTCATAACCCATTGTGCGTCCTGACGGACAAAGTGCTCGACACGGGCCTGATCCTGGGCGATGATGACATACTCTTTGAGTGAAGGCAGGCGGCGATAATGGGCAAACTTTCCCCCACGATCGTAGGCCTCGGTAGAGTCGGACAATACTTCCATAATCACCGTGGGGTTAAGTAACGTGTCCAGATGATCATCCTCAACCAGCGGTTCCCCGCAGACGGCCACCACATCAGGGTAAGTATACAAACCCGTGGGGCTGACTTTGACCCGCATGTCACTGACATAAACTGTACAGGTCCGCCCTCGAAACTGGCTGTTCAGTTCGCCGGCAATATTAACCGTGATCTGATTGTGTTGCCGGTTGCCCCCGGCCAGGGCAAAGATCTGACCGTTTATATATTCACTCCTGTGTTCGGCGGCGCGCTCCAAGGCCAGGTATTCCTCCGGGGTGACTATTGATCGGGCTAACGGTTCCATCGCTTCCCTTTCCTGGTAAACCGTGAGTTATAGATTTGGCTTTCCTCTCAGGCTAACGCCTCGCCTCCTATCTGGAAGTGAGCGGGTCTTTGCAAAGCGTCCATCCATCATGAGGAAGAAGCCAATCCACCGATTTCGGCAAGGTAATCTGAATCCGACGAATCTTCTAAATTAAGTACCAGAAATCTATCCGCAGATGGCGCAGATTAACGCAGATGAGCGTTTTGTATTTTCTAATTTATACAATCTGCAGATTAAATCAAGGGCGGACTTGTCGAATTCGGGTTGTTTTAAGTATCAAAACGGAATATCGTCTTCCATTGGGCTATATCGGGGGATAGAGTCAAGTCGCGTATAGAGGTTTGCCATTATAATTCGTATCTTTTCCTGCGATGAAGATTTTAATAAATGCAAAAATTCACTTACTACCCGTACAGGAAATCCAGCCTTTTTATTGTAATAGGAACCGCTGATAAAGCACCTTGCGATTAAAGCTGTATTTGGTACTGTTTCCTCCAACAAGAAACTTCGGTATGCTTCCTCAAGTTGATTTTGTAGCTGGCCAAAATCACGGATGTACTTGGAACCACTTTCTATCTTTGTAACATAATGCTGCATAGAATCTGCAAATTCGCGATAGGCCGATCGTTCTTTTTGACTGAAGTCCATCTCAGGAAACCTATTATTGCTAATTTCCTTTTCAACATCAAAAAAACTTTCAATCCTTGAATCAGGACTTCGGCTGCACATACGGTTCAGGATGCTTTTGTACGCAAAATGGTCAATACCTATTTCACGAATCATCTTTTCAAATAATTTCCCAACAAAATACACTTCTGTTCTGAAATCATATAGGGAAATCTCGAACTCTTCCGGTAACTCACACCACCAATTCAAGCTGATGCTTTTATCAAAGTCATCCGGGTGTTTGATTTTTTTACCAAAACCTAGATCAATTATTTTAACAGTACCTGCATTGGTAACCATCATGTTTTGATACCGTATATCTCGATGGAGGATTTTGTTTGTCTCAAGGTGTCGAAATCCATTTATAACTTGAAGAAATATTTCGTTAAATTTTTCTGGCGCATTCTTGAGGTAATCGTCGATATCCAATCCATCAATAAATTCCATCAGGATAAACCCCGTAAACTTATCTGGATAAAGGTAATAATTAAACATGCGGACTATATTAGCATGGTGGACCTGATGAAGAAGCTTTATCTCACGAATGAAATTTGAAAATAGCTCTTGCCGATGGTCCTCCGAGCAGGGGCAGTATTTTTTGCAAACAAAATGTTCATCAATCATATCATCATAAAGAAGGACCGTTTTACCGCAAGCACCTTGACCTAATTCCTTTACGAGCTTGTAATCGCGCGTTCGTATAAACTCAATCAATTTTTCTTCCACTGTTGTGTCTTCCTCTTATTTTTGATATGCAGAGAGACAAACGGCAACGCCGGTAAACCTACCAATATCTTCGGTCGTCCCCACCGTATATTTTCATATTTTCGCAGAAATCGAAAAACTAACTGTTCATTATTTCGAATGCACTATACATTACTCTAACTTGAATCGCAAGTCTTTTTAACAATCAGCCTCGTCTATCCGAATGGTGGGTCGCGCTGAACGGAGCTTCCCCTATCGTTTGGGAAAAATGTCGACGACACTCATAATTCTTCCCTTGTGGCCTAACGACGGGCGTCAATGGCTGTCGAAGGCGTTCCTTTGCTGTAGGCAATCCGCTGCGTGATCAGGTTAGTTGGCCTCTGTATTTTGAGTACTGATCGTATTACCTCTTCGTTTACCTATCCTACAGTATCTAAAATGATATCTGCATTTACCAAGCTCGTTCGTGGAGCTGTGTGTAAAACAGCTATGCACTTAATGCCGGCTGACTTCGCCGCCAATATCCCTGATGGTGAGTCTTCAATTACTACACTGTGATTAGGAGGCGTTTCTAATGCATTCAAAATTTTTATATAGCCTTCCGGATTCGGCTTTCCGAGAGTTACGTCATCGGCGGTGATGATAGCTTGAAAGTATTTGAGAATTTGGTACCTTTCCAATACAGTAAGCAACTCGGTCCGGCTGGAGCTTGTGACAATGCCTAACGTGAATCGTCTGGAAAGATTCCGAATCACATCGATAACCATTGGATACAGGATGTCTTCGTTATTAATCAGAGATTGGTATTTATTCTGTTTTTGCCGCACCAGGTTGTCAATTTCATTAATCTGAAATATTCCAGAACGCGAGCTATTGAGAGACAAAAGGCCATCCCTGTCTGTCCGGCCTAGGAAATAGGCAGCGTAGAGCTGTGAATCTAAAGAAAACCCAAGGTCACTGAGAACCACTTGAAACGCTCGTTGATGAACTTGCTCGTCGTCGGCGATGATGCCGTTATAATCGAAAATTACTGCATATTGTGGCATGGTTATGGACCTCATAAGGGATAATTACAGCTTTATCTTCAAACTGTTTGCCATTGGTGGGTTATCATGCAATCGAAAAATCAACTTATAATTGTTCCGAATACACTATACATTACTATCACAAGATTCGCAAGTTTTTTGATAATTGGTTTCACGTATCTGAATGATGGATTTAACCTAAAATAATAACATATTACGATCATATGATAAAGTAGAGTCATTTGACTCGCTCTTAGAAAGCGGCCGCAGCATGAATTTACAGTTAGATTCAACCCCCCAGCCCAACCCCCTGGTGAATGCTGTGGCGCACCGGGATTACTCTATTTCCGGCTCTAAAATCAGACTGTTCATGTA
>JADFYN010000118.1 GCA_015233055.1 Deltaproteobacteria bacterium
CGAGACCAAAAGGATATTCACAGGCAGGGATACATAACCAGGGGTAGACCGCTGAATTGACGGCGGTTTTATGTGACTATTGCAGGTATTTTATATAGTCGCCGCCCCAACCCAGGGCGTTGCCGCTGGGCTAACCTAGAGCGCCCTTTCAGGGCTTAATCAGAATTGGCCATTTATTAGAATCGAATCCGATGACCCTGCACCTTAACTCTATGACATTAAAAGACAACCGGCAAGCATGTCGCCTCTAAAAGGGATAATTATGACCGTTTGAGGTATGAATCAAGACTTCTTGTCGGCCCGGGCGGATATAGGGATGGAAAAATAGAAAGTGGCGCCGGCCCCCGGTTCACTCTCCAGCCACACCCGGCCTTTCCAAGATTCGATTATCTTTTTGACAATGGCTAAACCTACGCCGGTGCCGGTGATACCCTCCGGCGCGCCGGACCGATCAAAGACGTTAAAAATATGCTCTTGGTATTCGCGGGGGATGCCCCGTCCATTGTCGGACACGGCCAGGATATACTCAGAATCCAATTCCCGGCAGGTGATGATTATCTCGGGGTTACGTTTGACGTCGCAATATTTGAGCGAATTACCGATCAGATTCTGGAACACCTGGTAGAGCTTGGTTTTCTCCATCTTCAGCACCGGGTAATCGTCTAACACCTTCACCTGGGCCCAATTCTCTTCGATCAATGGGGACAAATCATTGAGCACTTCATAAATCAGTTTCCTGACATCGACATCTTCAAGCTCTTCAAGTCGGCGGTTAGCCCGGGAGAGCTGCAACAATCCTCCGATCATAGCCTCCATCCGGGCCATGCTCCCAATGATCCGGTCAAGGATGGCCAGGTCTTTGGCCTCCATGCGACCCGTGTAGCGACGTTTGATCAGGTTGGCGAAACCACCGGCCGAGACCACCGGAGTCTTTAAATCGTGGGACACAGTATAGACAAAAGCGTCCAGTTCCCTGTTTTTTTCTTCCAGATCACGATAGAGCAACACGTTTTGTAAAGCCAGGGTGGCCAGCAGCCCAATCTCCTCCAATAACGTCATCTCCTCTTTGACCCAGATGCGGGGATATTCACACTGCACCAGGGTCAAACCCCAGGGCGCATCACTATTGTTGGGGCGCAAAACCACATGGAGAGTAGACTGAATCTGAAGCTTTCGGAAAATATCATCATCGAGCAGGGGATCAGGGGAAACCACGGAAATAGGCCCCTCAGCATCCAGAGCGCGACGCATCATAGGAGCGAAGGGGGCAATCCGAAAAGATCGAACTGATTTCCTGGTTTGGCGGGGGGCGAATCGGGGCGCGGAAGAGAGGTAATGGGCTTTGAATTCGCTCGCCTGAGGGTCAAAGGGGAAATCCATAAAGGCCCTATCCGCCCTAAAAATCTCCCTGACCACCTCAACCAGCCGTTTCAAGAAATCTTCATAATTTAATGTAGAAACAGCCCGAACGGCGAACCGTTTAATCACGTTAGCCCGTTTGGCCCGCTCGATCAGGACGTCTTCTAAGAACTTTCGCTCCACGATATCCCGGACAAAGGACAAGATACACCTTTGCTCCTGAACTTCGACCACCCTGGCCGACACTTCCACCGGGATGTGAGACCCATCCTGGTGAACATACACGGATTCACCGAAAAAGCTGCCGGAATTGGTTAATTGGTCCTGTAAGTCAGGTAATTGCCGGGCCAAGGCCGCCGGCAGAATATCAATCAACTTGAGCGAACTCAATTCATTTTCGGTATAGCCCAGAAGTTCTTGGGCCATGCGGTTTGTATAAAGGATATCGCCTTCAAACGACTGCAAAAAAATTGCATCATTGGCTTCATCGAACATGGTTTCAAACTGGTCGGAAATCGCTTCTATCTGGCGGGTCAGGAAATGGTTTTTGAGTTTGATGGCGGAAAAAGAGGCAAAGGCGGTAGTTAGAACCATGTCTTGGTTGGACAAGATCTGCAGGTCGGGTAACTCCAATTCCAGCGCGCCGATGATCTCATCTCCGGCAATTAGGGGAAAAATGGCAGCCTCACAAACCCGATTTTGCCGCAGAACGGGCGAAAACTCCCTGGCCGTCCAATCCAGGTATCTGTGCTCCAGCGCCTCGTGGGGCGGGGGAAAAGGTTCTCCGTCAAGCGGTAGAGGAAAACAGTAGAAGAGAGTAACTTGCCGGTTATCCGGATCAGGAATAACCAGGGAACATCTCAAAAAAGACAGATCTTCGACCGCGGCCCGGCAAATATCCTGGGGTAGGTCAGGGAAAGCAATCCCGCTAATCCGCTGGATGGCCGCGGCTAAATCCGACGTCCGGTCCATTTGAGGAGAAGCTGTCATAGACCTTGCTCCGATGAAAAGCTTACGGCCAGGACGCGGCGTACGACCAAACATACCACGGTTGATCATTTCGTCCGCGGTTAGCTTAAATTCTTATCCATCTGTAACAATTTAAAGCGTCAATCGGCGTCCTGACGGTGAGCACTCTGGTTATTGGTTGGGGCGCCGGCTGCTGCCGGCCGGTCTTGAGCCCATCACCGAGGCATTTTATATGAGATGTGGTTAGGAGGCAAGGGATTTCTGCTTAAAAAACACAAGGCGCCGGAACCCTGCATCGGAGCATCACAGAGCAGAAACAGCCTGGAGATCAGGCATGATCAATAAAGTAGCCGAATTCTTCAAGTCTCTTATTGACTTTGTTCAGGTTATTCGACTCAATCACTACGAGATAGTTCTCAGCTTTGATAATATATTGTTTTAATATCTCATCCGTCACCATTAGCGATAGAAGCTCTTTGTCTGGTTTCAACTGGAACACGGCCATAGACTTCTTAGCGGTTAAGGGATTAATTCTATTTATAATTTCATCTAAGAACCGTTGCCAGGCCGGCGGCGGCTCGGCAGAAATCTCTTCCTCGAACAAGGCCACCCGGTTCAAAACGTCCTGGCGAGAAGAACAGCCCTTTAAGAAAGAGGTGTAATCCATCTTATAAAAGTGATCGGTGATCTTGTGCGCGATCTTGGTCAACATCATTTCTTTAAGTCTGTCTTTACCCTCAATACTGATTAATAACCTGGTCTCATCCAGGATAATCCGGGCTTCTTCCTCCTCTTCCGTGACCTCTTCCCATTTTTTGGTCAGCCCCATGACGTAACTGCCGAGGCTGGTCAAACGGATATATTTAAGGCCGTCAAAAACAGATAGATATCCAAGAGCCTTTGATTGGAACAGCTCGTTCCGGGGCAAGTCATAAGACACATCCAGAAGCCCCAGGCCGGCGAAAAGAAACATAACCGCTTTAAGGAAAGGGACTATCACGGTCTCTTTATATGTTATTTCAGTCACAAAGGTTCTGTCGTGCCCGTGATAATCACCCGCCTTATACCTGGCCATATAATACGGATGTGTCCCTGTCCTGGAAACCACATCCAGAAATAATTCCCGATACAAGGCAAAGGTGATGACATTATCGATGGACACCCATTCGGCCACCGGTAAGGCCTTCAATATTTTTGAGATGGAGCTGCGAATCTTTTTTTCGCGGGACATACTATAATCAAGATTCACGCCGCCCAGATGAAACAATAAATCACCCAGCCGGTATTCCTCCACGTTTTTAGAATTTAAAAAATCACCGACCAATTGCTTCAGAAAGGCCGAAGCATCATTAATAAAGTTATCGCCCGAGGTAACGATCAAGAAATTGAGCAACAACCGGGTCCGAAGATATTCCAAGCCTTTATGATCATAAAATTCTTGCACATCACAATATAAGGCCATCTGTTTGATCGAGCCGGCCAGGGGCCGGTCTGCGGCCTTGGAAAACTTGATATTCCCCTGTCGGATATATCGCCAGAATAGTTTTATTTGAGTCAAGATGTGATTTTGGTCTGTAAAAATAAAGTTGGTTTTAGGAATGTCCTTGACTGGGGTAATGTTATATCCTGGCGGTAAGGGTAAGAATTCTTTGAATATTTTCTTTATCCCCGGGGGGAGGTAGAGGTAGTAGGAGGGCTCACCATAGTACGAATAGCCATTATAGCTTTTGTCGTACTTAAGCAGCAAATAGTCCACATTGAGATGGGCGTCCACGATGATGCGCCCTCTTTTTTGATAATCGACTATCTTTATCCCGAACTTCTTTTCGAGAACGCGGATTTCGTGGGCACCTCCTTCCCAAACAGCCACTTCCAGCACTTTTCTTACGTTATCAGGCAAATGCGACCATAACCGATCAAAGAGGGCTTTATCTGAGAACACCTTGGCCAGTAAGCGGACCAGGTCGATTTTGCTCATTTGGTTAACGGAAGTCATCTCTGACCGGGGGTAGCCGGCTTCTATGAGCATGTTTTCAATATACCGTTTACACAATTTCTTTAGCACATCAACGGTGTAGTCAAGGTTGATGGTTTCTTCCACCGAGTTTAGAGTCGGCGGGACCGGGTTTTTTACCACCGCATATTTATACATGTTAAGCTCCCAACATAAACTCAACATCTTTTTCATCAAATGATTTTATGGCCGAATCGTCGCTGGAGATTAAGCTTTCAAACAGGTTTGTTTTAACTTTTTGAAGTTCTATGATTTTTTCCTCAATGGTGTGTTTTGTGACCAGTTTGTAGCTAAACACCGTTTTATCCTGGCCGATCCGATGCGATCTATCGATTGCTTGATTTTCTGCCGCTTTATTCCACCAGGGGTCAAAAATGAAGATATAATCCGCAGCCGTCAGGTTAAGACCGAGGCCGCCGGTCCGGAGAGTCATCAGGAACACCTTGACGGTGTCGTCATCCTGGAACTTTTGGACCACTTCTTTCCGGTCACGGGTGGCTCCAGTCATGATCAAATAGTCAATGCCGGCTTTCTCGAGATCTTCCGACAAACAGTCGATTGCCTGAAGATAATTAACAAAAATCAAGACCTTATGGTTGTTGGCCAGAATGTCTAACAGATTTTCCATAATGATTTCACGCTTTGGGGAAATAATGTGACGATCACTCTTGGCCTCCGGGATGGACGCGATCTGGCGAAGTTCATTAAGGGCCTGAAGAATAAAAAACTGCGATTTTTGAACCCCGTTTTGAGCGATTTGAGATTTGACGGTCTGATAATAAAAGGATCTCCGTTGCTCATAAAAAACTTTTTGTTCCCGCGTCATTTCCACAAATAGTGTTTGTTCAATCTTGTCCGGCAAGTCTTGGAGCACGTCGCGCTTCAGCCGCCTGAGGATGAAAGGATAGATCTTCTTTCTTAATTCCCGCATAACTTCCTTGTCGTTATCGCGTTGGATGGGAGCCGCATAATATCTATTAAAATCATCGGCGGAACCAAACATAGCCGGATTAAGAAAGCGAAACAGGGAATAGAGTTCCCCCAGGTGATTTTCCAGTGGAGTGCCGCTCAGGGCTAAGCGATGTTTGGATTGCAAGAGCATCACCGCTTTCGCCGCCTGAGAATTCAGGTTTTTGATATTTTGCGATTCGTCCAGGATGATGTAACAAAATTCTTCCTCTTTGAACTCCTTGATATGATTGCGGACCATGGCGTAGGTGGTCAAAATGAGATGCTTGCTCTTAGCTTCCGTGAGGTCACGATTAGCGCCATGATAGACATAATAGGTGAGTTCCGGCTTAAATTTGTTTATCTCTACTTCCCAGTTAAACAGCAAGCTCTTCGGCATGACGATCAGGGTGCTTTTCTTTTCTTCAGGATAAACGGAGGCGAGCAGGGCAATGGTTTGGATCGTTTTCCCCAAACCCATATCGTCGGCCAGGCACCCGCCCAGTCCATGCTGCTGGAGATACCTGATCCACTGATACCCCTGCTTCTGATATTCCCGCAGTTGAGCATTTAAGACCGGAACTTCAAAGATAGAATTCTTAATATTATTAAAACCTAAGAATATCTCCCTGGATTTAGGGAAAATTTCCGCGGCGATCTTTTCGTCGATCAACTCCTCCACGATGGGCAGGTCAAAAAAACGATACCCTTACTTTCTCCTTTTGCTTCTTAAACAATCTTTGCAGCTTATCGAGGTAGCCGGGGTTAATGATGGCATGCACCCCGTCATTCAATTGGACGTAAGAATTCTTCTTATATTGAGCGAGTACTTCAAAAAGTGAAAATGTTTGCCCTTCGATGTCCAAATTTACATCACCCTCAAGAAAATCCAGGCCATGGGATAGGGACAATTGGAGCGAGGGAGATACGGTTTTAAGTTTATAAGGCTTAAGCCGCTGGGCGCCCAGAATAACGTATCGGCTGATCAGGTTAGGGAGTTCACCATAAACGAATTGCTTGGCCAACTGCTCATCAATAATAAACAAGTTGTCCTCAATGAAGTAGCTGCTCCCGTGGTTCGCGGATTTTCGGTATTTTTTGAGCAGCTTCTCCAGTTCATCGAATGAGGGGTAGAGCTCCCCTGGGATGACTTCACTGATAATAATGTTTTTATCCAGATCATTTAAAAAACTTATCCTATTAATATCATATTGCTCAAAAAAATCGGAATCAAATCCGGGTAATGAATTGGTCACCCGGAGATATAGGGCGTTATTTGAATCAATTTTTTCAAAAATAAGCGTGGGCTGCGTGTGTTTGGGAGCCCCGGCCACAACTCGATAGTCTTTATAGCGGACCGATACGTTGTTAAAGAGTGAAAATAGGAGTGAAAGATATTTTTCAATTTGGGCCGGGCTGAAGGACGTTTCAAAAAGTTTCAGGGTGGTCGGTTGCTCTCCGACGGGTTGAATCCGGAATATCAGCCCCTGGGACAAGGCATGAGCTCTAGTCAGCATGGTGATGTCGGAAAATTCTTCGCCCTGGTGATGGATGGTCAACCGGCCGGTCAAAATTTCATCCTGGTCCTCTATTACGAGTACCAGTTTGGCCACGCCTTCCACAAATCTGATGGGCTTATTAAACCGGGCGTCCACAAAATTTTGGCAAGGCTGTAATAACTCGACAATGTAAGGATTTTCATGTAAATATACCTGATCGGCGGCCTTTTCCCAGTCGATCTTAAAGTTGCTTTCTGCACGGATATCACTTAAAAATTTTAACACCTGCCGGGTGGGACCAGTATAATAATCAGGTCTGGTATCGGCCTGTTGGCCCTTTTCGTCGACAACTCGAATATAGGCTCCATGTTCATCCGTGGCCAATTGAAAAAAGACCGGCAGATATGGCCTGGCCTTTTGAATGATCGTTTTTTTTCTTCTTAGATTTTCAAATAAATCCGGCATATTCATAGGCGCCTGCAGGGGGGGCTCCCCGGTTGTCAAAACAAAAAATGGCCACAAAATCGACCCGGCCGTCACCGCCGGGCGAAACAATATCTCAACATATCTTTTCGGCGGTCACTATAGTTGTATTGTGTTTTCGAATCAATACTAAATGTAGATATAAAATTGGGTTAGCAGGTTAGGCTAAAGTTGGGCTGGGCCGGTCTATGGTTCCGCCCAACATGCCGTGGTCCGGTCAGGAAAAGCATAACGCAAAAGGTTTAGTCTCGGCCTCCCCCTTTTGTCATTTCGAGAGAAGAGAGCAATCTTAAGTTTCCTCACATTCGTTCGGAATGACAAAGTGGGAGTCATCGGCTTCCTGGTTTCGGCCCAAGGCCGCGCTGCGCTGCACTTTTTAATCCTGACCCGAAACTCGGAGATCAAGACACGGCATCTTGAAGCATGACTTGAGCAAAAATGGCCGCGTCATCCACCATGGCCTGAATTGGGCAAGATTCATTGGGTTGATGGGCGGTGGGTTCACTGGTGGACCAGACCACGGCCGGGAAACCGACATGGCGGAAGAAAGCCGCCACAGTCCCACCACCCATACCGTAGACAAAGGCGTCCTTACCCAAGATATCCCGGATGGCCTGCTTCAACACCTTAACCACCGGGGCGCTCTCCGAGGTTGGCGGGGCACATCTGGCATCCACGCCGGGAGCGATTTCCACCGTCACCCCAAATTTTGCAGCGACACCTTCTGCGATGGCTCTCGCCTGGGCCACCACCTGATCCACGTCATATTGGGGCAGCACCCGAGAGTCGAGATAAAAAACGTCTTTGCCCGGGCTCGTGTTGATATTTGGGACATTAGCTTCTATTTTGGTTGGCTCGAAGGTGGACACGGCCGGTTTGAACAACTCGTCTGCAGCCCCAAACAATTCGTGCAGCCGATCCAGTTCCACAATCATATGGCCGACGGCCCGAAGTGAATTGTTGCCTTTGTCCGGGGTGGAGGCATGACACTGTTTTCCGGTCACCGTAAATTTCAATTGCAGCAGGCTCTTCTCTGAGATCTCTATTCCCGTGCCCTCTTCGTTCCCACCATCAGGGACCAGAATCAAGTCTGCCGGGTCGAACAGTTCACGGTGATGCTCCAGCACATATCTTAGGCCCAAAGCACTCCCGGTTTCCTCATCCGCCACAAAAACCAATCCCACATCCCGGGGTAAGGTCAACCCCGCCTGCCGGATGGCCCGGACCGCAAACAATGAGGAGACCAGCGCATGTTGATTATCTTCCACCCCCCGGCCATAAATGCGTCCATCTTTAACCATCAGGGTATAGGGATCCGTTTCCCAGAGATCCATCCCGCCCGGCGGGACCACGTCGGTATGAGTCAGAATCCAGGTTTTAGGACCGGGGTTCCGGCCCTTCCACTGCGCCACCAGATTAGGTCGATAACCGCAGGCGACGCGGTCATCCGGGGCGTTGATCACGTCCAGACTGTCCGGGGCTAGCCGGCCGACCCATTCGGCCAAAAAATCGGCCTTTTCCTTTTCCCCCTGGCCGCCGCTTTCCGGGCCCAAAGCCGGAATACCGGTCAAGCCTCTCTGTAGTTCGATCATTTCGCCGGTTAATTCGTTCAGAATCCGTCTTATGCTGTCCATGTCTTCTCCTTGCGATGGAGATGCCGCGGCTGTTTGGCTCAGGTGCCACCGAACAGACCGGAGCTGCCCGAAGTCATAAATTTAAGTAACGTTTGTCCCGGATATGGGCTGGATGAAACATCTTTGTTCAGCCAAGGTTCGACTCAGATGCCGCGCAGTTGCAGAACCAGTTATAGACATACTTCCAGTTAGGGTTATATATACCAGAAATAAGCGGTCATCGCAAGAGGTGAGTTGAGGTCACAGGCGGCCTGACTGGTGTTTAGGCGGCCTTCGGCAGAAGCTGCGGCGGCACACACCAAAGAGGGGTCGGGATGTTGCAGATGTTGTCAAGGAAAAATAATCAACCATGATTGCCCATAAATATCCTTGTAATAACTTTGTGTTGTCATCATACATTGCTTTCGTCTCATTTTTTTGTTGATTTTATTTCCGTCCAACAATAAAATAGAAAAATTTACTGAATTCAAATGATCAACCTAGCCGGACCTGTCTGATGAATTGTAAAAGGAGGTGTTTCAAATGATTTGTGATACCGTCAAGGAAGGTA
>JADFYN010000119.1:0-2627 GCA_015233055.1 Deltaproteobacteria bacterium
ACGGGAAGAGCGGTGTTGCTTTTAGTATTACAAAACCGGTGCCAAGATGGTGCATCGCAAAATAGTAAATTTATCTATCTGTATTACAAGAACTATTTTTATAGACGAGATATGCCGGCATAAAAGTTATGTTACAAAAGTGTATGTTGGGTCAGACTATTGGGACAAAAATGTCTTGATATCTGAAAACGATGAAAAGACCATGTTAAATATAATATATTTGTTTCGTAATGGTTTTTTAAATTAATACTGATAGTCTTAAATGGATTATAGTATGTGTATCTGAAACTATGGCATCAGGCGCGGCCGCGCCCCCCATGCTTCGCCGCTCACATTGGATAGACTTTGATAATGCTGATTAAATGCATGGTTAGGATGAAGGCGGAAGGCTCGCGGGTGGGATGGCCAAGCAGGCCGGGGAGGTTTATGTTCGGCCTTGAAGCTGGGGCAGAATTTTCATCACAATTCATACAATTTTGCTTCTTTTTGTAGAATTTAACGCGATCGCCCAAGCGGGGAAGATTTTTATTGACTTAACTGGTTGAAAACGTCTAATACCATAAAAAACACAGCTTCCCCGGGACACCTGCCTGGTGACGCCGGGTATATTCCGAACAATTAGAATTTTAGAATTCAGCCAAAAGCTCAGACATAAACCTTGTGTCCGGGGTGGGGAGGTGGCCGGTGCCGAAGAAATGCGTCATATGTAAAAAAACAAAGGGTAAACGCGTGTGTAACGTGCATCAAAACGAGGTTGTCTGTTCATTCTGCTGCGCCTCAATCCGGACCCCGGAGTGCGCCGGATGCCGACACCATACCGTTCCTCAGCCGCGTGAACAGCAGCCCGGTGGGGCATCTCCGGATGTCCATTCCAAAAAGCATTTTATCATGGAACTAAACGAAGAGGTGGATGAGCAGGTTGATCAGGCGTTGTCTTTGATTGAAGAGGGGGCGTTAGGCAAAGGAAAGAAGGAGCTTGGCCGGATATTGCTCGCCCATCCCCGGAATCATATGGCCCAGTATGGAATGGGGGTTTATTACGCAGTTAAGGGTGACAATGACACAGCTGTACAATACTTTGATAAGGCCATCCAGATCTTTCCCTATTTCGTTGAGGCCGCGTTTAATAGGGCCGTGGCCTATCTGAAAAAAGGGGATTTAAAGAATACGATTAAGGCCCATCAATATGTAGTCGAAATAGGGGCTCCGGATAATCCGCAGGTAAAGGAGGCAAATTTATTTTTATTGGAGGCTGACAGGCATGCACGCAAAAAAGAAGGGGTGCCGCTGGCCCAATTCCTGCAGGGCATGGAGCTATTTGACCAGGGACTTCAGGCCATGGACGGGCGGGAGTGGAACCAGGCCATCGACTACTTTGCCGAGAGTATCCGGATTACTCCGAGGCATCCTCAGTCCCACGGAAATATGGGATTATGCTACGCCCAATTAGGCCGGAAAGCACAAGCGATTGAATCTTTTGATAAGGCCCTGCAACTTGACCCGGATTATGAACCGGCCGCGGTTAACCGCCGGGCTGTCATGGCCCTCGAAGAAGGCGAGATTCTAACTGATAATAAGATCTTAACGGTTAACTATCATAGGGAACCCAGGGTAAAGAAGAAGTCACTCGCTAAGTCGATTCTTAAGAAAATTGTCCGGGACCTCCTATAACGATAACCGGTGTCGGAGACTTAAAGCTCAAGACCGACGATGTGTTCCGTCCCGCTTCATTTATACGGAACGGCCATAATTGTCTTATTTCCAAGGGACATGATTACTGCCGCTCCTGTTCCAGTTTGTCTTAACCAGGCAACAAGCAACAAGCAACGAACCCCAAGCAACCTTATGTCTTCATGGCTATGGCCGTTTGAAGCATTTGATCCGAGGTGGTCACAATCTTGCTGCTGGAAGAGAAACTCTGCTGGAGGACGATTAGATTGACCAGCTCGGTGGACAAATCCACGTTGGATGTTTCCAACTCCGAACCGGTCACGGTTCCATACTGTTTTGTGGCCTTTCCGGTGGGGTCGTTCACCGGGGTCTCCACTCCCGCGTTTGCAGTAATGAGGAAATTATTGCCCCCTGCCCGCTCCAAATTCTCCGGAGCAATCACCCCGTAAATGGCCACCTTGGCTATGTCCACGTCCTGGTTGTTGGAGTACGAGCCGGTAATCGTTCCGTCGCTTTTAACCGACAGACCGGTCAGGTCGCCGGAACCGTAACCGTCCGGAGTATTGGAAAGCGTTGACGAATTATTGGCGTATGAGGTGGTCCCGCCCAACTTCGACCTCAACCCAAAATTAAAATCGATCTTCTGCCCCAGAGTGGGACTGCCGCTGAAATCAAATCCGCCACTGGGCTGGTTATAAGTCACGTTGCTCTCATTGACCAGGGTGCCGCTGGTGTCAAAGGACAGGGTGCCCTGGGCCTGGGTTTCAGTTTTTCCCGAAGCGGTATCAGTTCCTGGGACAACCGCGTACCACTCCCAGGTGGAGCCCTGTACGGTTGAGGCGCCTTTGCGGAAATAAAGAGTGACGTTATGGGCCCCGCCCTTGGAATCGTAAACCGTTTCCGAGGTATTGTAATTGGATGTGGCGGCTGGGTTATTCAGGTCAAAGCCGGTCCCT
>JADFYN010000119.1:2679-4802 GCA_015233055.1 Deltaproteobacteria bacterium
TGAGGGTCGAGGTCGTGCCGGTGGTGCTCGACTGGATGGTGAACCGGTTATTTTGATACGTGACGTTACCAGTGGTGGTCTCTCCCGCAGTGCTCAAGGCGCTGTTCATGGCCTTTGTCATGGCCTGAGCCAGGGTGTCGGAGGTATATACCCCGGCCGGGACCGTGACCGTCACCGGAGCCTTGGTTTTAGGATTGCCGTCGACAGTAACGCCGAAGGTATCGTTTGTTCCAGTAATAACGTTGAAAGCGACACTTTTGGTCCCGGTGTAGGTGCTGTTGCCGCTGGAGGCCGTGGGATCAAATCCCAGCAGTGCTCCGGCCGTGGCCGCTGAATTATCCCAGTTAAGAGCGAATTTTTGGCCCTTGGTCTCACTAATGGTAAATTTGTCGGTCTTCTGGTCATAGGCCACGTTGAAGGTGGCTGCGGCTCCGGCCCCATTCATGGCGCTGGTCAAGGCCGCGGCCATGTCTTGTCCGCCGTAAGATCCGGCCGGGATGGCCGCGGTATACGATGTCCCGCCCACATTAAAGACCACGCCGTTGTTCGATGACTGAACAGTGAAGGACTCAGTCACATCGGTAGAAGAAGAAACCTGGCCAGCGGTGGAGTTGGAGCTTGACCCAGTTTTTTCGGTATAATCAGTAACATTTATACCGGCTAAGAAATCCGTTTGTCCCGGTCCAACCTGAACGAAGGATGTGGACCCGGTTTTCTGGCTCATGATCTTAAACACTTGGTTAGTATCATCATAGGCCACATTGACCTGGGAGGTTTCGCCTGCCGTAGTCAGCGCCTTATTGATTTGATTTTGCATTTCTGTGGCCATCTGGGCCGCGGAATAGGTCCCCTGATTTAAAGTAACATCCACCGGCTTTCCGGTAACAGGGTTGTGGTCAACGGTTATTTTGAAGGTATTATTGCCCGTCGTTCCAGCCGCGTCAGTGACGACATTAAAGGCGACATTCAAGCTACTCTCGGTCTTTTGACTAGGAGCCAGGTTAACTGTCGGTGTCGCGGCAAAACCCAGGGTCGTGCCCGCGGTCGATTGGGATGAACCCCAGTAGAACTGGGCGGTGCTATTGCTGCCGCCGTTGGTGACGGAGAAGTGTCCTGAGGTGGAATCATAGGCAGCAGTATACGTATTGGTCTTGCTGGGGGAAGTCTTAGTCAATGCCTGATTAATCGCCTTGGCCACGTCCGCACCGCTGTATGTCTTCCCGGCTGTCAGGCCGCCGTCCGTGATAAGGGAAATGTTGGTCACGGTCTTTCCTCCGTCACCTGACCACGAGACGACATCATTCTTGCCGCTGATAAACATGAAATCACTCGTCACCGGGGCGTTGGAGGCCACGGTGGCCGGTGACGACTGTGAACTGGTCCGGGAGTCCAGATTGACGGCCAGATCACTTTTGGTCGTGGCCTGGGGCGGACTGGTCAGCGGCCAGATTCTAATGTTGGAGATATCACCACCCGGTCCCTTAACGGAATCCATGTAATTCCATCCCTTGACATTGAGATTGGCTGCATTGACTAAATAGCCGTTGCTATCCATCCTAAAATCACCAGCCCGGGTGAGGAATCCGCCGACATTAAAAAATCCGGACCCATTCAGGGCCATATTGGTCGAAACTGTTGAGGATGTAACCGTACCTTCCGTAAAATTGGAATTAATGGAACTGATCGCGCCGCCGGCACCCACATTATCCAGCCCCGGCACCGTCTGGCCGGCCTGGAGCAGGATTTCCTGGAAGGTCGCCTGACTGCCTTTGAAGCCAATGGTATTCTGGTTGGCGATATTGTTGGAGATGACGTTAATACCGGTATCCTGCCCCATCATCCCGTTAAAGCCCGTGTAAATGGATCTAAAGGCTCCCATGGCTTCCCTCCCTGATAAAAGCGGCTGTCGGTGGGCAAATTTTGCCCGTCTCAAAAGGAATTAGACTTGTTTACATGGATAAAAGCAAATTGCGTGCCGAGAACAGGGCAGGATGGATGTGATGGGCGCTTCGAGGAAAGGTAGGCTTAATTTTTTTGGAAACGATTACGTGCCTGCCTGGGAGCAATATCCGCGGATAAGATGGTTACAATGTAACTCTTGCCGTTTTCTCCGGACCAGGCAT
>JADFYN010000119.1:4827-9428 GCA_015233055.1 Deltaproteobacteria bacterium
TACCTTTTATATCATCTTTTCATGCGAGTTGTAAACGGAGGGGCCGGAGAGAAAGGTCGGAGAGGAGGACTGGGCGCCGGACGGATGAAACTCTGACCTATCTGAATTCCACCCGCCTGGCGGATATATGGTTAATAATGCTGCTCTCGACCGGGGGGGGCTAAGTCGGAAGGCGGGAGAGAGGAGCCCTCCAGGCGCTGCTTTCCTCTCATCCGGTTACTTCTTCTTTAAATCTTGTTTCGACACATTCATAATCTTGAGAGCGATCCGCTCAGTTCCTTTGACGTCGTAGGATATCCTGACCACATCCCCTTTGGCGGGCGGGATGCCGATCAAGGCCGTTGCAATGTTATACGTGGAATTCTTCCCCGTCGGATGGCCGTAAGGCTTATCTTTGGTGAAGTTGAGATCATATTCATCAATGGTCAGAGTTTTGTCCTTTTCATTGACGCTAATGCAGTTTCCCTGGCTGACTTCAGCAGCCCAGGCCGGACCAAAACAAAAAACCAGGAAAAGCAGGGTGACACACCAGAAAACCGGATTTCTCTTCATTGTGATACTTCCTCCTCAATTTTGAAAAGCCGCAGCGGCGCGTTCCCGTTCTTTTTTATCCCGAAGTTCCGCAGCCGCCCCCTTGAGCATGATGGAAATGATATAGACGCAGATGAGCGAGATAGCGCCCAAGATAACCACTGCCGCGGACACGTCGAAGCCATACTGCTTTAAGATGATGGAGGCCATACAAGCCACCACGGCGCACCCGAAACCAATCCGAATACCATAGCCCTTGGCGTACTTAGTCGCCACTGTGCCGATCTGGGCCCCGATGGCGGCTCCGGTCAGCATGACGAAAACGGCCACAAGTTCAATCCGGCCTTTCAGGGTGTAGGTAAAGGCTCCGTAAAGTCCAGAGATCATGACTTCAAACAGGTCGGTTCCCACGGCGATGTGGGTCGGACATCCAATCAAGTAGACCAGAGCCGGCATTCGAAGCAAGCCACCGCCGATTCCGAGGAAACCGGCCAGGATGCCTGTGATGAAGCTCACCATGATGGGCAACCAGGCCGAACAGGTGAAGCCGGCCGTCTTAAAATGTATCATCGGCGGGATATTGATCTTGTGCAAGGTTTTGTACCAGGTGATACCTTCCGCACCCTTCTCTCCATCGATCCGGCCGGCTTTCTTGGACTGGACGGCTTTATAGTAGTCATAGAAGACCATGAAGGAAATCAGGGCCAGGAAACCAACGTAAACCCACCTAACCACCGGACCGACCCGCCCCAGGCGTTCCAACCACATAATTAGTTGCGCCCCGATCTCGATCCCGACCATGGTTCCAAAGAGCATGACAAAACCCAGCTTGTAATCCACGTTACCAAATTTGGAATGCCGCATGGTGGACACCATGGACTTGCCGGCGATATGAGCGATATCAGTGCCAATGGCAAAGGCCATGGGAAAGCCCAAAATGTTTAGACCCGGCGTCACCATCCAGGCCCCGCCCATGCCGAAGAAGCCGCCGATGGTCCCTACGGAAAAACCAATTAATACCAGGCCCGGCCAGAATATTTCCACGCCCGCAATGGGCATGTGTAAATACCAAAACGAGTGTTCCATTGATTACTCCTCCTTCGATTCAGGTATCTTTTAATGCTCAACAATCTTGCGGGATTTGAGATCAAGACCGGTCCGGGCCATAATAATGTCCATGGAAAAACCCAAGAACACGCCGTACCCGGCCGTGAGGACTACAGCCCAGACGGCGAACAGCCACATGTTGGTGTTATACAGGTCGGCGAAGTACTTTCCAATGTCTGAGGTTACTCGACGGGTGTCGGCCACCACCACCAGCATGGCCGCTTTCTCTCCCGCCGCCCATACCGCCGCAGGGACAAGCGCGGAGATAACGGTGCAAAGGGCCAGAATCATACAAACTAAAGCTCTCATGGATCTTTACCTCCTTTAAAAGTGTTACCTGATGAAAAAGTGTTACTCCCATTCGCCTTTTCTACTTACGCTAAATCGGATACCCCACGTGGGTATCGATTATGAATCAATTCCGGCGAGCCAAAAATCTCGCCAGATGCTTGTTTTTAAAGCAAAATTAATGCCAATTATGTTGGCGAGATCCGGCATCGTATGGTAATACCATGAATATATCTAATTATTCATATATATCGCAAAAGCCTGTCCCAGGTCGGCGACAAGTCGGATAGAGGATCTGAACGAGCTGCTGTGGATTGGCGAGATATCTTGATTTAATTGGAATCGCCGTTGGCTAACTCCGGTATCTGTCTTTATCTCGACTCTGGCCATTATTGAACAAATTAATTTATTACATAAAAAATATATATATTATTACATAACTAATAATTATTTTTTATAGGCAATACTCTTCTATGGACAAAATTAGATTCGCTTTTGCCAAAAAGATGACTCGCAAATTTTAGGTAAAATAAATGGCTAAATGAATTTCAAAATGATTTGATCATGGCCCGTTTTGATTTGAGGAAGAAATAGCCCACTACGGCAAAGGTGAGGATCGGCGAAGCCCAACTCGGTATTTCATGGCCTAGACTCTCGGCCACCATAATTAGCCCCAAAAATAGAATAGAGTACATCGCTCCGTTTTTCAGGTATCGATATTTCTTGATCCGGTCAATATTCCTCATGGTCAGTTCCCGTACAACTACGGCGCCCAGGCCGTTTCCGATCAGGATCAGGGGAATTGAAAGAGTAAAGGCAAACGCGCCCAAAACACCGTCAATGGAGAAGGTCGCGTCTATCACCTCCAGGTATAGAATCTTGCTGATGTCGGACATATTGCTTGGGCCGGCCAGAAGACTTCTCTCGGCGCGTTCGGCATTTATCTTGAAGCCCTGCGTGATGAAGAATACCGTTGACCCCACCACTGCGCCGAAAGCAATCATATTATTCTTGGCCATGGCCGCCCAAACAACAATAACCAATATAATAGAGGCCACGGCATAGAACCACACGCCCTGGGAGTAGAAAAACGGCTCCCCCCAAAGTCCATAGTTCTTTTCTTCCAGAAACAACCAGTGAACGAAAAGGAACACCAAGAAAACTCCACCCCCCATCAACAGAACCGGGGCTGATTTTTCCACAGCCCCTTTGACCTCCGGATCGTCGCTGAATGTTGCGGTCAAGGCCTCAAGAGGACCCAGCCCCGGAGTCGCTACCCACACTATGAACCACGGCAGCAAGGCCCGGATCAAAAAAACGGCTATCAGCAGGCCGTAGATCAAGAACCATCTGCGCGCCCTGGCACTCATGGTGGACAAGACTTCCGCATTTATAATCGCATTATCTATACTGCTTATGATTTCAAACAGGCACAGGCCGGAGACGACCAGAAACATTGATAATATATTCATAAGGCTACCTATCCGTGAGGCTGGTGGGGTGGTCTTCGAACGGCTCAACATGAACCAGGATTTTGGCATCGGGAATTGTTTGAACAATATCTTGTTCAATGGCGCCTACCAAATCGTGGGCTAGTTTAACCGACATGCTCCCGTCCGTCAGCAGATGAAATTCGATAAACCTTACCGCACCGGATTTTCTAGTTCTAAATGCATGTAGAGTGCAATAATACCCTTTATACTTATAAATAATTTCATGGATGGTCTTAATCTCACTCTCAGGTAAAGACCCATCCATCAAATTTTCAGCCGCGGTTCTAACCAGCCCAATGCCGGTGTAGACGATACGCAAAGACATAACAATAGCCACAATCGGATCAAGGATATAAAGACTTTTTGTCCCAAGCAACATTACACCCAGGCCGGCAACCATCCCGACAGACGTCCATACGTCAGTCATTAGATGCTTGGCGTCAGCCTCGAGTATTAGACTGTCAAAGTGCTTTGCCGCCCGTAACATGACCTGCGCTGTGAAAAAATTAACCGCGGCGGCAATGACGGCCACCAGTAGTCCCACACCCAGGTCCCCCAGCTCAATGGGGGTTATAATTCTGTCTATCGATGCATAAGCGATGCCAAATGCTGCTCCAATAATAAGTAATCCTTCAACACCTCCTGAGAAATACTCAATTTTACCATGTCCGAATTGATGGCATCTATCGGGAGGCTTATTGGCGATGGTCAAACAAACTGTAGCGAATGTTCCGGCCACTAAATTGACCACGGATTCCAGCGCATCCGACAATAATCCGATCGATCCGCTAAAAAAATACGCGGCTGATTTCAAACCCAGTGTCAACAGGGAAGCTATTATTGACATGTATCCATAGTATATTGATTTATTTCTATAAAGTGCCGATTCATTCTTCGTCATGCTTTTATCTCACCGAAATTACGACATTATCATCATCAAAAAGGCCTTCCTCGGCTTGCGGGTGACAAGCCTTACAGTTAGAAAATGAATTTACTGACGGATGTTGAAAAATTGATGAAGCCAGGTGCCGATGTTTTCTTTGAATATAAGGGACTGTTACCGCCGGTCAGGAAGTATGCCAAAATCGCCGGTTTAAAAGTATACCACAGGGGGTCGAGCGCGCACCTCTAGATTACCGCTCTTATTTTTTAAGGCAGCTATTCGTAGAGGACCTTTTCGTT
>JADFYN010000011.1 GCA_015233055.1 Deltaproteobacteria bacterium
TTCTTTTGGACTTATCTACTCTGGCGGATGAAAAGATAAAAGGAGATGTCAAGACCAGGATGACCCTGTTGCTCCAGAAGCACATCAGTGATCCTGAGTTAGTTGCTAAGTTAGCTGATATAGCTACCCTTTATCACGAAATTTCAGATGATCCGGATCAGCTTGAATTTCTTAAAGTGATTGCTCAGTATTTGATTTTCACAGACAGATTAACGAAAGAAGAGATAACGGCCTTTTTAGACCGTGCCACATTAGGAAAAGGAGGAGAGATCATGCCTACAGTCGTAGAAGAATATATCCAGGAAGGATACCAGAAGGGTATTCAGGATGGTATTCATAAGGGCGTTTTGGTTAAGGCCAGGGAAGATATTCTTGAGGGAATTGAGATCCGATTCGGTCAGGTTCCTTCTGAAGTCATTGATTCCATAAGCGGGTTAGCCGATACCATCGTATTGAAGTCACTGCTCAAACAGGCTTTTGTCTCAAAAAATTTGGATGAATTCATTCAAGCGTTAAAGAACTCCACGAATTAACTGCCCATCTTGGGCGGAAATTATAATGCTCTTCTTAGACCGGTCTACATCTGGAAATGGAGATGAAATTATGCCTACCGTTGCCGAACAGTTTATTGAAGAGGGTTTCAAAAAGGGTATTCATGAAGGCGTGTTGGTAAACGATAGAGAAGCTGTCATTGAGGGCATTGAAATTAGATTTGGAAAGGTCCCCAATGAAATCGCCGAATCCATAAGTGGGTTATCAGACATGGGGTTACTGAAATCCCTACATAAGCAGGCTATCATAGCAAAGAATCTTGATGAATTCATCATAGCGCTGAAGAAGTCCAAGAACTGACTGCCCATCTTCACTCGGGTGTACCCTTAGCCGAGCTTTAGCCAGCTACATCAGTAGCCGAGACCCACCCAATGGGTTAAGAAGTTGTGGCGATGACTATCCCCAGAATACTCAGGTGTTAAGCCGGTTATATGATTATCTTAGCCATCTTGGAAGTTTCCGGGAGGGCTGAGTGATCTTTTCACATAAGTCTGTTTCCAAGAAACCTGTCCAACTACCGGGACAGAAATTCCCAACTTCCTATTCCAATAGACCTTATTGGAGCTGATTTTCAGCTTGACAACCGAATCATGACCGCATACATAACAAAAATGTACCAATGTTGGATTACAACCGGCTAAAGAAGGAAATTTCAATGTTATGTCCTCAATGCCAATCCGATAATAGGGATGGAGCCAAGTTTTGCTCCGAGTGCGGGACCAAGTTTGCCCAGATTTGCACAAATTGCCAGGCGCAACTCAGATCTGGAGCAAAATTTTGTGATGAATGTGGTCATAAGGTTGGGCAGGACAAGTCTTCCGTATCCTCGGCTACGCCCCAGGCCTCTCCTTCTCCTGACTTTGCCAATCCCCTTTCTTACACTCCCAAACCTTTGGCGGAAAAAATACTGGCTGCTCGGTCTTCCATGGAAGGCGAAAGAAAGATAGTAACGGTCTTCTTTTCGGATGTGGCCGGTTTCACACCAATGGTAGAGAAGTTCGATCCGGAAGAAGTTCATGGCATTATGGAGGGTTGTTTCAAGATATCTTTAGACGAAATCCACAAGTATGAAGGAACAGTGGTCAGCTTGACCGGTGACGGCATTATGGCCTTGTTTGGAGCCCCCTTGGCTCATGAAGACCATGCCAGAAGAGCGTGTTTAGCTAGTTTGAATATCCAGCGGGCTTTGAAGCCATATGCCGAGAAGATTAAGTCGAGGTACGGGATTGACTTCAAGATGAGGATAGGACTCGATTCAGGTCCTGTAGTTGTGGGTACCATCTGGGATAATCTTAGGGTAGAATATGCGGCACTGGGCGATACCGTCAATACGGCAGCTCGCATGCAAAGTCTTGCCCCTCTGGGTGGAGTATTGGTTACTGTAGATACTTACCGGTTAGCCAAGCCATATCTCGAGTTCGTCTCCCAGGGTTCGGTTAAGGTCAAAGGAAAGGAGAATCTTCATGAGGTCTACGAACTGGTTGGTGAGGGAGAAGCAGAGACGAGGATCCAGGCTTCGAAGGCCAAAGGCCTGACCAGGTTTATCGGTCGTCAGATGGAGATGGACAGGCTTCTCCGGGCCTTTGACAAGGTCAAGTCCGGCGTTGGTCAGATGGTGGGTATAATGGGAGAAGCCGGTGTCGGTAAATCAAGACTGTTGCTGGAACTGAGGCAAGCCCTGCCGGCGGGAGAGTTTACTCTTCTCCAAGGACAATGCCTCCAATTTGGCCGAAATATGCCCTATCTCCCCATCTTGGACATCTTGCGGTCCTACTTTGATCTCCATGATTTTGAAAATGAGGGTCACGCTAAAAACAAGCTGAAAGAGAAACTTCAAAGCCTGGATGAACTGCTGCTAAAGCACCTATCCTCTTTTTACTCTCTGTTATCTCTGACAGTGGAGGATGACGCCTACCGGAAACTGGAACCAAAAAATAAGCGGGATAGGGACTTTGAGGCCGTAAAGGATTTGTTGGTTCTTCTAAGCCGTGGCCGGCCGTTGGTCTTGGTGGTGGAAGACCTGCACTGGATGGATAAAGCTTCGGAGCAGTTCCTGGATTATCTCATCGGGAGCCTGACAGGGGCCAAGATTTTGTTAATTTTGCTGTATCGCCCTGAATATAACCATCAATGGGCCAGTAAGACTTATTATCGCCAGGTTAGCCTGGATCAACTTCCTTCGGAGGAAAGTGCCGATTTAGTCATGGCCATTTTGGAAGGTGGAGAAGTCTCCCCCGAATTGAGGGAGCTGATTTTAGACCGCGCCGCAGGTAATCCGCTGTTTATGGAGGAACTGACCCACAATTTGGTTGAAAATGGAACCGTCCGCAAAGAAGACAATAAGTACGTTCTTTGTGCTAAGTCATCTGAAATTCATGTTCCTGATACAATTCAAGGCATCATTGCGGCCCGGATCGATAGACTTGAAGATAATATGAAACGGACGATGCAGGTAGCCGCAGTTATTGGACGTGATTTTGCTTTCCGTCTTTTAAAAACCATCACTGATTTGGGAGAAAATCTTAAATCTGTTTTGCTTATTTTACAGGGACTTGAGTTTATTTATGAGAAAAGCCTATTTCCGGATCTGGAGTATATATTTAAGCATGCCCTAATCCAAGAGGTGGCTTACGACAGTCTACTAGTCAAAAGAAGAAAATATCTTCACGAGAGAATAGGCCAGGCTATTGAGCAGATCTATTCCGATAGATTGGAAGAGTTCTACGAGATACTGGGTTATCATTATTCAATTGGTGAAAACAACGAGAAAGCCGGTTATTATTTAAGAAAATCCGGAGAGAAGGCGATCAAAAACTATTTAGGTTTGGAGGGTCTTGATTATTTTGAAAAAAGCTTAAGTGTATTAAGGGCGTTGCCGGAAACGTTGGAAAATAAGCAAAAGATGCTTGATATCATTTTGTTGATGCGTTCTGCTATAGCCGCTTGGGGCTGGCACGAAGATTCTTACTTAAGAATCCTTGACGAAGGTGAACAATTAGCCAGGTCGCTTAATGATGAAAGATCATTGCTCAGAATGTGCTCGGCCAAATGCCTTTATTTTGCAATTAGGGAGACCGATGTTGAAGGTATTGATTACTTGGAAGACGCCTTAAAATTAGCCATAGAGAGAAAAGATGACATTATATTCGGACAAAATTGGTTTGAATTGGTTTTTTACTTACACTTGCGTGGATCATACGGTAAAATTATTGACATAACTATGAATGGGATATTACTTCTTGAACTATCAGGTCATACTAATAGTATGTTTGAGACTCATTACATCCAATATTGTTTATTATTATCATTTCAGGGGCTTTCGTTTGCAATGCTCGGAGATTTTTCGAGGAGCCAAATACTGTTCGAAAGGGCCATTGAAACCGCAAAAAGAGCAGAACACTTGGCCACGATTAGTTTTTGTACATTTCAGTATGCCTTATATTTATTTTTAAGAAGTGATTGGGTGTTATGCCGGCAAGTTAGTCAACACGTCATAGAGTCTTTAGAAAAACTAAATAAATTGGAGACAGCCAATTATACCATGGCCATAAAGGGGGTGTCGGAAGCTTTTTTGGGGCAACTTGAGCAAGGAAGAAGGAATGTTGATAAAGGATTGCAGGGTCATCAGGCCTTGGGTCATAAGTACTTTAAAGGTTTCTTTTTCTTATGTCGAGGAATAGTTTCCTATGAGAGTAAAATGTGGGAAGAATCATATGATCTCTTTTGCAAAAGCAGAGACTTATCAAATGATAGACACGAGCGTCGAGTTGAAGGGTTAGCCATGATTTGGCTCGGGCGCACATTAATCAAGATGAACATGGCGGAGCATCAGCAAGCTATCAAAGAAATAAAACAAGGATTGGTCCTGCTGGAAGGCCTAGATCTCCGGCCTGACGCCGCCTTAGGCATGTTTTTTCTAGGCGAAGCATACATGCTGATAGAAGACAAGGACAACGCTTCTGGCAACCTCGATACGGCCGCCGGAATGTTCCAAGGCATGGGCATGACCTACTGGCTGGGCAAGACAAATGAGCTACTCACCACATTGCCTTCTTAGAATTATTATCCGGTTGGTGAAATGGAATGTCTTATTTCAATGATATCCCGGCAACTATTTCATCATTAATTAGTAGCTGCCTCATTCTACTATGCGTCAGCTTCAGGAAGGAGGATTTTATGGCCAAGAAGGTCTTTCTCAGTGAAGAAGAAATGCCTAAAAAATGGTATAATATTCAGGCTGACATGCCCACTCCAGTCCTCCCGCTAATTAATCCTGGGACCGGTCAGCCGATTCCTTTAGATCAATTTGCCCGTATTTTTCCAATGAGTCTAGTTGAACAAGAAGTTTCTAAAGAAAGATGGATTGATATCCCGGATGAAGTGTTGAGCGCCTACACTATCTGGCGTCCTACACCGCTATGCCGGGCATATAATTTTGAAAAATTGCTCAACGCTCCAGTCAAGATCTACTACAAGAATGAAGGGGGCAGCCCCGCAGGCAGTCACAAGACCAACACCGCTGTGCCGCAGGCTTTCTATCATAAAATGTCCGGGGTTAAAAGAATCGTATCGGAAACGGGTGCCGGTCAATGGGGCAGCGCCATGGCCTTTGCCGGGAACTTATTTGGAATTCAGGTCAAAGTTTACATGGTCAGGGTGAGTTATGAACAGAAACCGTACCGCAGGCTTATGATGATGACCTGGGGGGCGGATTGTGTGGCTTCTCCTACGAATACGACTGAGGCTTGCCGCCGGGTTCTGGCCGTAGACCCTAACTCACCCGGAAGTATTGCTATTGCCGTTAGTGAAGCGCTGGAAGAAATGGCAAGTCGGGATGGCACCAAACGAACCGTGGGTAGTGTCCTTAACTATGTCATGCTTCACCAAACCGTGATGGGTTTGGAAGCGCAGAAACAGATGGACAAGATCGGTGAATACCCCGATGTGGTTATCGGCTGCGCTGGAGCCGGGAGCAACCTGGCCGGGTTGTCCTTCCCCTTTGTCAGAGATAAGATTGCGGGAAAAAAAATACTTATTATTGCTGCCGAACCTTCCTCTTGCCCGACCCTGACCCGAGGGCGATTTGCCTATGATTCTTCCAGCTCTGAGAAGGGAATCACATTATTGCCCATGCACACCTTAGGCCATGATTTTATTCCTTCACCCATCCACGCCGGTGGGTTGCGTTTTCACGGGATGGCCCCATTGGTCAGTCAACTGGTGTTGGATGGACTGATTGAGCCACGCTCTTATCACAATCTGGAGACGTTCCAAGCTGGAGTTATGTGGGCGCGGAGCGAAGGATTCATTCCCGCACCGGAGACGAACCATGCCATTGCCGCCGTGATCGAAGTGGCCCGCCAGGCCAAAGAGGAAGGAAAAGAAAAAACTATTTTGTTCAACTGGACTGGGCACGGATTGCTTGATTTGGCAGCATATGACGACTATTTAAGTGGTAGGCTGACTGATTACGCCTTGCCACAGGAAGAAATTGAGCGGAGTCTGGCCTCCATTGATGGTTATCCCAAACCTCCTCGGAGATAACTCAATTGATTGAGATCTGTTACCTCAATGACATTGACTTAAGACGCAGGGTCATCGGACCCGATTCTAATAAATGGGCAAATCCGATTAAGCCCTGAAAGGGCGCTCCAGGTTAGCCCAGCGGCAACGCCCTGGGTTGTTGAATTAGGGTGCGACGTTAAGATTTCTCGCTTCGCTCGAAATGACAAGGAAGTGGATCACGTGGAATGACGACGTAAATTTGTCATTCCGAACGAATGTGAGGAATCTTATCACATCCGAAGATGGTTAAGCCGCAGCTTAATTCAACAGCATTAGGGCAGCGCCCTGGGTAGGGGCGGAGACTATATGAAATACCATGTAATGGTCACATAAAACCGCCGACGATTCAGCGGCCTACCCCTGGTTATGTATCCCCGCCTGTGGATAGCCTTTTGGTCTCGCATGGGATGAAATAAATGTTTAACCACCACCAAAATAATGTATTGCCGATGGCTTTATATGTGGTTATATTGTATTTTATAAGGGCCTCATACCATACCCAGGGCGCTGCCCTGGGCTAACCTAGAGCGCCCCGTTGGGGCTTAATCGGACTTGTCTATTTTAAAATTTAAAAAATTTTAGCTCGTTTGTCCGTTTTAAATCAATGACATTGAGGTCTGGGCGACAATATCGGCTCTGGCTTACGGGCCGTTTGCATCCCCTGTCGAGCAGTTGACCGGTCGCCAACCTGGCCTAAAAGACCTCTATCAACTCATTACTGAAAGGAGTCATGACTATGAGTAAAGAATTACACCAAACATGGCCTGCCGGATTGTTTATCCTGGTTATGATGATAACGGTGGCGTGGGTGGGCCAGGCAACTGCAGAAACGGGCGTAACCGATAAAGAGATCAAAATCGGACAGTGGAGTCCCCAGACAGGACCGGCAGCCTTGTGGGGAGCTATTGCTCGGGGGACTGATTGCTACTTTAAGATGCTCAATGATGAAGGCGGGGTTAATGGACGGCAACTGAAGTTGTTCCTCAGAGACGACGGATACCAACCTCCCCGGACCAAAGCGGTGGTCAAAGAGCTGGTCGACAATGTCGGAGTTTTCGCTTTTGTCGGGGGTGTCGGGACGGCCTGTACTATGGCCGTGAAGGATTTCTTGGCTGAGAAAAAAATCCCTTTGATCGGGCCGAGTACGGGATCGACCCGCTTTACCTTACCTCCTTCCAAATACCTCTTTGGCGTTCAGTCCTATTATGTCGATGAAGCCAGCATCTTGACCCAATACGCCGTCGAGACGATGAAAAAAAACAAGCTGGCCTTTTTTTTTCAGAATGATGATTACGGGAAAGAGGGGCTGAGGGGGGTTAAGGCCCAACTGAAAAAGTACAACCTGGAGCTTTCGGCTGAAGTTCCGGTGGAGGTTATGGACTCCGACCTTTCTACCCACTGCCTTAAACTGAGGGAATCTGGAGCAGACACGGTCATTCTCTGGGTTTCGCCCAAACACGCGGCCATGATTCTTGGAGCTGCGTCCAAGCTGGGCTATAAGCCGCAGTTCATGTCTTCGAGCTCCTTGAGCGACGCTCCGATGATGAATCAGATCACCAAGGGACTTTGGGCGGGAGTGATTTTCGCCAATTTTGCTCTGCCTCCGTCCTCTAAAAACCCTCTCATGATTAAGTATCATGCGGCCCAGCAAAAATATGCCCCTAATGAGCATTGGGGAGTCTTTTTTTATGCTGGATTTGTGTTTGCCGAGCCTCTGGTGGAAGCGATCAAACGATGCGGTCAGGATGTGACCAGAGAGAATCTGATCACCAAACTGGAGACCCTGAATAAATTTGAAGGAATTTCCGGCCCCATCACCTTCAGTACCACCCAGCGGCAGGGACGCCGGTCTGTTTATTTAGGTAAATGCCTCCCAGACGGTCAGGTGGAAGTCTTGTCCGGCTGGATTACCTCGGAGATGCCTCTGTAACGATTGAGTGTTGCGCAGGCAGGATAACAGGATGATTTTTTTTATAAATATGATCCTTTTGAATAGAAAAGGGCAATAAAGCCCCAAAGGGACGGATCCAACTTCGTGAGTCGGGTCGGGACAATGTCAAGCCTGGCCGACTTGCCGTTTTGGTCCCCTTTTGAGCGTTGACCGGTCGCCAAGCCGGCCAACAGACCTCTATCAACTCATTACTGAAAGGAGTCATGACTATGAGTAAAGAATTACACCAAACATGGCCTGCCGGATTGTTTATCCTGGTTATGATGATAACGGTGGCGTGGGTGGGTTCGGCCGCCGCAGAAACGGGCGTAACCGATAAAGAGATCAGAATCGGACAGTGGGGTCCTCAGACAGGACCGGCAGCATTGTGGGGAGCGGTAGCCCGTGGGACTGAATGCTACTTCAAGATGCTCAATGATGAAGGCGGGGTTAATGGACGGCAACTGAAGCTGTTCCTCCGGGACGATGGGTTTCAACCCCCCCGGACCAAAGCGGTGGTCAAAGAACTGGTCGACAATGTCGGAGTTTTCGCCTTCGTCGGAGGTGTCGGGACGGCCTGCGGTATGGCCGTCAAGGATTTCTTGGCTGAGAAGAAAATCCCCTGGATCGCGCCGAGTGGAGGATCGTCCCACTGGACCTCACCTCCATCGAAATATCTTTTTGCCATTTACCCCAAATTTGTCGATGAGGCCGGCATCTTGACCCGTTATGCCATCGAGACGATGAAGAAAAACAAGCTGGCCTTTTTTTTTCAGAATGATGATTACGGGAAAGAGGGGCTGAGGGGGGTTAAGGCCCAACTAAAAAAGTACAACCTGGAGCTTTTGGCTGAAGTGCCTGTAGAGGTCATTGATACCGACCTTTCTACCCACTGCCTTAAGCTTAAAGAATCTGGTGCGGATACGGTCATTCTGTATGTCTTACCCAAGCACGCGGCCATTATGCTCGGAGCTGCGGCCAAGCTGGGCTATAAGCCACAGTTCATGTCTTCAAGCACCCTGGGCGACGCCCCGATGATGAATCAGATAACCAAGGGGCTTTGGTCAGGTGTCGTTTTCGCCAATTTCGCTCTGCCGCCGTCCTCTAAGAATCCTCTTATGATTAAGTATCATGCGGCTCAGGAAAAATATGCCCCTAATGAGAAATGGGGACTCTTTTTTTATGCCGGAATTTTGTACGCTGAACCTTTGGTGGAAGCGATCAAACGATGTGGTAAGGATGTGACCAGGGAGAACTTGATCTCCAAACTGGAGACCCTTAATAAATTTCAAGGAATTTCCGGAGCCATCACCTTCAGCCCGACCCAACGGCAGGGAAATCGGTCTGTTTATTTAGGCAAATGCCTCCCCGACGGTCAGGTGGAGGTCCTGTCCGGCTGGATTACCTCGGAGACGCCTCTTTAACCGTTGCTGGTTACGTGTTGAGTTGAGGACAACCAGCAACAAGGAACGAGTCACCAGCAACCAGGTAGCAACATGATGGAGCCTATTTCAAAGTGATGGCCTTCTCAGGGCACATTTCCTGGCAGCAAAAACAGGTGATACAGTCGTTGGTATTGATTTGCGGCAATCCGCTCTCCATTGAGATGGCCGATGCCGGACATTGTTCAGAACAAGTCCCACAGCCAGTGCACTTTTCCGGGTCAGGCCTAGGCCGGAGCAAGGTCCGGCTATGGATCAATTCCTGATAGAAAGTGGATTGGGTGACTGCTTCTCCGCTTAAAGGTGGGAGCTTGAAATCCGGGATCGGGGTCAGTTCTCCAATGATTTCTATGGCCGTTTCATCGTAGTCCCCCAAGCCCAGGGCCTTGGCTTTTTTAAGAAAGCGGAGCAGTCCTGGATCAAGCCCCATCATCCTGGCCATGGTTGCATCCAGGGCCACGGCATTGTCCGAGGCCAGAATTTGTCCGATAGATCTCAGATCGGGAGAGGCCGGACCGTTGCCTTCCATCCCAATGACTGCGTCCATGATGAACAGATCTGGAATTCGGAGCCGAAAGACATCTACGATAAGTTCTTGGAATTGAGCAGGGATGCCGGCCAGTTTGTGTAATGCGGCTTTTTGGGCGCCGAGAAGGATACCATAGCTGTTTTTTATGGCGCCAGTCAAGATAGTCAGGCCGTGAGTCTTAAACTTGGGTATGGAAATGATAACGTCGGCCTCTAACACGGCCCGTGAGATGCTCAACCGGTTCACATATTCGGGGTTGAAGTTTACTTCGACTGCGTCCAGGCCGATGTTTTGGTAGTGCCCCAGAGACGCCTCATACAATCCCGTCTGCCGGAAGCAGTCCTCATTGGCTCCGTAGCTCAACAATCCTGTATTGTCCCCAACTATAATTTTGGCGGGATTCAGTTCCTCAATACATTGGACCACCGCCCGTAAGACCGCCGTGTTGGTTACAATCGCTTCTGCGGGGTTAGAAGTTCGGAGCGCGTTGGGTTTGACCAAAACCTTCTTACCCCTAACGCCCAAAGGAAAAAGCTCGAAGGCAGTCTTGACTGCGGCAAGGCAGTTTTGATAGTCGGCCGGTTGAATCATTACTCGGTGCATGACTATGTCCCCCGTGTTCATAGAATCATAGTCGCTTCAGGCAGGTCTATCCCGGTTAAACTTTGAACGGTCATAATCGTCCGTTTGGCGTGCGCCCTTACCCAGGGTCAGCGAAGCGCCACCCTGAGGCGGAATCAAAAAGGGACAATTATGACCGTTGGGAGTATAGACGGTCATGGAGTGAAAGTACCGACTCGTTCCGTGAATTGGACGATCTGCTCGACTTTAATCTCCAGCTCAGCCAGCATGACTTCATTGAATCCACCCACGTGGGCCTCGTTGGAATTGGCCAGGACAATGGTTGGATCGTTGATCAGGCCGACCCCTAGCTTTTGGCAGGTCAAATCCACCAACCGGAGCATAATGATCAGCACATCGGTGGCGTCAAAATTTTCGTCATGATGGTCCCTGACGACATGACAATACTTTTCCGGCAGGTTCCATCGAGACAAGAGATTATATCCTTGAAGGGTGTGTTGTGTTTGCAGCACTTCGATAATCAATTCTTTCGATAAATCGCTATGAAGTTCGTCGGTCATTCTAATTTCTTCCATCACCCGGAGGAGGAAGAGCTTCCCGACGTCATGGAGCAACCCGGCTACGAAAGCTTCATTGGCCATGGCTGGGTAATCAGCCTTTTCGGCCAGCCATCTGGAAGCCAGGGCACAGGTCAGGGAGTGTCGCCAGAGGTCGAGCATGAGCACATTTATTTTTTGATCCGGGGAGATGTAAACATTCTTCTTTATTGACGCCTCAAGCATGGCGGACATCCGATTGCTTCCCAACCGGGTGATCGCCTCATCAAGACTGGTAACTCGTCTTAACCCGGCGAAGAAGCCGGAGTTAGCCTCCCGCAGCACCTGACAGGTCAAGGATTGATCAATCATAATCAACCGGGATAGATTCTGTATCTGGAAGTTTCCCTGGTTAATCGTCTCTTGGACCTTGGCAGCCACCGGCGGTGATATAGGCAACTGCCATCCGTCAGCGTCTAACTTTTCTTGAACGCTCTGAAGCAATGGTTTCGGTATCGACATATGGTTATTCGTCTCCCAACAGACGTCTTATTTCCTGAATGGGCCGAGGTTTCATTAAGCGAGGCAAGAGTCGGATGACATCATGCAACAAGGCTTGCCCGCTGGCCGCCTTAGCCAGACCATCTTCGAGCAAGGTCACCAAGCCCGAGCTTTGGATACTTAGCCTTCTGATTTCATAAGAAGTCTTTTTAGCTAATATAGCATCTTTTACTATCTCGTTCAAGATTAATAATTCAAACGCCCCGATTCGTCCTTTGTATCCGGTAAACCGGCAACTTCGACATCCCTGGCCGACTTTGAACGTCGCCCCGGTGATATCATGATGAGCATAATTAATCCGTCGTAATTCACTGGGCGTGGGGGTATAGTCTACGGCGCAGTGGGGACAAATTCGTCTGATCAAACGCTGGGCCAGAACCGATACGACGGTGGAGGAAATAAGAAACGCCTCAATGTCCATATTCAACAGCCGGAGCAGCCCGCCGATGGAATCTTCAGTATGAAAAGTGCTCAGGATTTTGTGACCGGTGAGGGCCGCTTGAATGGCCGTGTCGGCGGAATACTTGTCCCGGATTTCGCCTAGAATAATCACATCCGGGTCCTGGCGGACCATATGCCGGAGGGTCTCTTCAAAAGTCCGGCCGATTTTGGGGTTAATGGCGCACTGGGAAATTCCGTCGACTACATATTCCACCGGTTCTTCAGCCGTGATAATGCTGGTGTTGACATCGTTGAGATAAGCCACGCAACTGTACAAGGTGGTCGTTTTTCCCGAGCCGGTGGGGCCGGTAATCAAGATAACCCCACTGGGCATGTCCAAGGCGTCGGCGCTGAACCGGTCCAGCATCTTGTTGGCCATCCCGATGTCTTTCAGGCTGAGCACCGATTGCTGCTTACTCAAGAGCCTCATGACCACCTTTTCCCCATATATGGTCACAAAAAAGGAGGCCCGGATATCGGCGCTGCGCCCGGTTTTCAGATCTTCGTACAGGAACCGGCCGTCCTGGTGACGCATTCGCTCCGAGATGTCTGCTTCGGCCATGACCTTGAGCCGGCTAACCATGGAATTGGCCAAGTCGGCGCTGATATATTTGTGATGGACTAAGACACCGTCCCGGCGGAACCGGACCCGCTGCCTATCCCGGAAGGGTTCGATATGGATATCACTGGCATTTTCAATTATGGCCTCTTGCAATATTTGATTCACGATGGCCACCGCCGAGTCCTCAGCCGGGGCCGGGCCGATCACCTCCACCAGGCTGCGCTCATAACCGATCAAAAGTTCTGAAATGGCTCTTCGAGAGGCAATGGCTTGAATGATGTTCTTACCGAACAACTGCTGCGCCGCCTCGACATCCCGCTGGTCGGTGGGGTCGGCGAAAACCACCGTGACTTGGCCGTTCTCTTTGGAGACGGGGATAAAGTTGTTCTGCTTGAAATTTTTGATAAGGGCTCGGGGCAAGAGCGATCTATCTATTTCCGATAGTAAAGGTTCGATTTGGGGAAAACCGAGCTGGAAGGCCAGTGTCTCCACCAGCTTTTGCTCACTGATAAAATTAGCCTCGACTAAGACGTCGCCCAGCCGCTTCTTGACTGGAGCCGATTGTTGTATGGCCAGAGCGGATTTGATGTCGTCTTCAGTCAGATAGCCCAGCTCCACCAGCAGGGTCCCGATTCTTAAGGACACCAGATTCCGCCTAAGGCTCTCCCGGAGTTGTTCGGTGGTAATGAAGTTCAATTCTTTGATAACACTGAGCAAAGATCGGCGGGAATTCAACTTTCCATGGACCCGGCGGGCATAACCAAACTGTTCATCCGTGATATACCCATCTTTGACTAAAAATGATACAATGACCGAGGTTTGGCTATCATCAGCCACATGGAGGTGGGTATCTTTCGGGCGGTCATCGTTACTCACCGGGGAGCCAGGCGATTGTTCCTGACCCGCTTCAGTCAACACGTCGACCTGCTTAGCCAGAGCTTCAAATCCTATCATAACTTCTCCTCCAAGCTGAGAATCTCAAACTACCCTCGGCTGCGACACGGAAGGTTACGAGTTTTTTCACACGGGTAAAACTTTTCCGGTCGATTTGAATGGTGGATTTAATTTCAGGTTATGGCCGATAGCCTATCGAACTTTTAAACTATTATTATGCAGCAATAACTATGCCAATATAAACAAGAAAACTGATTGTTAGGTTTAGCTGAGGTTTCAGTGAGTTGATGGCTATCATTTTGAGCGGAGCATCGCTACATGGCAAATTTACACAATATGGGTGTGCGAATTTGCCAACAAGTGAGTTGGGCGGCCGATCCTCCGCCGGGTTGGGTATGTGCAAAATAATCAGTTTTGGACGCCTTGAACAGAGATATCTTTCATAGTCATCCATCCAGGAGGAGAAAATGTCGCCCCAATTGATTGATCATCGTTCTTGGAAGAGCTTTTTCCGGCGGTGGCGCAGGGTATAATAATTAATATTAAGCATTCTGGCCGCTTGACTTTCGTTACCTTGGGATATCTTGAAGGCCTCTTCAATGTAGTATTTTTCAATAGTTCCCAACGTGGCCGTAAGGTCGATCCCGGCAGGCGGGATGGAGCAGGGAAAGGCGTTAAGAAGATCCGGTTCTTCTGGTCTCTTTTTTCCCAGGTCAAGATGTTCCAGGGTCAGCTCCGGGCCATCGTTGAACAAGACGCTTCTTTGGATCAGGTTTCTCAATTCTCTTACATTCCCCTTCCAGGTGAAGGACTCCAGCGCCTTTTCGGCTTCCATTGAAATCCCGGTGAACCCCTTCCCCAATTTCCGGTTAAATTCCACCAAGAAATATCTGGCCAGGGGGAGGATATCTTCGCGGCGGTCATTTAAGGATGGAAGATCTATCCTGACCACGGCCAGCCGGTAGTAAAGATCACGGCGAAAAACGCCTTTATCCATCAAGTCATTGATGTCCCTGTTGGTCGCGGAGACAACTCGGGTTTCGAGCTTCCGCTTGGTAACACCGCCAACCCGATAATATTCTCCGCTTTCTAGAAAACGGAGCAGTTTGGCCTGGGCCTCCTGACTCAATTCGCACAGTTCATCCAAGAATAAAGTCCCATTGGCCGCTTGTTCCACCAGTCCTTTTTTTCCGGAGGGCTTAGCACCTGTAAAAGCCCCCTTTTCATACCCAAAAAGTTCGCTTTCCACCAGGTCTTTAGGCAAGGAGGCGCAGTTAAACACAACAAACCGTCCTCTAAAACAGGGACTCTTATAATGAATGGCGCTGGCCAGGAGTTCCTTACCGGTCCCGGTTTCACCCGTGATCAGGATCGAGGTGTTCCGGCTCTGGGCGACTTTTGAGACCAGCTCTATAACGTTCTGGATGGCGTTGCTCTCGCCGATGAGGCAGGGCAGATTCTCCTCGATCAGCTTCTCTTGAAGTAACTGAATTTCCTTACGCATCCGGATAGTATCCAGGGCGTTCCGCAAGGTCACCAACAAGGCGTCGAGGTGCAGCGGCTTCAGCAGATAATCATAAGCACCTAATTTCATCGCAGAAATTACGGTAGTTATCTCTTCGGATGCGGTTATCATGATAACCAGGGTATCTGAGTTGATGGCCTTGATCTTCTTTAGCGCCTCGATCCCGCTCATTCCCGGTAGCCCAATATCAAGCAGCACCAGGTCGGGCGGCTCGGTCTGGATGGTCTCAATGGCCGCTTCTGCAGTCTCAAAACCTTTGACCCGGTAATCGTTTTCGAGAGCTAAGGTTATTTTCCTTCGAGCAGTAGGTGCGTCATCGATGACATAGATGGTGTAACTGATCATCGTCACTCCTCGAACCCCTTAAGGAAGTCAGCCAAAGCGGCCTTGACCCGACCGACTTCTTCTTCTAATTCCATATACGTTTCTTCTACCTTGGCCAACTTGCCGGCCCGGGCCATTTTTTCTAACCCGGCGTTCAAATCGACCGCCCTGTAAGCCGCAACGTCCCCTAGAGCACTCTTGAAACGGTGGGCGCAGAATTCCAACTTTTCAGGATCTCCAAGATGCACCGCCTGCTTGATACTATCTAGATCTTTATCACAACCGTCAAGGAATATCACTACAAATTCTCTAACCAAGGCCAAATCGCCTAAAGACCGGGCGGTAACGTCATCAATATCTATGACTTTGTCCCGAGGTTGGGATGTCTTCTGAATGTTGTCGATGACGATCTCGGAATCGGACATCCGGCTAAACTTGTTGATCGTCGCAGTAAGCTCGCCCAGATCAAATGGTTTACCGATATAGTCGTCCATACCGGCGGCTAGACAAAGTTCTCGATCACTCTTCATCACTGAGGCAGTCATGGCAATGATCGGGATATACCTTCCCGATTGCTTCTCCTTTTCTCTGATCACCCTGGTCGCCTCTAATCCGTCCATTACCGGCATTTGGAGATCCATTAGAACCAAATCGTATTTTTGGAGAAAAATTTTTTCAACAGCTTCATGTCCGTCCACCGCGATTTCGACGGTGTGTCCCAATCTGGCCAAAAGCTTGGAACCTACTTTCCGGTTGATGTAGTTATCTTCTACAAACAGAATTTTTAAGGGCTGTTTGCCGACGCCGGCTGCGGCCCCTGGTTCCGGCACGTGCAGCCTGGGTTCCTCTGTCCCGATGCTCAGCCAGGCCGTGAAATGGAATGTGACCCCAGGCCCGGGATGATTACTTTCCACCCAGATGGCGCCGTTCATCAGCTCCACGATTTGTTTAGAGATGGCCAGCCCTAGACCGGTCCCTTCATATTTTTTGTTGTAGGAGATATCGACTTGCTCAAACGGATCAAAGATAGATGTAATTTTTCCGGCCGGGATTCCAATTCCGGTATCTCGGACCTGGACATGAAGTTTGCACCGGGTTTCGGTGGTCTCTTCGGCCTGGATGTCTAAATCAATTTGGCCGGTTTCCGTGAATTTGACGGCATTGCCCAGTAAATTGATGAACACTTGACGCAGCCGGCCGGCATCTCCATAAAGGGACAAGGGAATTTGCTCGGCCGCCGTGCACGTTAATTGGAGAAGTTTCTCATCGGCTCTGGGACGGATAATCAGGAACACTCGATGTATCAGCTCCGGTAAACTGAAGTTGACATCCAGCAGTTCCACCCGGCCGGCCTCAATTTTGGATAAGTCTAATATATCATTGATTAAATCCAGAAGATGAGAGGCGCTTGTCCCGGCCATATCTAAATAATCAAGTTGCTCCTCGGTCAGGGAGGTGTCGTTCAATAAGTTTATACTGCCGATGATCCCATTTATGGGAGACCGAATTTCGTGACTCATATTGGCCAGGAATTCGCTTTTGGCGCGGTTGGCCGCCTCAGCGGTTTGTTTGGCCTGGTTCATCTTTTTTTCCCGGTGGTTGATTTCAGTAATGAAATAATTCACCGATTCGGCCATATCCGCCACTTCATCTCGGCCGCTGGTGGGGATCGGAACAGCCCGGTTTTCCACCAGGCCGCGCATGTACTCCTTCAAACCTATAATTCGGGCGATAACCGACCGTCTGATATAGAAGTAGATGGCCACGGCGCTGACCAGACCCAGCATCGGAATGGCGATCAACATGATGATAAGACGTCCCACGGCGCGATCAAACAGGTGATGTTGCTTAAACACATCGCCTTGAACACCGGAGAAGATTTGGTTGACCATTTCGGCCAATTCCGCCGACAAGAATTTGTTTTCAATTAGATTATCTTCCATGCGCTGCTGTAGGGCGATCAAATTTTCTTTGAGGGTAAAAATATTTTCTTTTCCGGTACCGTAGTTGAAAATCTCCATGTGAATCGGCCGGGCTGCGGCTTTGATTCTTGCCGGCAAGGCCTGCCAGGTTTGATCCGCTTCCGTCTGCAAGGAGGTAAATTCTCCTTTGAGATCATCTAACTCACTTTTGTTTGTCACCACATCCAGATAGAGCAAGGTGGCATTGGCTCGATTAACCGTCTCACGCCAAAGATCAAATTTCATAAGATCTTCTTGGCAGTCACCGGGCGTCGAAGATAAAAGAGTGGATTTGTCAGGTAAGGGTCGGGGCGAAACCGGGGGGTAGTTAAAGCAGGGGTCTTGGCCGGGTGCGCCCATTGTTTGAGTGATCCGATAGAGCCTGATGAAAATCTGCCGGGTTCGAAATTCGATTTTGAGACGGTTATCGGTGATATCAATCAGTGTTTTCAGGTTGGCAAAAACCAGGTCGAACTGCCTGGACAGAACCTCAAGCGCCTTCGATTCAACTCCGGCCTCCCGCAGCGGCCTGATGAATTTGTCCTTTTGGTTGATTTTCTCCTCGATATCTCTGGCTAAATTGGCCCGGATAAATTGATTCTGAGCCACGATGATATCCGGAGCATTGGCGATAATCCGTTCGCTTTCTCGGATGAGTTTTGAGGCCCCGACCAGGGCGGGAAGTTTGCGCCGGGAGATATCGGTGAAGCTTTGGTTGAATTGGGTGAACGCGATCGCGGCCAGGCCGGCGGAGACCAGGGTCACCAGGGTCATCACGGTCAGCCCGGCCAGAACCTTCGAGGCAATGCCTAGTTTGATTCGCGCCATCTTTTTTCCTATATCTATCTGAGTTCGACGAGTTTAATTAATTGGGAAGCAGAAATGTATCCGCAGATGGCGCAGATGAACGCAGATGGATAAGAGGCACAGCCGCCTGCGATCATTCATCTTTTTTAATCTGCCGTAAATCTGCGTAATCTGCGGATTAAATCATGATCTGTCAACTACTGACCATTGGCGTAGTCAAAATTTCCTTAGGGCTTCTTCAACCAATAAACCTGATCCATGGGACTTAATGCTCCCCAAATGTTGTCGTCAATTCCGGCCAAATTCTTTTGATAGATAGTCCGATGAGGAATTTTGAATAAATAATATATGGGTAGATCTCCGACCACCACTCTCTGAAATTCGGCATACAGTGCTTTGCGTTTGGCAAAATCCATCTCGGCGCCGGCCGCCTCCATCAGGCGGTTGACTTCGGGATTACAATAGCCTTGGTTATTGGAGTAAATCAGTCCTTTTTTGATATTATCGCAGTCATAGGTCCGATGCACTCCGATCACGGGATCACCCCGGTTAAAAACGACGTCCAGGCTGAGGTCGAACCGGCCGTTGGAAATATTATCGGCCCATTGGGAATAACCCTTGAATTTGGAAATGATCAACTCGACACCGATTTTACGTAGTAAATCCTGGCGCAGGTATTCGGAAAAAGATACAAAGATACTCCCCTCGGAGGGATAATCAATAGCCGCCTGGAACCTTCGGCCGCCGGCATCCCGGGGGTAACCGGCCGCATCCAACAATTTATTAGCTTTATCAATATTCACCCCAAATTGTTCCACAGCGGTGGAATAAAAGGGACTGTCCGGGCTGATCGGCCCGGTGGCCTTTTGAGCAGTTCCTTTTAGCAGTGTTTGGACAATAAAATCACGATCGATACAATAGGCGACGGCTTGCCGGACCCGCAGATCATTAAAAGGTTTTCTTTGAAGGTTGAAGGTCAGCCAGAAAAGGGCGCCCAATCCTTTGTACCCACTTGATGTCACCACCAGCCCCGGATCTTTTTCATACCTTTGAAAGTCGTCAATATTGGAAGAGAAAATTATGTGTGATTCTCCGGCCTCCAGAGACATAGGCATTTCAAGTTCAGGATGCCGGAATATCTTGTAGCGTATTTTATCCAGGTAGGGACGTCCCTTTATGAAAAAATCATTATATTTTTCGAGGACGATTTGTTGGCCGGGAACGAATTGGACAAATTTGAACGGCCCGGAGCCGACCGGGGCCAGGTTGGCCGGATGGGTTCGGATATCTCGGCCGTCACCATAGATATGCTGCGGAATGATCGGGAGCAAAACAGGTGACATGGCCATCAGGATAGCCGGCGACGGCTTTCTCAGCCGGACGATCGCAGTCCATGGATCGGGAGTATCTACCTTTTCCACGGCCGCAAACATGCTTTTGAAGGGGTGATAGGCTTGCACGGTCATGATGGAAAATTCGACGTCTTTTGAAGTAATCGGTCGGCCGTCGTGAAAGGTGGCGCCCTTGACCAGATGTAAGGTCACTGCCCGTCCATCAGGTGAGACCTCCCATTTTTCAGCCAGATATGGTTGCGGCTGCCATTTTTCGTCATATCGGAGTGGACTGGCAAATAATTGCGCGGCCGGCAACCCGGTGAACAGACCTGAAGAGATCGCCGGATTGAGATGAGCCGGGCCGGCCTCCAGGGCAACGACCAGTTCTCCGCCATACCGGGGTTTTTCCCCTTCGGGCTTATCCTCCGCGGAGGCCGGCATAGACATCGGCCCAATCATGCCGGTCATGACCCAGAAAAGAATCCCCATCACCAGCCGTCTCATCTGCTGCATCCTAAGCCTCCTTTTGTGCAATAAGGCAAAGAAGAAATATCGTCCGTTTAATTTACCGGAGTGAAGCGGGAAATCTTGGTCCGGGTCGGCCCTGAGCCTTATCGAAACGAGACGATTATGAACGTTCTAAGTCTAGCCTGACTATACATTGTTTTGGTCTTCCCGGCTATGATTATGTTCAGACCAACGATGCCGGGCAATGTTAATTTTAAACCAGTTTCATAAGATATAACTAAAGGTATCCTCAGTTGGCCATCCCGGCTGTAAACTCACCGGTTGAACCGGCTCACAACTATTTTTCCTTTGCCTAACGGTTGATATAAGGTTATACTTACCCCCAAAAGGCGGCCTGCGACCGGTGTCGGGAGTGGCCATTCGTCGCGCCCATCATCTTTCAGTCGCCTTTTCAGTTCGTATCACAATCAAACTAATCCGATCTTTTTCAGAGACTTCACTGGGTGGGAGGATAGGATGAAAACATCTCCAAGGTATGGCCTGCTGATGTTGTTGGCTATGGTGACTTGTGTGATCTTGATCTCCACCGGGCAGGAGGTCCATGCAAGTGATCTCAACATGGGTTACGTTTACCCCAATACCTCTTCCAATTATCCGCGCACCGGCGCCATCACCTTTTCCACTACCGCAGGCGCGCCCAGTGTGACCATCACCCAGGATGCCTCGATATTAAATACGACTACGACGACCACGCTCATCAATTGCAGCTATCAGGGCTCGGTCTCTTCCTCCAATTTTCCATATATCGGGGGCCAGGGGCAGGTCAACATGATCGTGATGCAATCGGGAGGCGGCGGTTGCTTCTGGTCCATATCCTCCGACGTTGACTGGATCAGCGCCTTGGGCGGGGGCAGTTCCAGTGGCAGCGCAGGTTTTACCGTGGGACCCAATACTTCCTCCTCTCCGCGCACCGGGACAATCATTGCTGCGACCACTGCCGGATACCTTTATGCGAGCATCACCCAAGATGGTGCTCCCACGACCACGACCGGGACCACGACGACCACCACCAAAACAACTACCACGACTACCGTCAATACGACTCCCAGCACCACTTCCACCACCCAAACAACCACAACCACAACCACGACTACGGTGACCACGACGACGGTGACTACGACCACCACGACTACGACCTCGGCCACGACAAGCACGACCCTTCCGGCCGGTTATGGCGAGTTACTTGGGGTGGTCCGGGACGGAGCCACGGGGCTGCCCATCATGGGGGCCAATGTCTCCACAGACGTGGGCAATTTTGTGCAACTCACCAATACGGCCGGGAGTTTCTTTTTTCGGTTGTCGCCCCGGATCTACCTGGTAACGTTTAAGGCGCCCGGATACATCTCCAGATCGGCGAATGCTGCCGTCTCTGCCGGGCAAGTCATTCAAATGACGATGGTGCTCACCCCGATTAAGCCCTCCCTCTCGTCCGTAATCGCCAACCCGAACAGCATCCTGGATGACGAAGTCACTCAGTCCAAATTAACGGTGACCGTCTCCCATCCTAATGGGGTGGCCGCGATTGCCCAGGTTACGGCCGATCTCTCGCCCATCGGCGGAAATCCATACGAGCCGTTGCCCGCCATAATGTTCGACTCCGACGGCCAGAACGGAAGACAAAGATATCAGAATGACAATTCAGACAATCCGATGACTCCAGCCCCAACTCCGGTCCCCAGCCACAGTTATGGCACGACCATTACGGCCAAGAAGGGGACTTCGGTGGGCTCGAAAAACATCGTCATCCCCGCGCTGGACAAGATGGGATTTACCGACCGCGCTCCAGTCACCCTGTCCATAGGTCACCAGGCTACGGCTGCGGTTACCTCGGCCGCGCCGGTCGGTGGTGATTTCAGCAATCAGATCACCGGGCAAACCCTGACGGTTCATATCAGCTTACACCCGCCGGTAACTAATTCCGCGACCAGACGGGCGGCCTGCAAGACCCTGGCTACAATCTATAAACCTGATGGCTCCCTTTATCAGACCGTAGATGTTTCATCCGGCGACGCGGAAGTGAGTGTGCCCCAGGCCGCCGCGGGCAAATACACTTATAGCGTTAAAACCGACTGCAGCGACGCCGTCAATTTCTGGACTGTAGCCAAAGGAAGCGGCACCGGGGTCCTGGGCGGTCTGGTGACGGATGCTTTTACCAACCAGCGTTTAACCGGAGTGGCGGTGGATACCACTATCGGGGCCCATGGATTTACCACCGACGGTCTCTATTTCATCACCGCGCCCGCGGGCAAGGCTGATGTCAGCTACAGCTTAACCAATTACCAGGGCACGACCCAGACCGGAATTGTGATTGACACCGGCGCCGTCCAAGAAATCGATTTAGTTTTGAACCCTACCGTCCCCCAATACGGCCTGGGTCTGAACGGGACCACCTTTTCCGCCGGCACACCGATGACATTAAGTGCCAATGTGTCCAATCAGTCGCCCGACATCAACGCCGACGTCTACATCTCAATTAGTCTCCCCACCGGCACGACCCTATATTATCCTGGCTTTTCTCCCACGGCAAAGCCGGTGGTGTCTAATTTGCTATTTCCCAAGGGCCTTAACATTGTGAATTTTATTTTGCCGCCTTTTGAAAACCTGATTCTTCCGGCTCTTCCCGCCGGAGATTATGCCTGGCAGATGCAACTTACCCTGCCTGGAAAGAGTCAGTTGATTGGAGATGCTTCCAAGGTTTCTTTCTCGTTTAAATAGCCCTAATAGAGTCGATGGGAATCGCTGTGAGGGGTGGACATGAGACAGGTAGAAACGAAATTAGGGTTGGGGGATAAACCTGTTAGGGGGTGCTCAGCCTTCGCCGGGCGCCTCCCGAGCCGCGGTCTGGAGGTGTTGATGCTGGCCTTGGGGTTAGGCTATATTGTGGCGGTTTGGAACATCCTCCCGGCTGAAGCCCAGGTCAATCCTTCCATGCACATAGCCTCTTCGCCCAACCCGGTCGGCTCCGGCGCCCGGGCCATGGGAATGGGGGGGGCATTTATTGCCGTGGCCGATGACGCCACCGCGGCTTCCTGGAACCCGGGCGGCTTGATTCAATTGGAGAGGCCCGAGATATCTATTGTCGGTGCGGGTTGGTGGCAAACAGAGATCAATTCTTCGCGAGAACATCCGGAGTCCAATGGCCGGAACAGCTTTAACAATGTGGATCTTAATTACCTGAGCGCGGCCTATCCGTTTTATTTTTTGGAACGAAACATGGTTGTTTCGCTAAATTTTCAAAACCTTTATGATCTGAACAAAGACATTAAGTATAATTATAAACAAGAGGGCGTCATTGGTGGCGATCCTTTCATTTCCCGCGCGGCCTACACCTTTGAAGGACGAGGCAGCCTAAGGGCGCTTTCTCCGGCTTTTGCCGTAGAGATTACAAGTGGATTTTCACTGGGGGTGGCGGTTAATGTGTGGACGGACAAACTGTTCTGGAAAAATGACTGGACCAGAAAGCTATCCTTTACCTCAGAGGTCACCTTTCCTGGGAAGTTCACCCAACAGACCGCCACGGTCTATGAAGAACGATATCATGACTTGTTCGGGATCAACTATCATCTCGGCGCACTCTGGAACGTGAACAAATGGTTTACCCTCGGAGCGGTGGTCAAGACCCCTTTTACCATGAAACTAACCCGGACCTTTAAGTCGGCCGATCAATTCATTGATCCACCCGCTCCGTCGAAGACGGACATGAATGACGAAGACATTGAACTGGACTTCCCTCTGTCTTACGGCTTGGGGACGGCCTTCCGCCTTTCGGATAGGCTGACCTTATCGGCCGATATTTACAGGACGGAATGGGCGCAACACCTGATGCGTGATTCCCATGGAAACGTTTTCAGCCCCATCGCCGACCTCCCCCAAAGCCTGGCAGATGTTCCGGCCACCCACCAGATCAGAATCGGCGGTGAATATCTATTCATCCTAGAAAAAACCATTATCCCCGCTCGGGCCGGAATTTTCTATGATCCTCAACCGGCTCAGGGCACAGTCAACCCTTTCTACGGCTTCAGCCTGGGCAGCGGGGTCATGATTGGCGACGTGGTCTTCGACGTGGCCTATCAATATCGGTGGGGCCGCGAGGCCCGAAACATCTTGTTCCAAGTTCCAGACGCCACCACCGACGTGGACCAGCACATGGTTCTGCTGTCGGTGATTCAACATTTCTGAACGGCTTGATCTCCAGCCTTATACCGGGTTCCGGTGGTCAAAGAAAAAGCAAAAGGCGCATGAGCATGGGGCGAACCGGTTTGTTCAGATATCCTATTAAATCTATGCGAGCCCTTCTTTTCTCCGAGTCTGCTATGGGCCTGTCTTTTCCGGGATGTTGGAATTAAGGCTTGTGTTGTGACGGCCGGCCGGCCTGGCTGTGGGGCGCAGAATAAACCAGATTCAAAAATAGTGACCGGCATAGCATGGTTTTGGCTTGATTTTTTTTGATTATGACAATAATGTTAAATTGACATATCTCAGTCCGGGTCCAAACCTTACAATAGTCAAAAATGGCAAAGCCAAAATCATTCTTTAAAAATGGCAAAATAGATATTTTTAGTTGGTTTATCACCTTCGTTTTGAGAGAAACGAGAAATCTTAAGATCCTCAACCTTCGTTCGAGATGACGGAAAGCAAAACCTTTCGTTTGGAAGGACCATCATCCAAGCAGATGTTCCACCAAGAAACTGAAGAATGTGACCAGGTGGCAATGGGCTTGTCCATGGTAATCCATTATGAGTATATCAAGAGGGAGAGAACATGAAGAAACTGAAGTTGGGTGCCAGAGTGGCTCTGGGCTTTGGAGCTCTGATTTTAATTTCGCTAATCATGGGCGGCGTCGCATTTTGGAATATGGAACAAGTAAAAATTAAAGCCACGACCCTGGCCACGGAATATGTCCCGGAAGTGGGGGTGGCGAATAATCTGGAGAGATATTGGTCTGCGGCCATGTTCAGCATGCGGGGTTACGCCCGGTCGGGTGAAAAGAGTTTTTTGGATGAGACCTGGGGGAACCTGGAAAGTGTCAAGAAGTTCATTGGGGAAGCCAAGGATCTGGCCGCAAAATCAGGACGTCTGGGCAATCTTAAAGAGGCGGCGGGGCGGGCTGAGAACCTGGTTTGGGAGTATGAGAAGCTGGTCAAGGCCACCGCAGAAAAACATAAAGACGCAAAAAGGATCCGGCAGACTCTGGACGAAGCCGCCGCCATCTACATCAAGAACTCCGAAGCCTTCCTGGAAACGCACCTTGATTTGATGAAGAAAGATATCGCCGCCGGACTGAGCGCAACCTTGCTCACGGAGCGGGTGGACAAGATTATTATGGTCAATCAGGTGTCGGACGTGGGGAACCTGGTGAAGCAGACTTATGTCACCTTCCTGGCCACCCGGGACCCCGGTGTCGTCCAAGAGACCTTCAAAAATTTTGAAATCGTTGAAGCCAACATGAACCGGCTGCGGCCGATTACCCGGCGGGAAGCCAACCTCAGGAACATCGACAACATCATCAAAGCTTCCAGTACTTACAAGAATACCTTAACGGAACTGGTCAACAATTTTTCGGCTCAAGACGCCCTGGACCGAAAGCGGCGGGAGGTGAGCAACCGGCTCTTGATTGAAGCCAAGGACATGGCGGAAAAGGGGATGTCCGAGACGGTTAAGGCGGCGGGGGCGGCGGCCGTTGCCCTGATGGCGGTGTCCACGGTGATGGTCCTTGGGCTGCTTATCTCGGTCGTGGCCGGGATCATCATCGCCTTAGGAATTACCCGGAGCATTACCCGGCCGGTCAAGAACACCGTGGCCATGCTCAAGGATATCGCCTTGGGTGAAGGAGATTTAACTAAACAGTTAAAATTGGACCACTTGAATTGCTCTAAGATCATTAACTGCAACCAATCCGGCTGCCCCTCATATGGGAAGGAGACGGCATGTTGGACTGAATCCGGCTCTATGTCCCAAGATCCGAAATGTCCTAAGGTGGTCAGCGGCAGCATCAAAGACTGCACTTACTGCAAGGAAGTCTACCAAAAATCCGTGACCACCGAGTTAGATGAACTGGCCGCCTGGTTTAACTGTTTTGTCCTCAGAATCCGCCGGATGGTCAAACTCATCGCCGACCAGGCGGAGCAATTGAAGACCGCGTCCGGGGTGTTGACGGTTGTTTCCCAAGAAGTGGCCACCGAAGCCGGCCATATGGCCGATAGCTCCCAGTCAACTGCGGCCGGGGCTAAACAGATGCAAAACAATATGAACACGATCGCCTCATCTACGGATGAAGTCACGGCCAGGATGAATACCATCGCCACGGCCATCGAAGAACTGAGCGCCTCATTCAGCGAAGTATCCAAAAACACCCACAGCGCGGCGACGCGGACCGGTGAAGCTGCGGTGCTGGCTGACCAGACCGGTCACATCGTGGATGAACTGAGCAAAAACTCCAGCGAAATTACCTCCATTACCCGAGCCATCGTAGATATTGCAGAACAAACCAAGCTGTTGGCGCTGAATGCCACCATTGAAGCCGCAAGAGCCGGTGAAGCCGGAAAGGGCTTTGCCGTGGTGGCCAACGAAGTCAAGGAACTGGCCAAACAAACCACAGATTCAACGGACAACATCCAAAAGATGATTGACGCCATCCAGATGAACTCTGATAAGGCGGTCAAGAGCATCAACGATATCATCAGCCAGATAAGAGAGATCAACGATATCACCACAACTATCGCCGCGGCCGTGGAAGAGCAGACAGCGGTGAGTTGCGACTTGGCCGAGAATGCCGCTCATTCCGCCACTCTCTCCGGCCAGGCCGCGGATCAGGCCGCCCAAGGTGCGGAAGTCTCCAATCATATTACGCAGAATATCGGGCAGGTGGCCCGTTCCGCCGCGGACACCCTGGGCGCTGCAGAAAAGGCCCGGGAGGCAGCCACCCAGGTCTCCGGGGTCGCCGACGGCCTCGGTGCTATGGTGGCCCGCTTTAAGGTCTAGACGAAAGACGATTTCGAGTTACGTTCATATCTTTTTCTAATGACCTTGTTGCGATGGATTGTGATGGACTGCCTCAATTAATCCCATCCCGAGATAGGCCGCCTATGGGACTCGAACAAGAATATATTGATCTGTTTCGAGAAATATTTCCGTTAGAAACTCTTGACGATGATTATATTGAGGCGATCTGTCAAAAATGCCGGACCCGGAGATATGAAGCCGGGAAGATAATCTTTGAAGAGGGCGAAGAAGGGGAAACCTTTTTCATCATTCTGGAGGGAGCGGTAGACGTCTGGAGGGATTATGGTTCACCCGACCGGGAACTCTTAAACGTCTGCCGCCGGGGAAATACATTTGGTGAATTAGCCCTGGTGGACGATCTTCCCCGCAGCGCCACCGTGGTGGCCAGAGAAGCCCTGACTCTCCTGTCCATGAGCCGGACCGATTTTATCAGTATTCTTAAAGAACACAGTTCTGCAGCCTTGTCGATCATGAGGTCCGTATCAGCCATTGTCCGGCGCAGCAATCATGTCTTCATCAATCATCTCAGAGAAAAGAACAGGCAACTGGAAAAAGCCTATCAAGACCTGCGGGAAGCACAAGATGAGCTGCTTCGCGCCGAACGGCTGTCCAATCTGGGTAAGTTCTCCTCGTTGATCCTGCACGATTTTCGGAATCCACTGACTTCGGTGCGTGGTTACGCCGGCTTAATCCTGGCCTATCCCGATGACAAAGAAGAGATCACGGGCAGTGCCAAGATGATTATCAGTGAAGCCGACCGGTTGAACCGGCTGGCGGATGATCTCTTGGATTATTCCCGCGGGGTCGTCCGGGTCAATTTAGCCCCGGTGATGTTTGCCGAATTCTTAACCACATGGTCTGATTCACTGGCGGCCGGGTTTAAAGAGCGGGGTATCTCCATTGTCATTGAGGTCCGGGTTACGGAACCGGTGATAATGGATGAATACCGGATGCACCGGATGTTCACCAACCTGGCCACCAACGCTTACAAGGCCATGCCTCAGGGCGGAAGGTTTTCCATCAAAGCCTGGGAAGATGACGGAGCGGTTATCTGCGAGGTGGCCGACACCGGTGTGGGGATGAACGCAGAAGTGTTGGATGAGCTTTTTGAGCCATTTTGTTCATTTTCCGATGAAGGCGGCACCGGCCTGGGTATGCCTATCGTTAAGAGTATCCTCGAAGCGCACCACGGCTTCATCACTGTTTACAGCCGAGAAGGGGAGGGCACCAGGTTCTCCATCACGATCCCCAAGACGTGGTGAATAGGACGGGGTGTTATGCCGCGAATGGGCGTTCTTGCCACCTCCCCCCGGAAAAAGCGCACCACCGCCTCTCCATAAAATTACCTGTGATTTCGCCTCGTTTTCTTCTTCTCAATTGTCCGATTTCCCTAACTCAACCATCCGGCCGATAAATTGACTGGGCGGGAGGTAATCGACCAGGCGCAGGTCGTGCCTTTCTGTCCCTTTTTTGTTCAGGAAGACGATGGTGGGAACGCCCTTTACCCCGTACTGCTGCAGCAACTGTTCGTGTACCGGATTACCGCCTTTAGTCACATCGACCTTGATCATGATAAAGTCTTTTTCCGCCTGGTTGACAATCGCCGCGTCATGGAACGTAACCTCTTCGAGTTCCCGGCATGGAGTGCACCAGGTGGCGTAGAAATCAATGATGACCGGTTTATGTGATCTTTGGGCCGCCTGTAGGACGACGTTCGAGTAGGGCTTCCAGGCAACCCCCGGACCGTGCATGGCCCAGGAGGTGATGATAAAGGTGGCCAGAATGAAGCCGGCGACACCAGCGACCATTTTCATCTCGGCAAAGGCTTTAAAATCAGCCTGATTCCGGTCAATCCAGCCCAGGTGCAGCCCCGCCGCCAGGGCCACCCCGGCCATGAGAAATACTTCTGCGGATTCAGGCAAAATGGGCCTGATAAAGTGAACCGCCAGACCGATCAGGACCCAGCCCATCAGCTTCCTGGTCCAAAGCATCCAGCCTCCCGAACGGGGGAGCTTGTCGAGTTGTGCGGAGAAGACGGCCAGGCAGAAGAGAGGGAATCCTAAGCCCAGGCTTAAAGTGAAAAAGACGAGAAACCCGATCCAGGGGCTGCCCAGGCCGGCCACCCAGGTGAGTAATCCCAGAATGAACGGGCCGATGCACGGCGCCGCGACCACCCCCAACGTCAGGCCCATAAACAGACTGCCGAAGTATCCCGAGTAAGATTTTGCCGCCGCCTGAGTCAGACCGCCCGGAAGCCGAAGTTCCCAGAGATCAAGCAGGCTGGTGGCGAAAAAGACCAGTATGGTTGCGACAGCTATGAGCACTAGTGGATTTTGGAGGATAGCCCCCATCAGGCCGCCGGTTAGAGCCGCGATGACGCCCAGCGTTGAGTTGGTTATGGCCAGGCCGAGCATATAGCACAGACCGTGGGTCACGAGATTGCCCCGGCCGGCCTGACCGCCGAAAAAGGAAACGGTGATCGGAATCAATGGATAGACGCAGGGGGTCAGGTTCAGAGCCATGCCGCCGACAAAGACGCCCAGGAGTGTCCAGATCATAGCCCAGCCATAGAGCGGCCCAGGGGTGGTCGGCTCTTCGCTTGACCGAGATTGCCCGGCCGGGATGCTGTCAATGGGCATACCCATTTGTTGCCATTCAGGATACCCGTGCGGGTCCCGATAAACGTTCTGGTAACCAAGTTTTACGGCCACCCGGGCCGCCGAGTCGCTTCGGACTCAGGTTAAGCCGGCTCAGTAAAAGACGATCAGGCGGTCCTTATCCGGTCCCAGGAATGCTTCCAGGGCCGGGGCCTTTTGCCGCCTCGACCACCAGGTTGGTTCCATGGGGAAATTTTGAGCGCCCTTAACATGTCCTGTTCGGAACTCCCACTCCTGACGGGTGTCCACCAAGAGAAGATGCTTGGGATCATTCCGGTAGAGTTTGGCGAGTTCCTCGGATGTAATGATCCGGTAGCCCCCGATCTTGGCTTCAGCCAGGACATCCGTCCAGGTGGCCTCCCGGGGGGTGACGGCCCGGTTGGTCAGCCAAAGAGCCCCAAAGGTGATCATCACCGCGGCCAGGGCCAGGCAAGTCATCCTCTTATTGGACATAACCAGTCCTTTCGATGTAGACCGCAACTTATTCAAGCTCTAAATCTTTCCCTCACGCTTCAGCTTGCAAGCACCTGGTTGTCGTCTCCTCAAGATTGGCCCGGCCCTGTCAGGGCTTGCAGGTCATATGGCAAATACCGGCGGGTGTTTCCATGGCATACGGAAAATATTTCCTTTTGAACCAAAGGGAGACATTGACCAGACTGATCAGGACCGGCACCTCAACCAAAGGACCAATGACGGCCGCAAAGGCCTGACCCGAGTCTATCCCGAACACGGCCACGGCTACGGCAATGGCCAGCTCAAAATTGTTGGACGCAGCAGTGAAACTCAGGGTGGTGGACTGCTCATAGGTGGCGCCCATCTTCATGGACAGCACGAAAGACAAGAAGAACATGACCACGAAATAAATACATAAGGGAATGGCTATCCGGACGACGTCCCAAGGTAGTTGGACAATGTATTCACCTTTCAGGGAAAACATGACCAGAATGGTGAAGAGGAGGGCAATCAGCGTAATCGGGCTGATTTTGGGGATGAACTTTTGCTCGTACCAGTCCCGCCCCTTGGTCTTTAACCCGATCAACCGGGTCATAACGCCGGCAATAAAGGGTATGCCCAGGTAAATGAACACACTCTGAGCGATTTGGCCGATGGACACGTTAACAACAGAGCCCTTCAGTCCCAGCCATTGGGGTAGGACGGTGATGAAGACGTAGGCGTAAATAGAAAAGAACAAGACCTGAAAAATGGAATTGAAGGCGACCAGACCGGCGCAGTATTCCCGGTCACCGTAGGCCAGATCATTCCAGACGATGACCATGGCAATGCACCGGGCCAGGCCGATCATGATCAGGCCGACCATATACTCAGGCCGGCCGGAAAGAAAAGCCACAGCCAGGGCAAACATCAGGATCGGCCCGATAACCCAATTTTGGACCAAAGACAGGATGAGGACCCGGACATTCCGAAAAACCGGCCCCAGTTGCTCATACTTGACCTTGGCCAACGGCGGATACATCATCAAGATCAAACCAACGGCGATGGGTAGATTTGTTGTGCCCACCTGAAACTGATTGATCACATTGCGAATATCTGGATAAAGAAACCCGGCGCCGACACCGACGAACATGGCCAGGAATATCCATAAAGTTAAGAATCTATCTAAGAAGGAAAGTCTCTTGCTTGCAGTCGACATGACTTGGCGTCCTATGTATCAGGTGGTTGAAAACAGAATTCAGGCCACAATAAATGGGCTGCTGACGAAATATACTCCCAGGAGGCCGATAACCGCGCCGGCGCCTTTACGAAACCAGAGACCGGCTCCTTGCCAGGCGCTGTTTTCCATAACTTTTCTCACTGCCGCCCCGGAGGTTCCGGCGACGACAATAGGCAGGCAATGGCCAATGGCGAACAACAGAATAAACATGATCCCGGTGGCCACCTTTTGCTGAATGGTGATGATAGCCAGGATAGGGGCGATAAATCCGAAGGTGCACGAGCCGGAAAGAATCCCGTAAGCCAGACCCAGGAGACCGGCTCCGAACAGGCCGGTGACCTTTAACCTGGTCAATAATCTACCGGAAATGGAACATTTTTCTACCCCAAGCATACCCAGGGCGACCCAGATGAGGACCAGCCCCACCAATATTTTCCAGTAACTTCCGACATCACCCAGCATCCGCCCCAGCAGAGCGCAAATGATCCCGACCAGGGCAATGGACACGAACAGGCCCAGGCTGAAGGCCACGGCGTAATATCCGGCCTGTCTCGGCTCCAGCACCTGCCGCTGACCAGCGACATAGGCGACAATCAGGGGAATCGAGGCCAGATGGCAGGGACTGAAGACCACGCTAATCATCCCCCACAGGAAGCAGCCTAGGCCCGCCAGCGATGTTTCTGCGATCATCCAATTATTGACGGTCAGGAACAACGATTCAATCATCGAAAGTGTCTCCCCGTGGAGTTTTTTGAATCTTATTACCTTGAAACACTTCTTGCAAGAAAAAGCGCAACGGGAGGCGCAGAGAAAAAAGAGAGGATGAAGATGAGGCTATTTAACCCCCATTTGGCTAAGCTGCTGGACTATGGCGTTTTCGTCCATGAACCCGACGTGGCGAAAGGCCTCTTGACCATTCTTATCAAAAAATATTTGGGTCGGGATGGCCCGGATGCCGAACTTAGCGGCTTGATCGCGGTTCTTCCAAACATCGATAAAAATGATAGCTGCCTTTCCCTGGTACGATTTCTCCAATTTTTCTAAAATAGGAGCCATCATCTTACAGGGAATACAGGATGTAGCCCCTAAATCGACCATGGTGACCATGCCCTTTACGGGGACTTCTTTATTAGACTCCGCGGTCCGGGCGATTACAGCCCACCCACCGAGAAGGGAGGCGACAAGCAAGATCAGCGTGATATATTTAACCTGATGTTTTGTTAACACATTATTCTTCCTCTTTGAAAATAATTTGCTTCCGGCACAGCGGACACCTGGTTTGCCTGGCGTCGTGATTCTCCGGCCGTGATTGTTGAGTTCATCATGCCCATGGTGCTGGTCCCCACCCATGAGGCCAGGCTGGCTAGCCGCGACAACTGCAAGCACATTGAGGCATGGCAGAGGGTGTGACCGGCCGAACGTTTTTTTGCCTGACAGCTTCTTTAGCCCGCATGATTTGATCCCGGGGGAGATCCAGATTCTTATTTTTTTCGATGCCCAGATCGGTCAAGATCAGATAACTGCCGACGGACACCTGAGCCTGGTCCATAATGGCTTTGGCGCAGCCGACGGAACATCCGTCAATAACCACCACCTGCGGAGCGTCAGAGGCGGCTTTAACGAACTTGGCCAACCCGGCCCCGATCCCGGCCAGACAGAACATCTTGCCGAATCCTTCCTTGGTCAATTCCACCGCCGCCTGATTGGACAACTGACCGACATTTGATCCTCCGGAACAGGCTAAAATTAAGGTATTTTCTCCGGTCATGGAACCTTGTGGTAACATTTTCATTCTCCTCATAGGATAAGATTATTTATTGATCCAGGAGGTTACATCTTCCTTTTTGGGCACCTGGCCTGATATCTTTACCTCTCCGTCCACAATCACGGCCGGGGTCATGAACACGCCGTATTTGGCGATTTCCATGATATCCGACACTTTTTCTATTTTGGCCTCAACCCCGGCAGCAGCCACCGCTTGCTTGACGATATTCTCCGTTTCGTGGCATTTCTTACATCCAGGTCCTAATACCTTTATCTCCATATTTTTTCTCCCGGTCAGGTAATTTAGACAGGGCCGGAATTACAATCCGGCTAAATGATCATATTGAATATATATCCGACAAACAAAATGCCGCAGATGACTATACCCAGAAAAGTAACGATCAACCTCATTTTAAGCACCTTTCTCAGAATGACCGTCTCAGGTATCGACACCGCGATAACCGACATCATAAAGGCCAGGACGGTTCCCAAGGCCGCCCCTTTTTCGAGCAGGGCCTGAACGACGGGCACAATTCCGGCTGCGTTGGAATATAGGGGAATGCCGATTAACACTGCCAAGGGCACCGACCACCAATGCCCTTTCCCCATGAAAGAAGCCAGAATGTTTTCCGGAAAATATCCATGAATACCGGCTCCAGTTGCTCATACTTGACCTTGGCCAACGGCGGATACATCATCAAGA
>JADFYN010000120.1 GCA_015233055.1 Deltaproteobacteria bacterium
TAGTCCCAGACCCGTTGGTCGTCGATGATTTTGGCGCCGGCAGGAATGGCCCCTTGGGGGACGAAACGAACTTCACCCCTGATCCTGAGAATGCTGGGCATGAATGCGGCAATCTTTTCGGCCAGACCAACCTTATCCACCAACTCCTCCGCCAATTCGGCCACGAAGGTCATGATGTCTTTGTGCTCTTGCCGTGTAACCACAATTTGATACCGGGAGATTTCCGGAAAATTATTGGCCACCTCGGCAGCTTGACCAGGATGGATGAACATCCCTTTGACCTTCGTCACCTGATCGACCCGGCCGACAATTTTCACAATCCGCGGGGTAGTTCGGCCACAAGCGCAAGGTTCATCGGTGTAATAGGCTAAGTCACCGGACCCGAAACGAATAAGCGGGTAGACATGATTGAAAACGGTGCCCACCACTTCCCCGATTTCGCCTGGACCGAGGTGCTTACCCGTGGCCGGGTCAACTATTTCCACAATGACTTTATCAGGATAGTGCATCCCGTTCTTGCACCGGCACTCATAACCCAGACAACCCACGTCGGCCGTGCCATAACTCTGCCGAAGAATCATCCCGAATCGATCCTCCAGGGATGAGCGTAGGGATTCAGGCAACATTTCCGCCGCAGCAAAACCCACTCTGAGATGGAAGTCCTTTTTCAAATCCAGCCCTAACTCCTCAGCCCGATCGGCGATTACCTTAAGAAAGCTGGGTGTGCCGGCAAACCCGGTGACGTTGAGATCCTTAATCGTGTTTACCTGGACCTCGGTGTTCCCCACCCCGGTCGGGATGACTTTAACCCCCATCAGATTAAAGGACTCATCTAAGGCCAACCCGAATGGCACCAGATGATAAGAAAATGTCACCACAGTCAGGTCGCCCGGCCGAAACCCGGCCGCGTAAAAGGCCTGAGTCCACCGGTCGTCTTCCCAGTCGGCCTCTCCCGGCTCATAAATGGGACCTGGCGACACAAAAATCCGTCGCATCCGTTCGATAGGTATTCCGGCAAAACCACCAAAGGGCAAATCTTCTTTCTGCTTTTTGACCAGATCTGATTTTTCGGTGATCGGGAGTCTTTCTAGATCCTCCACCGTTCTCACGTCTCCAGGTTCAGCTCCGGCGTCGTTGAATTTCTGTCTGATGGCCGGGGCGTGCTGGTAGGCATAGTCGACAATTTCAGATAGTCTTCGGTTATGATAGTCACGCCGCTTCTCCCGAGGCATGGTCTCCAGCTCAGGCAAAAAGTAGCCTTCCGTCCGATTGATTTCCGTCATGTTAACCTCTTAGGTTGCTGAGACGTTCCATATTGGTCTGACCGCGGTAAGAAAATCGAGCCGGATCACCGGCACCGGAGGTTATACCTCCAACGGTCATTATTGTCCCTTTTGTGAGGAGACGTGGTTGCTGGTTACTCGTTACTCGTTGCTCGTTGCGGGATAGTCATGACACCTTGAATGGTCTCAATTGCACTGGCAAGCCCATGTTTCGTAATAGCCGTTGAAGATACTCAGCAACCGGCAACATGCAACATGCAACATGCAACACCCTATTGCACGAAAGCCGGGTTTGCTCCCGTCGAGCAGGACCCGGCTTTGTTAGTCACCAATATTAAAGGTCTATTCCACTTTGTACTTGCCGGCAAAGGAGGCGATGACATTACCTCCGGGTAGGACAAAGGTGGCAGTGCCGTTTTTCACTTCTACCCAGTAGTCGAACTTCTTTTCTTTATTATCAGCCCCACCCCACCATTTTTTGAGCAGGTCTCCGGCGTTGAGTCCCATTTCCTTGAGCTTGAACCCGCTGGTCACGGCCAGGTTTCCCGCGGTGGTGACCGCGTCAAAAGTAGCTGATATTCTTAAATAGTTTGTTTTACCACCGGGAATCCATTGATGTTCGAAGTAAGTCACGGTATTAACATCGAATCCAGGTTCAAAGGCGATGGTGAATTGGGCTTCTTCCATCTTTACAGGGAAGGTATTGGGATTTTCTAAAGTAAAGATGAAATCAACGACCATGACGCTGCCGACGGGGAGGATAGTCTCCTTGACCGGTTCGGCCTTACCATCTTTGCATTCCCATTTGGTGGCAGGTTTCATGAAAAACCCGGGCCATACTTTCGCAAATTCGATATGATCAAGCTTGACCACAGGTTGTTTGACATCCCCGGCCGGTGCAGCTACGGCCGCATTCATGGCTAAGCCATTGAGGTCATGGACACAGGGCACGGCCATAAGGCAGCCCAAGGCAAGGGTCACGAGAGCAATTGCGGTCACCAAGATTTTAGGCATACTTCGTCCTCCTTATGTTGAAAAGTCGGCCGGCCGAAATCAAGTCAGCCAACGTTTCCGGCGTTTGTAATGTTTGACTTCTCTAAAGCTTTTTCTGGACCCCTTGTCCGTCAGCCCCAGGTAGAAGTCTTTGATGTCAGGGTTTTCCCGGAGCCTTTCCGAGGTATCATCCATCACGATGCGGCCGTTTTCCATAACATAGGCATGTGGCGCCACGTTCAGAGCCAGCTTGGCATTTTGCTCCACCAACAGGATGGAGATACTCTGTTCAGTATTCAACTTAGTGACAATGTTGAAAATTTCATGAATTAACATTGGCGCCAGACCCATGGATGGTTCATCGAGCAAGATGAGTTTGGGACAGGTCATCAAAGCCCGGCCGACGACAGTCATCTGTTGCTCGCCCCCACTGATAAACCCCGCGGTTTCATTTCTTTTTTGCCGAAGCCGAGGGAAATAGTGGTAGACCATCTCCAGCCCTTCTTTGACGGTCTTGCCGGACTTCTTTGTCAGCAAGTGGGCGCCCACTCTGAGGTTTTGCTCCACCGTCAGGTGTTCGAAAACGCGGCGGCCTTCGATCACCTGGACGATCCCGGAACGGGAGATATGCTCCGCTGATTGTTTGTCGATGCGGTTGCCCTCAAATTCAATGCTCCCGTCGGTCACCTCACCGTCTTCGTGATTGAGCAGACCGGAAATAGCCTTGAGAGTGGTGCTCTTGCCGGCCCCATTCGCCCCCAGCAGAGCGACAATAGAGCCGCGGGGGACTTCGATGGACACCCCTTTCAAGACAAGGATTACTTCATGATATCTGACTTCGATGTTATTCAATTTCAGGATTGGATCCGATGCCAAGGGCCATACCTCCCTGGGTAAAAACGATAGAAATTGTCTCCTGGCAGTCGCTCGGGAGTAATCGACAGAGCCCGGCCCGGACCTGAAAAAAAAGATCCTGACCGGACTAATAAAAAATGCCGACTACCATCCCAGCCACTTATTTTGCCAGTTTTCGGGCCACCGGGCCTTGAGGTCAACTTTCTCCAAGACGCTAAACTTGCCGCCCTTGTATTGATAGATGTTCACGACAGGCGAAGGTCTATGATCCGCGGCCGAGTAGGACACCGGCGGAATACCCAACCCCAGGTTAAAATCTTTTATGGTTTCAAACCCTTGTTTCAAGATGGATTCACCGGTGAGGGGTCCCTTTTTGTCAGCCCTCATCAGGGCCTCTTTCAGCACTAAGACCGCACCCCAGCCTTGGATAGTCCTAATCAGGCGCTTATCCAAGGGGATCGAAGGATTGACCTTCTTGGCATAGGCCAGCACATTGTCCATCCCGTCGACCTTTTGGCCAAAAAAAGCGCATGTCGTCACCCCAATGGCCCCCTCCGCCGCTTCCGCCGCCAGTCTAGGCAGGTTTTCGTCAAACCCCCACACGTTGGTAATATGACTGGCCCCGAGACCCAGGGCATAGGCATCGCGCATGGCGGCAGCCACCGACATGGTCGTATTCCCGTGCCAGACCAGATCAGGTTTAAATGACTTGGCGCCTAAAACCTGACTCTTACAATCCAGGGCCGTCAGAGAGATATCTTGATCGGGACCGACTTCAAATCCCAACAGAGCGGCCTGATCTTTTACGGCCTTGATCGGGGCGCTGGCATAAGGAGCGGGGAAGGCATAGAAGCACACAAACCGGGGTTTTTCTTTCTTGTCACGCCGTTCCTTAAATTTGGCGTCCTTCATCCAAACTTCATCATACCAGGCCGTGATGGCCGCCCTGGCGCTGGTGGAGTAATCAGCGGCGAAAAAGAGATTATAAGGCGTCTTTTTAGGGTCGGCCAGGTGAGCTGAATAAGAGCCGGAGATGTAAGGTATCTTATCTTTGGTCACCGTAGGAGAAAGTGACTCGGTGTCACCCGTGCCCCAGCCTAAGATGGCCACTACTTTGTTATAATTCTTGAGTTTCTTGTACAAAGTTACGGCCTCGGGAATACGGTAGCCGTAGTCATATTGGTATAACTTGATCTTCTTACCGTTAATGCCGCCGGTCTCGTTAATCCAGGTAATAGCTTCTTTAACGCCCAGGGCATAGTCCTTACCCACGTCGGAGGTCGCCCCGGTCATGTCGTTAATGGCGCCGATATTAATCTCTTCGTCGGCGGCCGCGATAGGTCCGGTGACCGAAATCAGCCCCAAAGTTAAGAAAGCCACAAACAAAGACGACCAAACAATTCTACTCCGCATAATGTTACCCCCTTTGAGTACGTTGGTTAGCCTGCTGCCGGAAAGGAAACAAAGGTCGTGAGCATCAATCCGGCCCTTTCTGGTCGCAAAAACGTTTTGGGTTTTGATGCTACGGCTTACCTGGTCGCAAACCGTCCATATGGGCTTTAAAACACCATGACTCAACTTATAATTCATGCTGTTAGTATGAAAACGGCCATAAATTGAAGTAGTTTTTGATCTGCCACCATCGATAGGACAATCCGTTCGGTTCAAATATCAAGAAGACACAGATGGACAATCCGAACAGGGATTCCTTCAGGAACAGAAAATTCATCGACAGACTGGGAAACCAAGGAGTCAGGACGCCCACGATAACCTGAAGCAGTTCCATGACTAAGACCATAAATAATGAGCCAAAGATAGTCCCGTGAATGCTTCCGAACCCACCAATGAGGATGACCCCGACCAGCCAAAGGGACCAGAACCAGGTGAAATGCTCGGGGCTAACCGCAGACAAATTGCTTATCCAGAAGGCTCCGGCCACTCCGGCGATAAACCCGGCCACGAAAAAGGCCTTAAGCTTGTATAAGATGATGTTGATTCCCATGGCCTCGGCCGCGATGTCGTTGTCCCGGATGGCTATCCAGGCCCGCCCGGTCTTGGACCGCATCAGGTTTGCCACAGCCATGGTCATAAGAATAACCAGCGTGACCATCAGGAAATAAACCTTGACATCGCTGTCTATTTCCCAGGGACCGATTTTAATGGTCCCCGGCGGCAATGAAAATGCCTGGCCCCGGCCGCCGATTTGGGCCACATACTGGGTAATGACAAAATCAACGGTGATGAACTGGGCCGCCATGGTGGTCATGATCAGGTAAAAGCCCTTAACCTTGGCCGAGGGCAGTCCGAACAGAACGCTCCACAACCCGCCCACGATGCCGGCCGCGACGATGCTGACCGGATAGAGCAATCCCGATTTGGTCAAAAATACCGCCCAAAACGCCTGGGATTCAGGAATATGCAACAACATCAGGGCACTGGTATAGGCACCCACCGCAATAAAGGCGGCATGGCCCAGGGTGATCTGACCGCAGAAGCCGATCAATAGTTGGACCCCCAAGGCGCCCATGATCGTATATCCGATGCTGTTCATTATCCCTAAATAATAACCGCCGAACCAGGGAAAAACGACAAAGAGTAAAACGCCCAGCAGGATCATTTTACCCCAGACGAACTTGGTCTGCCACCAGGCATGGTCTTCGCTATATTGCTGATGATATACTCCGCAAGGTAGATAGGCTTGCATTTCTAGACCCTTTCGATTCGTTCCCAGCCCCAGAGGCCGTATGGCTTAAAGAGTAAGATGATAACCATAAAGACAAAGGGGGCGATTTCCTTCACGCCGCCCGGAAAGTACTGGTCCAAATAGGCCCCGGAAAGATTCTGAAGCACCCCGATAATCAGGCCGCCCACAATCGCTCCCGGTACGGAATTAAGACCGCCCAAGACTACGGCCGGCAAGACCAACAGCCCCAGATGACTAACGGAGATGTTGATCCCGTTTATGTTTCCCAGCAAGGTGCCGCCCACCCCGGCGGCCATAAAGGCAATGCTCCAGGCTGCGGCATAAACGAACCGGGCGCTGATTCCCAAAGATAGGGCGGCCATTTCATCGTCGGCGGTAGCCTGCATGGACAGCCCCCATTTGGTGAACTGGAAGAAGGCCACAAACAAGACCAGAAGAATCATGGCCGCCAAGAAGCTCCACAAATAGACTTTACCGATGACCAGCCAGCCGAACAATCTGTATGGCTCCAACGAGAAGACCGGCGGACTAAAGACACGGGTATCCGTCCCCCACAAGGTTTCCACCAGGCCCTTAAAAAAGAAGGACAATCCGACCGTGACCATGATCACGGTGAGTACCGGCTCGCCAATCAACCGATCAAGAAATATCCGCTCCGGTAAAATACCCAGAATGAAGCCGATGATCAGGGTAAAAATGATTGACAGGACAAAGGGGATGCCCCAAGTGTAAAACTGAAGGCAGGTATAGGCCCCGATCAGCGTCAACTCGCCCATAGCCAGATTTAACACACCGGAACATTTATAAATCAGAGTCCATCCCAGAGCCACCAGGGCATACACACCGCCCAGCATGATACCGGTGACAACGACTTCGATAAAGAGTTCCATTCTTCATTCTCCTAGATGTCGAGTTGCAAGATCCGCAAGTCGGTTTTGATCTGGCTGACGCGTCCGTCCTCGTAGGTAATGTTTGTATCCATGTGAACTGTTTCGACATCCTGGTATAGGGCGGTGAGAATATCCTGATACCGTTGTTCCACAAAAGCCCGCCTCAACTTCCGAGTCCGGGTGAGTTCGTCGTCGTCCGCGTCAAATTCTTTATAAAGATTTACGAATTTCCATATCTTAGCCGCTCTGGTCAAGTCTTTATTGACTTCCTGGAGCTGTTTGGACACCAGTTCATAGACTTCTATCTTCTGGGATAATTCCGGGTAACTGGTGTAGTTCAAATTTCGTTCATCAGCCCATTTGCCGACCACGGCGTAATCGATACAAACCACGGCGGTGACATAACGGCGCTTATCGCCGATGATCCAGGCATCTTTGATATAGGGGGAGAACTTGATCCGGGTTTCCAAAAACTGGGGAGAAAAGATCTTTCCGTCGCTTAAAGTCATGACGTCTTTGGACCGGTCAAACACCACCAGGTGTCCGTCATCGTCAATGTATCCTTTATCGCCTGAATATAGCCAGCCATCAACGAGGGTGGTTCGGGTGGCTTCTTCGTTCTTGTAATAGCCCAGAAAGACGGAGGGGCTCTTGGCCAGGATTTCGCCGTCTTCGGTGATCTTAATCTCAGTTTCGGGGATCGGCGTGCCCACGGTGTCGAACTTGATATGGCCGGTTCGGTGGAGGACGGAGATTCCGGCAATTTCGGTTTGACCGTAGATTTGTTTCAGATTTACGCCCAGGCTGTGGAAAAAGCGAAAGTGGTCCGGGCCCATGGCCGCGCCGCCGGTGTAGGCGTTCCGGATGCGGGATAGTCCTAGATGATCACGCAGTTTCTTAAAACAGAGGAGATAAGCGATCTTGTTTGCGATGCTGAGACTCAGGGGGATCGGTTGTTTGTCAAACTTGAGGTTGGCGGCCCGGTAGCCGGTCTTCATCGCCCAACTGTAGATCGCCCGTTTTATGGGTGCGGCGTCAAGGTGTTTGACTTGAACGGTGCGGACCATTTGTTCATACATCCGAGGCGGGGCAAACATGGTGTGGGGGCCGATTTCTCGGATGTTCTCCCCGGCGACGTCCGGTTCTTCCGGGAAATTTATGGTAAATCCGACCATTAACCCGCAACTGATGGACATCATTTGCTCACCGATCCAGGCGAAGGGCAAAAAAGACACAAAATCATCAGTGGGCAGGCAGGGATCAACCCGCATCATATTGCGTCCCATGGACAGCATATTATAATGGGTGAGCAAAGCCCCTTTAGGCAGAGAGGTCGTCCCCGAGGTGTAGAACAACAGGGCCACATCCTCTGATTTTCCCTGGTTGATCATTCGTTCAAAGAGGTCCGGGTCTTCCCTTTCCAGTTTTTTCCCCAGCTTCATGACTTCTTCAAGGCTGATAAGCATGGGGTCGTGATAATTTCTCAATCCCTTAGGATCGTCCCAGATGATCTTTTTTAATTTGGGGCAAGAGCCTCTGATGGCGAGGGCTTTGTCCACTTCTTCCTGACCTTCGCCGACCAGGAATTTGGTATCGGAATGATCAATGATATATTTTACTTCTTCCATCAAACAATCTTGAAACAGCCACACCCCGACGCCGCCGGCGCAAATGGCGCCCATTTCAGCCCACAAACCCTGGGGGCGGTTATCCCCGATCATGGACACCTTATCACCCGGTTCGAGACCCAAACTGACCAGGCCTAGACTGATATACTTAACATTGCGATAATAATCTTCCCAGGTAATGGGGCGCCAAATACCGAATTCCTTTTCCCGCATCGCCACCTTATTGCGGCCAAACTTTTTGTATTGCTTTAAAAATAGTTTCGCCAGGGTTAAACCCGGTTCTATCGTATAATCAATTCCCCGGCCATTATCGCCTTGTGGCATAGAGATCCTCCTCACCCAGATAAGCCTCAACTACTTGGGGATTTTTCTGTACTTCTTCCGGAGTCCCGGTCACGATCAGGTTGCCGAAATTGAGCACCGAAACCTGGTGGGAAAGATCCATCACCACGCCCATGTCGTGCTCGACCAATAAACATGTGATCTTCCATTTTTCATCTTCATTAATATCAATAATAAACCGGGCCATGTCTTCCACTTCTTCTAAGTTGAGACCGGCCAGCGGCTCATCCAACAAAATTATTTTAGGGTCCAGGGCCAAGGCTCGACCCAGTTCCACTCGCTTCTGGAGGCCATAGGGGAGCATTCCCACCGTCTTGTGACGGATGGACTCGATCTCCAATAAATCGATAATTTCTTCTTCGATGAACTTGCGGTGTTTGATCTCTTCTTTGGCTGTTTTGCCGAAATAAAGAGCCCCGGCGAGAATCCCGGATTTAAGATGGATGTGGCGGCCCAACCGAATGTTGTCCAACACCGTCATGCCGCCGAAGAGCTCAATTTTTTGAAATGTCCTGGATAGACCCAAAGAAGCCCGACGGTGAGGGGAGAGGTGGCTGATGTCGTTGCCTTCAAA
>JADFYN010000121.1:0-8455 GCA_015233055.1 Deltaproteobacteria bacterium
AATCGAAACTACTACGATATTTAATTATGTAAACCACTGTTCCGTCACGTCCGGCCTGACGCAGTTTATCTCGGATTTCCGGCTGATATTTCACCCGGCCGAATAGCCGGTACAACAAGCTGCCAAATAGGAAGCCGGGTTTTGAATCCAGGATGTAGGGTGAATTCTGAGCCGCCAACCGCTTTTTTCGACTTTCTTTCCGATCTTCCTGTGGATTTTCTTTCTCCATAGCTTAGTCCTGTGGCTCCAAAGGTTGTTCAAAGTCACCAGGTGGCGTCAATTTTGCGTGAAGTCGCATCCTGGGCTTAAACAGCTTTTCCGGTTTCTGAATGTTCAGACAATATCGGACGCCCGGAATGCTACAAAATCCATAAAACTAATCATCCTTCTTGTCAAGATATTCGATACGAAACAGCAGGACAAACGTTTGAAGACGATGGACACGCCGCTCAAGCGTTCAGAGGTCGGCAGGAGGAGTCTCTTTTGAGTAAATTCTGACGGTCTTCTTGCCTGATAAGATATTCGAGCAGACTGGCTTAGGCGTGACAATAATCCGCCCGGTTTGTTCTTGACCATCGTGTTGACGGTAGTGTAGAGTTCCGTCCGTGATTTCCATCGGGAAGCCGCTTCGTAGGATGGCTTTCAAATTGCCTTCGCATCCTGGGGGAAGGGAGGCAACGGAGACTGACGGGAAGAAACATCAGTAACCGGGATGACGGCACCAACAGGGAGACGAACCGATGTATGGTTCTCATCAATTAGAAAAAAGGGCGAACGCCGGTCGTTACCTCTTAGACAAGACAAAACCGTCAGGTGTGATGGCCTTAATCGGTGTAGCCACGATTGTCTTTACTTCCATGACCGGATACCAGTTGTTGAAGTGGCTGGTCTTCCCCAACATGACCTTGTTGCAGTCAAATCTGATAACCAATTTAGTGGTCACCCTGGTTTCCACGCTGACTGCCTACCTCTGGATCAACCAAAGGCGTTTGTTGCGGAGACTTGTGGCAGAGGTTAAAGAACGCGAGTTAAGCGAGGAACACTATCGGAACATTGTGGAGGATCAAACCGAGTTTATCTGCCGCTTTCTTCCCGATGGGAAATTGACCTTTATAAATCAGGCGATCTGCAGGTATTTTTTCAGACAACAAGATGAATTAGCCGGAACCAGTCTTCTCTCTTTAATTTATAAAGACGACCGGGAATGTGTGGCAAATCAAATCAATTCCCTTTGCCGACATGGATTCTTGGCCAAAATTGAATGCCGCATGGTCTTACCTCACGCAAATGTCAGGTGTATTCGGTGGAATCTTCGGGCCATCGCCGATTTAGACGGCCAAATCATGGAGATCCAGGCAGTCGGCCAGGACATTACGGAAAAGAAACTCTCAGATCGCTTAACCCAAATTCAATACGAACTTAGCCTTGATCTTAACTCCGTCACAGACACGAATGAGATTTTTAAGTCCTGTTTAGATGCGGTTCTAAAGATCGACGGGATTGACTGTGCCGGAATATATTTAATCGATGAAGCGGCCCGGAGCGTAAGACCATTGTATCAATATGGGTTGCCGGCAAAATTGAATACCGATGTTTGCCTGATCAAGACAAAACTACTGGATGATAGCTGGTCATATGAGTTTGATCATGATCTGAAGGAAGAACTGAATATATTGGAAAACATTAACATTCTGGCCGTCATTCCGGTCAAATATGAAGATCGGAACATGGCGATTCTGGTGTTATTATCACATCAAATTGCGAAAATAGAGGATCTGCCGCAAACCTGTCTGGAAACCATTGTCCTGCGCACCCAGTCCGCACTGACCAGGATAGGGAGTCAACAACGCGTGGCTCAACGCCAACTTGATCTCAAAAAATTGTTTGACAGCATAGATGATCTGGTGTTCGTGCTAAGTGACGGTGGTCAAATAATCAACTGCAATCCGGCCGTGCGGTCTTGTCTGGGTTACTCCATTGATGAGTTAACCGGTAAATATATATTTGATTTTTACTCTAAAGAAGACAGAGGCAAGCTTGACCAAATTCTTGATGAGACAATCAATACGGGAGCTTCAAGACACGAAATTCCCATTTTGAAAAAAGACGGCGCCTGGGTCTCTGTTGATACCAGAATGTCTAAAGGTTCATGGGAAAATAGGCGCGCCGTTTTCGGGATCTCTCGTGATATTTCCGATATCAAAATAGCGGAAGAAGCTCTAAGGGAGAACATTGAACGTTTTCGGCAAATGTTTGAGACAAATCAGGCTATTAAGCTGGTGGTAAATCCACATGACGGCAGTATCCTAGACGCCAATCAGGCTGCTTGCAACTTTTACGGGTATTCCAGAGACGAATTAATTGGAATGAAAGTCAGCCGGATAAATACCTTACCGCCGGACCAGATAAAAGCGGAAATAGAAAAAGCGGCTTCAGGCGAGCAGCTATACTTTCAGTTTCAACACAGATTATCCTCGGGTGCAATTCGTGACGTCGAAGTGTATGCGGGCCCCATAACCGTTCAGGGAAAGACATTATTATATTCCATAATTCATGATATTACAGAGAGAAAACAGATAGAAAACGCCCTAATAGAGAGCGAAGAGAAATTTCGTCAATTATCTGAAAATATTCAAGACCTATTCTGGCTGGGCGCTATTGATTGGACGGCCATCTATTATGTCAGCAATGCATATGAAAAAATCTGGGGGCGTCCGTGCAGTAGCGTCTACGAACACCCGCTTTCCTGGCTTGATGGGGTCGTAGAAGAAGACAGACAAGAGGTGGAGAATTACTTTTTGACTATAAAAGACGGAACAGATTCACCCGGCAAATTTCCGGACTGCCGCATTCGTTCAACCGATGGTTCAATCCGGTGGGTTTCGGCGCGGCATTATCCAGTTCGAGATAAGTCTGGAAAAATCTACCGTATTTCCGGCATAGTCGAGGATATCACCGCCCGCAAGAATATAGAAATGGTCCTTAATCGGCTGGTTACTCAACACAATGCCATTCTTGAAAATGTACCTGTGGGTATCGCCTTTGTCAAAAACAGAAAGTTCATCTGGCAGAATCAAAAGATGGAAGATATATTCGGCTATTCTTTTGCGGAAATGGAGAATCAGACGACCGCGCTTTATTATGTCTCTAAGGAGGAGTACAAGCAATTCGGGGATGAAGCATATCCCATAATCAGTCAGGGAAAAACATGCCATACGGAACGCCTGATGAAGCGTAAGGATGGGAGTTTATTCTGGTGCAGTCTGACCGGTAAAGGCATTCTTCTCGGCGATGAACAATCAGGCTCCATCTGGATATCTGATGACATATCTTTGCGGAAGAAGGCGGAAGAGGAAATAATCAAGGCAAGACAATTCGCCGAAATTACAAACAGAACTAAGAGTGAATTCCTGGCCAACATGAGCCACGAACTTAGAACGCCTTTAAATGGAATTATTGGAGGGGCTTCTCTACTAGTCGATACCGACTTGAACATCCAGCAGTATAATTATGCCGTTATGGTCAAGACCTCAGCCGAGGCTCTTCTTGATTTAATTAATGACATCTTAGATTTATCAAAGATAGAAGCCGGCCGGATGGAACTTGAAAAGGTTGATTTTGACCTGCAGGAAGTATTATCCCAGGTATTCAGTATTATCACGCCTAAGGCGGCCGGGAAGGAAGTCCGGTTGGACTATCTGATTAATGATGATGTGCCTCAGTTCTTACAAGGCGACCCCGTCAGGCTGCGGCAAGTGCTGATTAATTTGGTGGGAAACGCCATCAAGTTTACTCAAGAGGGCTTTGTTTCCGCCATAATTAACCTGGAAGAAATAGATGGCCAGCAATGCCGGCTGCGGTTCAGAGTTATAGATACCGGGATTGGTCTCCCTCCTGATAAAATTAGCGATATATTTGAGCCGTTCAAGCAAGTTGATGGTTCAATTACGCGCAGATATGGTGGAACCGGGTTAGGGCTTGCGATCTCCAAGAAAATAGTCGAACTTATGAATGGTGAAATTTGGGCGGCAAATAATCCAGCCCTTGACCGAGGCGCCACCTTCAATTTTACAGCCTGGATGGACATCGGCCGGAAGATTATTTTCGATGATGATATAATATCTCCAATTAGTTACCAACATCCTTGTCGGAAAGTCTTACTGGTCGAAGACAATGCTATCAATCAGATGATTACCAGAGAGCTACTTAAAAAGGTGGGACATATTGTGGACACTGCTAATAATGGCCGGGAGGCGGTGGAGAAATATACCGAACATGAGTTTGATCTCGTATTAATGGACGTTCAGATGCCGGTTATGGATGGATTCCAGGCGACCCGCCTTATTCGCCAAAAAGAAGAGGCATCGGGTAAGCATATCCCCATCATTGCCATGACGGCTTATGCCATGAAGGGGGATCGAGAGAGATGCTTGAATTCTGGAATGGATGATTATATCACCAAACCTGTATCTGCTGAAAAACTTTATGTAATTGTAAATAGATTGGTCATAAATGAGCCGGTGTCTCCTTTGAGTTCAGGAACGACTCCAGAACCGGATATAGAAGAATCAACTCCTCCCAATAGCCTTTTCGACCAGCATGATCTGTTACAGCGGGTCTTGGATGATATTGATTTAGCAAAAGAAATTGCTAAAGGTTTTTTAGACCAGGCATCATCCTATTTGGAAGATATTGTGCTGGCCATATCTGAAAGTAACTCTGATAAGTTATTGAACGCGGCCCATTTACTAAAAGGAGCGGCAGGCAATATATCCGCCACTGCAGTTTCCAATATAGCGTTCAAACTTGAGCAGATGGCCAGAGAAGGTAACCTGGACTCAGCCCAAGAAGCTTATGTGGCGTTGGAAAGAGCGGTGGAGCTGGTTAGACCCGTGCTCATGCAGTTTTGTGACGCTTGAAGATTATGGAATAGAATTGAAGTAGTCTCCCGGCATTTCTCCGCTATGCGGCTCAGCCTTTGTTGTATGCCACGTTATTATGATGACACGCCTACAATTGCCTGCTGTGAGCACCCGTTGCCGGGGTTGGCTGTTACTGGTCACGCCCTTGAAGACAACCGGCCACAAACAACGAGTACCAGGCAACCACTTAACCCCGGCCGGTCCTGTTGTCACCTCAAAGTAAATTCCATTCAGCACGCGATCAATTGATGACTAGTTGACCCAAGCTGTGGTAGCATAAACACTGGATTTAATCTTCGGGTTTTCCCGACTCCCGGTGTGGATTATGGCTCTTTCGGGAAGACGGGTCCGGAGCCGTTACTGAAGTTCATCGGAAAGGAATTCCGCTGAGGCGGTTGTCTGGTGCGGTTAAGAATAATTAAATATTCATTTGCCTGCCTGGAACAGAAGATCAAGCAATGGGGTGAGGGTTATGCTCGTCGGCGACTGGATGGATCAATGGGCGGCCATATTTCCTGATAAGACGGCTGTCGTGTTTAATGAAATGGTACTGACCTATCGGAAATTTTCCGAACGAATCAATGCAGCGGCCAAATTTTTCGATGCCCTGGGGGTGAAAAAGGGTGGGCGGGTGGCCGCGCTCCTATATAATAAGCCCCAATACCTGGAAATATTTTTCGCTTTATCCAAGCTGGGGGCGATTCTGGTGCCGATTAACTGGCGTCTGGTCGCGCCTGAGGTTAGTCACATCTTGCAAGATAGTCAATCCGAAATCATGCTGTTTGAATCCAGGTTCAAACCCCTGGTGGCGGAAGTGCAGGATCAGGGAACGAGTCAAATCAGGCAGTTCATCAGCCTGGGAGAGAGACCGCCCACCTGGGCCGAAGACTACGAAGCCGGGTTAGCCCGGTCTCGGCCGGGGCTTAGACCATCGGCCGCGGGGGTCGACCAGGAGGACGCCCACATCATCATGTACACATCCGGAACCACCGGCCAGCCCAAAGGGGCGGTCATGTCTCAGAGGAAGACGTTCTTTAACGTGCTCAATTCGGATATCTATTATGCCTTAACCCCGTCCGACGTCATCCTGGTGACCAGGCCGTTATTTCACTCCGGAGGATTGCTGGTCCAGGCCGCGCCGGTGCTGTATAAAGGTGGGACGGTGATTCTACAGGAGCGGTTCCGGCCCGAACTGGCCCTGGAGGCCCTGGAGACCAACCGGGTCACGGTGTTTGAAGCAGCATCAACTATGTACAAGTTTTTTTTAGCTGATTGCGATATGTCCGCCTACGATCTGTCCTCTCTCAAGGTGTGCTATACCGGCGGAGAACGGGTCTCCCCAGGCTTAATCACGGAATTTCATCAGAGAGGGATCACTATCGGCCAGATCTTCGGGCAAACCGAGACTTCCACCGTCACCTGGCTGCCCCGGGAAGATGCCATTCGCAAGATCGGGTCGGTGGGACATCCGGTGTTCCACGGCCGGGTGAAGATCGAAAACGAGCAAGGTCAAGCCATTCAGCCGGGAGAAACCGGCGAGATTCTGGTCGGTGGGCCCATCATTATGACCGAATACTGGAACAGCCCGGAAATGACAGCCGAAACCATCAAGGCAGGATGGCTGCACACCGGTGATTTGGCCACCCAGGACGAGGACGGCTATATTTACATTGTGGACCGCAAGAAAAATATGATCATCAGCGGCGGAGAGAATATCTACCCGGCTGAAGTGGAAAAGGCCATCTTGGAACATGAGGCCGTAGAAGATGTCGCCGTCTACGGCGTGCCGGATGAACGCTGGGGGGAAGTCGGGCGGGCGGCCGTGGTGCTCAAGCCGGGTTGGAAAGTCAATGACGAAGAGCTGCTGACTTTTCTCCGGGGCCGGATCGCCGGGTATAAGAAGCCGAAATCGGTTGAATTTGTTTCCTGCCTGCCCCGCACGGCCGCCGGGAAAATAATGCGCTGCAAACTGACGGAAGGCTCCCAGACTCCGGTCGATTAAGTCAGAACCGGGCAGTCAGGGATGGAGCCGAGGCATTATGAAGAAGAAGAAAAGAACGCCGGCCACCGAAGTTGCTGCATCCGAACGTCAAGAGATGATAACTCGTGAATATAGCCGGCGGAAACGGGAAAAGTTTATAATTGTCGCATCCTGCCTGGTCCTGGCCGTTCTCCTCTATTTGGAAACGCGAGTCTCTGATTTAGGCCCGGTATTACAGGCCAACAACGGGATTATCCTCTTTGCCTTGATCAATATCAATACCCTGCTGCTCTTGCTGCTCATCTTCCTCGTGCTGCGGAATGTATTCAAATTAATGATGGACCGCAGGCACCGTATCCCCGGGGTGAACCTCCGAACTAAACTGGCCGTAGTGTTTATCGGTCTCTCTTTGTTGCCCACCATTCTACTGCTTTTTGTATCAATTCAGTTTATCGCCTCCGGCATTGAATTCTGGTTCAGCAGCCAGGTCGAAACATCTCTGAATTACTCTTTGGAGTTATCCAAGTCTTTTTATGCCTCGGAGTCGGCCCGGTCCGAAAAAGCCGGGATCGAAATATCTCGGGCCATTTTGACCGATGTCGATATCTTGGCTCAAAATCTGGATTTGTTGGCGTCATATCTTCAAGCTAAACGTAATTCATTCGAGTTGACTGCCATTTCCATCTATTCGTCTGACGGCCACTTGATGGCCGCGTCCGGCGAAGGCATTTTTGTCCCCATCGCCAAGGGGGATGTGATCAAGGCCGGTAAGGATATGGGGAACCTGTCCCTATCCCAAGCCACGGCGCAGGGCGACCTGTTACGAGCGGTGGTGCCGGTGGTGCGAAAAGATTCCGCCGGACAAAGTCACGTCTTGTTTGTCCTGGTGGCCGGTTGCCTGATCGATCATCACCAGTTGTCGAAAATGAAATCCATCGCCCAAGGCGTGGCAGATTACCGACAGTTGAGTATGCTAAAGAAGCCTTTTAAAACAACCTATTACATGATTCTGTCCATCATCTCTCTCTTGATCGTTTTTTCGGCCACCTGGTTCGGTTTCTACCTGGCCAAAGGTTTGACCGAACCCATCAAAGAACTGGCTGAGGGGACCAAACGTATCGCCGAAGGAGACTATGATGTCTATATTACGGCCTCCTCGTCCGAGGATGAGCTGAGCACTTTGATTGAATCTTTCAACAAGATGACCGGAGACTTGAAGCAAAGCAAGTCAGCCCTGGAAGCCACCAATAAAGAGCTGGTCCGAATCAATGACGAGATTGAACAGCGTCGACGATATACTGAAATCATCTTGAATAATGCCGCGGCCGGGGTCATCTCCATGGACGACAACGGGAAGATCACTACCATCAACAAATCGGCCGGGCAAATGCTCAACTTGAAGTCGGATAAAGTCTTAAATCAAATCTACACCAAAGTGCTGCCGAAGGAATTTGCCGAGACCGTGGCCGAACTCAGTGTCGGGGCTAAGCTGATGGCCGAGGGATTCCTGGAGCGTCAAGTTCGGGTGAATATCTCCCAGGGGGTCTTGACC
>JADFYN010000121.1:8557-9241 GCA_015233055.1 Deltaproteobacteria bacterium
CGCCTGGCGGGAAGTCGCCCGCCGGATCGCCCACGAGGTCAAGAATCCTTTAACTCCCATTAAATTATCGGCCCAGCGGCTGCAGAAGAAGTACGGCGACCGGTTTGGTGAGGACGGAAAGATTTTCAACGAATGCACCCGGATGATCATCAACCAGGTGGAGGAACTACGGCATCTAGTCAATGAGTTTTCCAAATTTGCCAGGATGCCGTCCGTCAATCCGACTCCTAACGATCTGGTGGCCTTGGTTAAAGAAACGTTTTTGATGTATCAGGAATCACCTGACCGGATTAAGTTTTCGCTGGAGGTGGAATCGGAAATTCCGATGTTCAATCTGGATTGGGATCAGATTAAACGCGCCTTGATAAACATCTTAGACAATGCGGTGGCCGCGGTCGGTCCCGGTGGCGAAATAACCGTCCGGGCGGAATACGATCCCGTCCTGTCCATGGCCCGGGTGGAGATCGCCGATAATGGTCCCGGCATCCCGGCGACTGATCGGATCAAGGTCTTTGAGCCGTATTTGTCCACCAAGAAAAGCGGGACCGGCTTAGGGCTAGCCATTGTCAATGCCATTATTTCGGACCATAACGGGTTTCTCCGAGTCCATTAGAATGAACCCCACTGGGCCAAATTCGTTATAGAGTTTCCCCTCCTCCCGTACCTGTCTTCACCTTACCCGTT
>JADFYN010000122.1 GCA_015233055.1 Deltaproteobacteria bacterium
TGTGCCAAGAAATCAAATAATAGTTTTGTACAACTAACGGTTAAGTGGAGTCGCCAGGTTTTTTGTCTTCCACCAACAGATGAGCCCACTTGACCTTAAGTTAATGACATTGGGTTGCTGGTTACACGTTGCTGGTTACTCGTTGCTGGTTGCTTGTTGCTGGTCAAAGTCATTTATCTGAAAATATTTATGGAGTTAGGCCGGAAGACGGTTATAGGTATCCTACCCCTTCCACGCAATGCAGTTGAATCTATTTTATCAACTTAATGAGGAGCGTTTTGGGAGTAAGCCTATTCCTTTTGAATGTAGGACCGTCAGCTCACCCCCGATGAGTGCCTTAAGTCAGTGACATTGGGTGTTATCTATCGGGTTACGGACGTGACCGGAATTTAGGACGAGGGTGACACATGTCTGACGATTCATGAGAATCCGGAGATCGGTCTAAATTGTCGTCAATCGCGGGTTACTCACCGGGAGGCGACCAACTATGTTGCGGGAAGCGATTTCGTTGGAAATCACTCTGAGATCGGGCATGAGACCTGCATTATATTAAGCGGTAGATGCCTTTATCTTTTTTCTCTACCAACCCATCCTTGACTGCTTTATTGATCCCATAATATACGGTTCTAATCGGCAGACATGTTTCATTAGCTACATCCTTGGGCCGAGCACCGTTGGGATGCGCAGACAGGGAAGTGACGACCTGGGCGGTAATGCCCACTTTCGCCCCTTTCCTTAGCCTGGTCGTGACCTGATCGTCGGTTGATTCTTTTATTATGTTCCGAGATAATTGATCAATGGCTCGTTCAATGGCGTCAATTCGTCTGACCAAATCTACGACATCTTGCTTGGTGGGGATCTGAAAAAGACCAACCAGCATTTCCAAGACTTCATCCAAGTTGATATTTGTCCCTCTCCTGCGAACCATGGCCTGCTCCTCTTCTTATAGGTTAGTATGGTATTGTATACATTTTCGCCAACATGTCAAGAAGTTGATTGGGACTTTTCTGCTGTTGCCGCCAAAAAAATGTATGACAACCCTTATTCTGTTACGCAGGAATGAGGCATGTGTTGTAGTCTATTGTCGAGCTATGGCACAAAAAGAACAAACTGCAGAGCGCTGGAAGTTTCTTGACTATTCATCATACGTTGCTGACATTTTTGTGGGGGCTTCGCTCATGGTGTACTTAAAAATATAGACCACGGTCGGGATGCTTAACAACATGCCCCACAGGCCGAACAGGTTCAACCCAATATACAAAATGATCATGGTGATAATCGGGTTGATCTTCATGATGGCCGAGACGATGTTGGGATTAAGCACATATGCCTCCAACATGTGGACTATGGCCACCATCACGATGGCGTAAAACATCAACCGGAAGCTACCGATATTAAAGGCGATGATGCAGATGGGCACGGAGGAGATAAACATACCCGCAACGGGGATAAATCCGGCCATTAAGACAATGACCGAGAGAACCGCCACGGGTTGGATCTTCAAAATCATCATCCCCACTGCAGTCAGGATGGTGTTTAAGCAGGCTATGATCATTTGGGCCTGAAACGTCCGCCCGACCATGATGGCGAAGGAGGCCACCGAATCGGCCACCTCCTGATAGAACTCCTTAAATCTACCGTGCTTAAGCTTAGCCAAACCTTGAGCAAAATTAGGCAGATCCAACACTATAAGAAAGCTGAATAAAATGCCCAGCAGCATATAGGACATGAAGGTCATCAAAAAGTTAGTGAATTTTATTAAAAAATTTATAACTTCGGCCCGGTCCACGCCGAATAGTTTATCCGACGAAGACGCTGTTTTAAGCGAAGTGAGAAAAGGAATGAAGTTGGGATTGTTCTGGCCGACTTGGTCGAAATAGGCCCAAATTTTGGCCTCAGCCTGGGGGATTTGGGAGATAAACGACTTAGATTCAATGAATATCCGGGGACCGGTGGAATAAAACACGCCGGTCAAGACAAGAACAAACAAAAGATAGACTGCGACCACGACCAACCGACGATTCAGCCTGGCCTTGCGGCAAATATACATGATCAAATTATTCAAAATAAAGGACAGGATGAAAGTAAAAAAAATCAACCCAAAAAAACGCCGCAGTAAGAAGATAAGTAGGAAAAAACAAATCCAAATGACGACTTTTTTGTTAATGTCAAATAGTTCTCTCAGATCAAGGTGCATAACCAATCCACAGTGATTACCGGCCAGGCCGCAAAGGTGTCTTTAAGACTATTGTCGCCCTAACCGGCTAGACCCAAAAAATATCTTGGTGAAATGAGCTTCCGGTCCATGTTCACGCCCTCCAGGATAGAAGGCCTTTACTGATCGTCTTTACTAAGCGTCTTTACAAATCTATAGACGCTCAAAGCTGAACCTGCCTCCGTCCCGATGACCGGCCCCGAAGTCTGTCACCCTTTTTTGACTTGACCGGAGGCCGCCCCTTTGATATCTGAGTGATATCTGAGTCCCAATAAAGGTGGCTCAAAATACTTGATGAAACGAAAGCAGCAACCGGCTCCAGTCATCTCGACGGGAGTAATTATTTTAACCTTCTTAGCCTAAGGAGCAGTCCGATGGCAGAGATCAAAAGCACTCTAGACCTGGTCATGGAACGAACCAAAGGTATGGTCATGACCCCAGAGGAAAAAGAACGACAGCGGCAGACAAATATCCAGGCCAAAGCCCGGGGTTTGTTATTGCGATTCTTAGACAGCCAGATCAGCCTGGCCGAAATCAAAAAAGAAATCCAGGCCCTGGCCGAAAGCGACCGTGGACCCACCGCGGTCAAAATGATCCGGCTAATGTTTCAGGAGTCCCCGCTCGTTGCCGATGGTGCTGATTTGATTATCATGCTGGGAGAGATACTAGACTGCGATCTAACTTCCCCAGCCCGGCAACTGCAAGACATATCCAACCGGGTGCAGACGGAAACATTGGCCGGGTACGGTCAGGTCCGTCAAGACATCCTGGACAATCTGGCTCAGGCCGGTATCTCAGGGTCCGCCGTGGACCCCTGGGTGGAGGACGACCAGCGCTGGCTAACCGCGGTCAAGGACCTGACTGATTTTTACTCCTCCCAAGTCATTGCGGTAAAGAAACAAATAGACAAACTCGTCGAGAATCCGGTCTAGATCCTGTACCTGTTTTTCCTTCCTCGTTCCTTGTCCAGGCCGGGAACGGGGAACATATCCTTATTTATCGGGCTTAACCCCGAAAACCTTAATCCGAAATTCGTAACCGGATAATCACACATACGGTAGATATGCCTGCTGGATCAACGCGAAATTCCTTTTGACCTCGTAATTGCCGGACACGATCTCGCCATGACCCGGCAAAATGTATTCTATGTCCAAGAGGGCCAGCCGCAGGATACTCTCTTTGAGCAGCCGTCCGGAGCACCCCGGAAAATCCGTCCGACCCACGCCCTGGGAAAAGATCAGGTCCCCGGTAAATAAAGCCTTATTCTCTTCCCAATACAGGCAAATGGACCCTGGTGAATGCCCCGGTGTGTGGAATACCTTAAAATTGTGTTCACCCAGTTTCAGATCACCTTCCTGAAGAAAAAAATCCACTTTGTATTGGGGTGTCTCCATCCCCATCTCCCGAAAAAACTCCGCTCCCTGGGTTTGAATGAACTTTTCATCCTCCCGGTGCATGGCGACTCTCGTGGGCTGGTCCAGGTAATTCCGGACGGCCTCAAAGTGATCGGGATGGGCATGAGTGACTATCACCAGGTCCACGTTCTCTATCCGTTGCCCGTCTGCCGCCATGGTCTGATCAAGATGAGCAAAAAGATGTAACCGCCCCGGATCAATCAAGGTCCGCACCCTGCCGTCGATATAGTAGGAATTGCAGTTATTTTCCTCAAGATCAGCCCAGGGATAGAAATAAAGATTATCCAACAATTTCATAGTGATTTCGCCTTATTCCGAGGTCTGTCCCATCTCCGCCTAACTTCTGTCCCATCTCCGCCTAACTATTGATCAATGCCGCCAAATACCCGGCCCCGAACCCATTGTCGATGTTCACCACGGCCACCCCGGAGGCGCAGGAATTAAGCATGGCCAGCAGGGCCGCGACTCCGCCAAAACTTCCGCCATAGCCAACACTGGTCGGGACCGCGATCACCGGTTTATCCACCAGCCCGGCCACCACCGAGGGCAACGCTCCTTCCATCCCGGCTACAGCCACAAAGACATTGGCCCGGTTAATTTTTTCCTGCTGGAGAAACAGCCGATGGATGCCAGCCACCCCGACGTCATACACCGACTCTACCTGATGCCCCATCATCCTGGCGGTGACCACCACCTCTTCCGCCACCGGGATGTCCGACGTCCCGGCCGACAATACCAAAATCATTCCCCGGCCGGCCGGGGCCACGTCGCCATCGGTGTAGGTCAATATCCGCGAGTCCGGCCAGTAGACCAAATCCACAAACCTGTCCTGTAGCCGTAACGCTTTATTTTTGGGAATCCGTGTAATTAGGATCCGGCTGGTCCGGGGCAGCATGTTTTCCAGGATTAGGGAGATCTGGTCCACCGTCTTGCCCTGTCCAAAAATCACCTCGGGAAAGCCCTGCCTGATTTCACGGTGATGATCCACCATGGCCACCGAGATATCTTCACATGGCAGATGCTTCAGTTCCGCCATGGCCTCATCTATATTTAATTGCCCGTCCTTGACCTTGACCAGAATATCCTTGATCCATTTAGGCTGCATGCCGGATGGTTTCCATTAATTTAAAGGCATTGAGAACTGGGAATCAGGCGGTTCTTTAAAGCACCGAGGGGCCGGAGACGAGCCGATCAGGTAAACTTGACTACGATTTCGTCGAATGTCTTTCGCCAGTTGGGCGGATGCAAAGTCTTGGTACGGTCCATGTATCCCACGGCCATGAGTAAAGGTATCCAGTAATTGTCGGGGATGTGGAACTCCCGGCGAACCGCATCATGATCAAATCCATCCATCGGGTGGGTCTCCAGGCTCAGGCTCTTGGCGGCAAACATCACGGCCATAGCATAAAACCCGGTATTCTTGCAAGCAAAGGCCTGGCTTTTCTCGTCGTCGGTTCCGTATAATCCGGCGATGACCTTAGTAAACCACTCATACTTCTCGGGGACCATGCTGCCGGCCCGGACCATTTCTTGAAAATTCTTTTCCACGAATGGGTGCCCCTTTTTCCAGCCGTCCCGATCCGCCAGGAAAATAAAGACCACCGGGGCTTCCGTTACCTTGGGCTGATCCCAGGCCAGCTTCCGCAATCTTTTCTTTTCTTCCAAGTCCCGGAGGATCATCAGGCTCCAGGGCTGCAGATTAAAACTAGATGGCGCCTTTGCCGCCAGCTCCACCACCTGCTTGATCAGCTCGTCAGACACCGGCTCATTGGGGTCAAAATGATTGATCGCCCGCCTCTGGTTAATGACGTCATTAAAATCCATGACTCTCCCCTTTGGTTAGTTATGCCTCATCCGACACCAGGTCATCGGTCCCGGCGCCAATTCCGCCCACTCCATTTTTCAACCAAAACGGCCTCGGCTTGATTGATGTGCACCTTCTACGTCTCGACAGCACCCTTCTTGGGCTATTATTACTCTAAAAACGTCAAGAAAGCAAAGGTTTTCTATCAGGGCAAAAGGATGAAAGCAGCCACATCAAGGTTGGCTAATGGTCTTCATCCTGCAGATTTCTCCTCATCCAAAACGCGGCGAATAGTCTGGGCCACTTTTCGTTTTTCCAAGGGTTTCATCAGGTATTCCCGAACACCCATGGCCTTGGCTCCCTCCTCATCCAAAACTTCACTGAATCCGGTACACAGAATAATCGGCAAGTCCGGCCTGACCTCAAGAATCATTTGGGCCAATTCACCACCGGTCATATTCGGCATAGTCTGGTCAGTGATCACGAGGTCAATTTCCTGAGGAGTCGCCCAAAAAGTTTCCAAGGCCTCGAGGCTGCCGAAACAGGCGGTCACGGAATAGCCCAGCCCCTCCAACATTTGCCGCATCATCAAGACGATTTGTTCCTCATCATCGACCAAGAGGATCCGCTCATTCCCAAGCGGTAGAGGTTCCAACAAGCTGGAGTCGGTGGGCGCATCCTCTATTTCGGCCAGCGGCAAAAATATGTTGAATGTCGTCCCCGTCCCTAATTCACTGTAAACGTTGATATAACCTCCAAAATTTTGAACAATTCCATGAACTATGGCCAACCCCAGGCCCGTTCCCTCACCCTGCCCTTTGGTGGTAAAATATGGTTCAAATATCCGGTCACGGATCTCTGGGCCAATGCCGTGTCCGGTATCGCTGACCGAAAGCCTCAAATACTTCCCCTCCGGGATGTCCAGGTTGGAAATCAAATCTCCAGGGGCAAGATCAGTCTCCGACAATGATACAGCCAAGATACCCCCATCTTCCACCATGGCATGATAAGCGTTAGTGCATAAGTTCATAATAATCTGATGAATCTGAGTCGGATCAGCCATCACCGGTCGGCAGGTATGACTTATGCTCTGACGAATCTCGATAGTCGTGGGTATGGAAGCCCGGATCAATTTCAACGCTTCCTTGATGATCAATTGAACTTGCAGCGGATGTCTGGCTGTTTCGGCCTGGCGGCTAAGTGTCAGGATCTGCCCGACCAGTTCCTTGGCCCGGCGGGCCGCCTTAAGTATCCCCCCCAGATTATTCTTTCCCTTGCTCCCATCTGGAAGATAGTCCATGGTCATTTCGGCATATCCCAGAATCGGCATTAAGATGTTGTTGAAATCATGGGCGATCCCCCCGGCCAGGGTGCCGATCGCCTCCATTTTCTGGGCCTGGGCCAGTTTGTTTTTCAAAGACTTCTCCAGGCTGGCATCGACCACGAAACTCAATGTGGCCGGTCTACCTTCGTAGGCTATGTGACTTGACCAGATGACCAGATCGAAACGTCCCCCATTCTTCTTCAACCCCATGACTTCATATGATGGGGGAATAGGCTTACCCACCAACCGATCCAGTTGCCTTTGCCGGAACATCTCCCGGTCCTCCGGGATATAGGATAATTCCACCGGCCGGCCGACCAGTTCATCGTTAGTTGCATACCCGAACATCTTGACTAAAGCCGGATTGGCGTAGACGTATTGACCCTCACGGGCGATCCGGATACCGATGGGAGCGGATTCAATAATCAGCCGATTCCTTTCCTCCATGTCCCGGGCCGCCTGTTCGGCCATCTTGCGGTCGGAGATGTCCTCAAGCACTCCGATGAACCCGGTAGTCTGCCCTAAGGTGTCGGTGACGGGAAAGGTGTGTAACCGGACTGGGAATCGGCGGCCGGTATGTCGGAAAGCATCCATTTCAGTGGTTTGGGGCCGGCCTGTGGCCATGGCGGTCACGCCCGGACATCCGGGACAAACTTCGTCTCTTTTCTGATACACCTGAAAACATTTTCGGCCTATCAGGTCTTTGACCGGCAGGTTAAACATTTTGCCCTGGGCCCCATTGGTCATGACAATGGTATACTGAGCATCCACCATGCTGAGGCCCAGGTTGATTCCCTCGACTAAAGTCCGATACCGCTTTTCACTGGCCAGGAGTGCCTCCTCAGCCAGGTTTCGTTCAGATATCTCGAGACTTAATTCCTCATTGGCTCTGGCTAGCTCAGCGGTTCGTTCCTCAACCCGCACCTCCAATTCGTCGCGGGCCTGGCACAAGGCTTCTTCGGCCGTTTTGCGGGCCGTGGTATCAATTAAGATACCGTAAAAGCGCAGTAACTTATCAGATTCATGATCATATTCGGCGATGATGCTGCTTTTGATCCAGGCCGTTACACCGTCTCCAGTAATGACCCGGAATTCTTGTTTGAAGTCCTCGACGCGCTCTTTCCGGTACCGGCGGAACTCTTCATTAACCCGCGGCAAGTCCTCGGGATGCACGATATTCCCTAACACAACCCGACCACTGATGAAATCATCTTGAGTATACTTAAACATTTTTTGAACATTCTTGCTGACAAAGGTCACCTTCCAGCCATTGACCGCCCAGATCTCAAAGGTCACTGAAGGACCTCGCTCAACAATCATCTCCATTTTACGGAGAGCAATTTCGTCGCGCTGTCGCGCCGCAGTCTCCTCCACCAGTTTCCAGTACAATCTCCGATAAATGCTGATACCGAAATAGGTACCGACCGTAGCCACAACAGTGGCAAAAACAACCGTCAAGGCGTTTGACTCCCACAAGGTCATGTTGGGGTCGATAACCCGTTTTAATAATTGAAACGCGATCATGCCCAGAAAGGCAGCCAATGCCGCCATAACCAGAGAAGAGATTACCCTGGGGCCGGGGAGAACGGCAACAGATTCATTCTTCACGCTAATAGCCTTAGACAATAGGACATCCCATCAGGTATACTCAGTGCGGCCATCATTGACGTTTTTCGAGCACCGGTTTCTGGTTTCTCATTAATTGTCACTCATTATAGATTACTCATCCGGGTTGCCCGTTTAAGACACCCAGCAACAAACAACCATGCCATCAGGCGCTGCCGATGGTCTCAGCCAACGGGTCAAAGAAGCTTCCCTCTTTTTCCGTGTTCTTGCGACTGCTCCGCTGGTTTTTAACTAATTCTATCATATAGATGATTTTTGATACGAACAGTCCGCGAACCAAATAGAGCAGGGCAAATTTCTGGGCGCCGGTTAGCCCGTCAAATTCGAACAGGTTAATTATTTCTTCAACAATAGGTGATATCTTTTGGCTGATGTGCTGCTGTGATACGGTCAGTCGGCCTTCTTTGGACGCGCCCCAAATAGCCGGGACGATATAGGTGACCGGCTCATTTAACAGTTCATGATAGTAAGCAGTAAATATCTCTATGACCGTTTTCTCGATTAACGGTCCCGCGGCCCTTGATATCTTCAGTATATCTTCCGCGTTGTTTGTTTTCAAGCTAGTTGACTCACATTTTTCAAAAGTACCCGGATATTTTTGTTCCACAGCCGATCACTCCTTGTATAAAATGGACGGTCACTGTTTCACCTTCTATGATCTTCATAATGAAGAGAAAAGCTAAAGAGTTTTCACGCCTGGGC
>JADFYN010000123.1 GCA_015233055.1 Deltaproteobacteria bacterium
GGGCCTTGCCTTGACCGGTGATTTTTTCCATCATGGCCCGGATTTTGTCTTCCAGTTTCTGCTCCATGTCCTGTTGCATTTCTTGTTGGTAGGAGGTCAGACGCTGGGCGTCGGTCTTGTCCTTTTCCTTCTCTAGTATGTTGCCGGAGTTGTCGACGACGGTGATATTCTTCGGGTCCAGGCCTTCGATACTTCCCGCGACGAAATTGACAATACCTTTGACTTGTTCCGGTCTAAGTTTCTTGCCCCGTTTCATGGTTAGAATGATAGAGGCGGTGGTCGTTTTCTGGTCTTCGGAAAACAGTGCTGTTTTGGGGATAACAATATGTACGCGGGAACTTTCCACCTCGGCCAGTTGATTTATGGTTCGAGATATCTCCCCCTGTAAGGCACGAATATAATTTAGTTTTTGCACATATTCCGTGGTCCCGAACTGGGTCTTGTCGAACAACTCAAAACCCATACCGGAGCCGCCCAAAGGCAAATCTCGGCCGGCCAGCTCCAGCCGCATGATATTAAAGTGCTCCGGCGGTACCAAGATGGTCTGGCCATTATCCCGAAGTTCGTAGGGAATCTTCTTTTCGTTCAGGACCGCGACCACGGCGGAGGCGTCTTTGCCTTCCAGGTTCTGATAGAGTAATTTAAACTCAGCCTTTTTCCCGTGCATGGCAAACACGATCAGACCACTGAGCAGAAGCGCCACTGCCGCGAAAATGGCGACCTTTTTGACGGCGCTCATGGCCCCAAATGCCTCTTTTAATTGGGAGAGCTTTTGTTTAAGTGATTCGAACATATTGTTTTCCTTTGATTTATTATCAGATCAAAGTCTATTCCGGTGAACGTCAAGCCTTTGGCTCCCATAGAGGTTAGACCGGCATCCTCATAATTTCCTGGTAGGCATCTATGACTTTATTACGCACCTGGAGCATAAGTCTCATCGATATGCCGGCTTGTTCAATATCGATCATGGTTTGATGCAGTTGTTTGGGGTCGCCCACGGCCAGTTCTTTTTCTGCCTTGACGGCTTCATTTTGCATTTTGTTCACGTCTTCGACAGATTTTTTAAGCATGTCGCCAAAACTCTTGGTCTTGGGGCCGGCCGCCGGGGAGGCCGCCGGCTGTATATTGGCGTTTATTTCGCCCAGTCTGGTTATAACCATAATGATGCCTCCTTTGCCTGGTGATGGTGTCTGACCGGCGGGAGCCAAAGTCAAGTTCTTGACGCCTGCCAATAAACCGAGATGCTTTGATGATCATTAATACAAAACAGCGCCACGGGCTTACTGACTAATACTTAAAGCCTTCATGGCCATGCTTTTAGTGGTGCTGATCACTGCCACGTTGGCCTCAAAAGACCGGTTGGCCTCAATCATGTTAGCCATTTCTTCCACCACGTTAACATTAGGCATGGCCACGTACCCGTCTTTGTCGGCCTGGGGATGATTGGGATTGTACTGCATCCTGAAATCTTTTGGGTTTTCAACGATATCCACCACTTGAACCCGATTTATCTTATCCGGCAGATTAAGCTGCTTATCATAAAGCGACCGGAAGGACTCATCCACGGGGACTGACTGAAATACCGGCTCTTTTCGGCGGTAGGGCCCCCCCGCTTCCGTTTGGGTGGAATTGACATTGGCCAGGTTACTGGAAATGAGGTCCATGCGGACCCGCTGAGCCGTCAAACCTGACGAACTAATGCTGAGTGAACTTAAGAAATCCATAGGTTACCTCGAGCTTGCGGTGGTAATGAGATCATTCATACCGGCCAGCCGCTTCTTGATCACACCGGACACGGCCGCGTAAAGTATATTGTTTTCGCTCATCCGAGCCATTTCCTGGTCTAAATCAACCGAATTCAGGTCATTGTGCAACGAAAAATCCCGACAGGTGAGCCACAAAGGTTGGACGTCATCGATGGTTGGGATCTTCTGGGCCAGGTGACGGGGATTGGTGTCGGCCATTTTTAATTCCATACTATCGTCAGTTAACTTCGCCGCGGCTTTAAGATTGGTCTCGAAATTGATGCCGGAGGCATTGTAGTTGGGGGTGTTGACGTTAGCCACGTTCGACGCGATGATGTCTTGCCGCAGATTACGAAAATCCATGGCTTTCCGCTCAAGATTTATAAGGTCATCGAATTTGGATAGAATCATGGTGTGTCCTCCCGTCAAATGATGTCTTTGGAGGATTTTTATGCAATATCGAGGCCAGGATGAGGATGGTTGCTCGTTACTTGTTGCCGGTTGCAGGTTTTCTGAGACGAGTAACCGGTAATGAGCAATTAGAAACTAATGATTGCAGTAATGTCAATCATAGCTGTGTCGAGGATATTAAGAGATGCCGATAAAGGCGGGAATGCCGCGGAGAAATGCAGAAAAGTGAATAAAAACATAGAGTCATGGTGGAGACCACGCATGAAAGTCTGATGGTCGCAGTTCATTAATCCCTTACCCAGTCCGGCCTCAATGCTGTTGAATTAAGCGAAATCACGCACGCTTTATTCATAAAATGGCCCATTCCAAATAAGCCCCAACGGGGCGATCTAGGTTAGCCCAGGGCAGCGCCCTGGGTATGGTATGAGGCCCTTATAAAATACAATATAACCAAATATAAAACCATCGGTAATGCATTATTTGGGCGGTGGTTAGACATTTATTTCATCCTATGCGAGACCAAAAGGATATCCACAGGCCGGGATCCATATCCAGGGCTAAACCGCTGAATCGTCAGTGGCTTTATGTGACCATTACATGGCATTTTGTATAGTCGCCGCTTCTCCCCAGGGCGTTGCCGCTGGGCTAACCTAGAGCGCCCCGTTGGGGCTTGATCGGAATTGTCTATTTTATAGAAATTCGTCCAATGCCAGCAACGAGCAACGAGTAACAAGTAACAAGTAACAAGCAACTAACCCAGTCCTTCTTTTTCTTTGTACTCGGCCAGCTTATTTCGCAGCGTCCGGATACTGATGCCCAGAATCTTGGCGGCATGAGTTCTGTTGCCGCTGACTTCATCCAGTGTTTGGAAAATCAGGGCCCGTTCCATTTCCTCAATGGTTCTGCCGGACTTACCCACTGGCGGCGGAGGCGTGGCTTCTTCTTCCTCTTCCTCCACCGGTGGCGGAGTATCTATTATCGGAGCCTGGAAGGCCGGCGACGGCTGTCCCATCCCGGGAGCAGGAATAGGGGTATTGAACAGGATCAGATTTTCCGGCTCTATCGTCTCCCCGGTGGCCAACAGGGTGGCCCGTTCCAGGGTGTTTTCCATCTCGCGGATATTGCCCCGCCAGGGATGGCTCAACAGGGCCTGCATAGCCCGATCAGAGATGCGGGAAACCTTCTTCTGGTAGGTGGTACTGAATCTTTTTAGAAAGTAATTGGCCAGCACCGGAATATCGTTTTTTCTTTTCCGGAGCGGGGGGATGTGAAGCGGAATGACGTTGAGCCGATAATAGAGGTCTTGCCTGAATTTTTTTTCTTCGACCAACCTGGCCAGGTCTTGATTCGTCGTGGCCAACACCCGGACGTCGACCGGGACCGGTTCCCGTCCACCAACCCGATCCACTTCGTATTCTTGTAAAACCCTTAACAACTTAGCCTGGAGATAGAGATCCATTTCACTTATTTCGTCCAGCAGAATGGTGCCTTTCTCCGCCATCTCAAACTTGCCTATTTTTCTAACTGCGGCGCCGGTGAAGGCCCCCTTTTCATGTCCGAACAACTCACTTTCCAGCAGATTCTCGGGGATCGCGGCACAATTCACGGCCACAAAGGGATTGTTCCGGCGGGGACTCATTTCATGGATCAGCCGGGCAAAGAGTTCCTTCCCTGTTCCGGATTCTCCATAAATAAGCACGGTGGCCTGACTGGGGGCGATGCTCTTGACTATCTCCACCAACCTCAGTATTTCCTGGTCACGGGTGATGATTTCGCGTCTCTCGCCTCTGCGTTTAGTGGATAGCGTGGCGGCCAGGCTTGACTGGGCGGCCTTCTCCTCCATCAGCTTGGCCGTGATCAGCGAAACGACTTCCAGGGATAGCGGCTTCAATAAATAATCACGGGCCCCTTCTTTCATCGCCGTGACCGCACCCTCCACCGTGCCTCGTCCGGTCATGAGGATTACAGGCAGAGCCGGATGGACGGCCACCACCCGCCGCAAGAGCTCGAACCCGCTCATGCTGGGCAGCGCCACCTCACTAAACACCGCGTCATAATAATTGCTTTGAATACAGTCCAGAGCCTTTAACCCGTCGGTGCTTAAATCCACCTCAAAGCCGGCTTTGGTCAAGGCTTCTTTAAGAAAACGCAAGTTCTTTTCATCTTCGTCAATTACTAAGAGTTTGGAGGCCATACTAATCCCGTCACGAGGATGTGATCAAATCTCAGATACACCAATTTATTAGTTTAAAATAATGTATGATCCAACACAAGCATAAAATAAGTGTTGAGAGTCATTGTGATCAGGTTAAGAGTTCCAGACATTGCCGCCGGCTTAGGGTTTTAGATCGTTTAGTTTCTTTTCCTGCTTTTGAAATTCCTGCATCGCCTTGCTCAGGTCTTGCCAAACCCCGCCCTTTTTGGCATGGCTTTCCAGGCTCTCTAAGGCCACCTTGGCTTTGTCGGGTTTCTCCAGTTTTAGGGCGGTTTGATAAATCATGTACCGGCCCCACTGACTGTCATCGGCCTCCGGGAATTTCTCCACTGCATCGGAATAAGCTTTGAACGCACCCGGATAATTCTTCTGCTCATACAATACGTCGCCCAGCCGAAACCAACTGCTCTTGATAAATTCTTGTTTTTCAATGTCATTAGGGTAGTCATAGATGGCGTCTCGGTAGCCCTTGGCCGCATTTCCCAATTGATTCAACTTTTTGAATATATCACCCAGCCGGGACTCTATCCGAGCCCTTTTGATCGACGGCCCTTTTTCCGAGTCCAACATTTCATAATAAATGGTCACCGCCGATTCATTTTGTCCCCTGATATAGTATAACTCAGCCAACAGCGCAGCCGCGTCGGGATAATACTTGCTTTTTCTATAATTCTTGACAAATTCGGAAAACAGTTGGACCGCCTTTTCCTGGTTGCCTGACTGGTGGGTGATTTGGGCTATTTTAAAACGCAAAAAGTCAACCAGGTTAGGGTCCTTGTTGACTTCCAGGGCTTGATTGTAAAGGCCGATGGCTTCATTGAGCAGCCCAGCCCTCTCATTACTTTCGGCCAGATGCAGAATCAGCGCCGGATCACGAGTTTTCCCTAAAATCGGCTCATAATACTTGTCATATAATTCCGATACCCTGGCGAAATCATTCTTTTCAAAGCTGGTGTCCATCAGTTGTCTTATATTTTTGGCATATAACATAGCCGCCTGCTGCGCCGCCTGGCTCCGGGAGCCTTTGGCCACTTCCGTGGGACCGAACGCCAACGGCTCTAGGCTCTCGACTATCTTGCCCTGGTTAATCAGCGTCTGGGCGTACTTGAGGGCCATGGCCTGACCTTCCGGGGTTCCTCCGGCCTTTAGGTAGGCTTCTTTGTACGCGGTGCCCGGTTCGGCATAGGGATCGTAAGCCAACTTGGGTGTGGCGTGCACTAATCCTTTTGTCTGTGTGCCCAGATCGGCCATTTTCAACTTGATCGCGTCCACCGAGGCCGTGTATGGGGCCAGGGTTAGGGCCTGGGAATACATATTTAGGGCCTCGTCGTATTTTTTTTGGGCCATGAAGGTATCACCGATTTTTTCCATCAAGCTGCCTAAATCGTCTTCCCGTTGTTGATAGACATTAAGCCGCTCAAAATAGGTCTCCCGGGCCTTGGCATACTCCTTTCGTCCCTCCAAAAAAGGCCCGAGGTTGGTCAAGGTATCGTATGGCTGCGTGTTCAAATCCGGGAAACTTGTTAGTGCGTTTTGAAATGCGGCGTCAGCTTTGTCGTAATCCTTAAGGCGCGTATAACAATCACCCAGACGGAACATGGCCTGCTTAATAAATTGATTCTGAGGATTTCTTTCGATAAAAGATTTAAAAACTTCCAGTGCTTCTTTGTAGCTGCCTATATTATAAAGAGAATCTCCGAGATAGAAGGCGGCATCAGCCAGATGGGGAGAATTAGGGTAGGTGGCGATGAGCCGGCTGAAGTAGTCCTTGGCTTCGTTATAAAATTGGACTTTATAATAACTGACCCCCGAGTTGAACAAGGCTCGGGGGGCTGCAGCAGAATCCGGGTACGAATTGAGCATTTCATTGTAAGCTTCAATAGACCCGAAATACCTTTTTTCTTTAGGAACATCTTTATCAAAAAGCAACGTGTCTGCGACCCGGTATCCGGCATAGACCGCTTCCGGAGAATGAGGATACTGAGACAAGAACGATTGATACATATTCCTGGCTTCTTTATAACGTCTCTGGTTAAAAGCCTTGTCCGCATCGGCCAGGATTTTGTTCTCGCCGCCGGTTAAAGGGGTGGCCGCTGTTTTCTTGACTGTTTCTAAGGCCGTGCCGGCATCTGACTCAGGTTTTTCACCAACCCGAGGTGACTCGGCCCGGGAGGTGAGGGGTTTCGGTAAGTCTACCTTGGGCAACCCGGCCTTGGGTAAAGCAATCTTGGATGATTCGGTCTTGGGTAGCTCCGCCTGGGACGTCACTGTCGGGGACAAGGTGATTTTAGACACTTCCGCCTTGCCCGGCGCAGGCGGTGAGGTGTTCTTACCGATCGAAGGCAGGACCTTCATCTTGGTCGGTGAGATGGTGACGGTTTCAGTCGATGTGGCGGCCGGCGGCCTCTCGCCCATTTTGATGGTTACCCGGTTCGTCGGTGAGGTGGCCGGGGTGGTGGTCTGGCCGATCTTTTTTATGACCACATTAGATGGGGGGGCCTGTTCATTTCCCTGGTCGGCAGCAACGGCTTCCTGGGTCGTTAAACCGGCTGCCGATTTTGCCGATTGACGATCCGAAGCCGGCATGACGGGGACAACAGGGTGGACGGACTCCTCGGCATCCGCTTTTTCCGAGGTTGGTTGGCTATCCAAACTGGCTATCTTGGCCGACTTTGACTTTTTCTTCCCGTTGGCTTTTTCCGGTTTAATCTTGGCCGCAAGGCGGGGTTCGGGTTTGGCTTCAGCGGCTGGGACCGACTCGCCCGTTGACTCGGCCGGCGCATGTTCGGCTGATTGGGCGGACGCCTGGTTCAATTGCAGGGGGAGAAGAGTGTCTTTTGATTTACCCTCGCTCTGACCGCCGGGTCCAATCTCCATTAACACCTTAGATTCTTTTCTAAATTTAACTGCTTCGGCCCTTGGTTTGTCTTCTCGTAAGGGAGGTTTGGCTTCGGCCGGCTTGGCCGGTCCGGCCTGGGCCGACTTCTTGACATCCACCACCACTCGATTAGGTCCGGCCAGGGCGTAGTCGGTCGCGGAGAACGACTTGTCCTTCATCACAACTTGAAACTGGACCCGGCCATCGGGACCGGACGTAACCTGAATATCTTTAACCGGTCCCTGATTCACGGCAATCCGGGGTTGGCCCGGGACAAACCGGGCATTCTTGAAATTGAGTTTAATCACGTTATTGACATGATCAACCTCCACCTGGTACGGCGTCCGGTCCGAAAGATCAAAAACCAGCCGCACGAAACCGGCGTGGTCATGAAACCGGATGTTGTTCACCGCCACGTTGTTTTCGGCTTGCGCCCCAGACGGAAGAACCGCCAAAATGAACATCACTACCCACGGGGTCAGGAAGTTGAGCCATTTTTTTTGATCTGTTGGTTTCATAGTCATTACCTCTGCTGGGGTGAATAGGGATTGATCTTGTCTTATGCAATCATCGTGCCGTATTTGCCAGCGGAGGTTGATTCGTCCTGGGAACTAAGGTAATCAAGGTTTTTGGGTGGCGTCGAAGGCTGCGCGGTGTTCCTATTTTTCAGCCGTGTCAGAGCCGGCCCGACGTCAAGGAATTGACGCCACGTCATTGTCCTGAGGTTAATCGTCATCTTTTGACAGATTCAGCTTCTTCATCTTTTCCACCAGAGTGGTTCGTTTGATATTCAGTTTCTTGGCCGCCTGATTTTTGACCCAGTTGGTGCTGTGAAGTGCGCTGAGGATCAATTCCTTCTCAAATTCGCTTACCGCAGTGTTGAAGTTCAAGTCTTCGTCCACCGGCCGGGGAGCCGGCGGAACCGCCGAGGCGGAATCGGAAATCTGACAGCCGGCGATGTTTTCCGGGAGGTCGGCCGGTTCAATCACTCCTTCGCCCTTAATAATCACCACACGTTCGATGATATTTTCCAGTTCCCAAATTTCCCAGGCTGTTGCCGGGCATCTTTTGATTGAGGCATCTGTTGCCGCGGCCGGAGTTACAAATCTCACATTTGGGATCACGGCAGGGCATGACCGCCGGGATAATCACGTTTTTGCCGATCATATTCGCCTGTCCGGCAATGACCGTGCCTGTGATCTCATGGCCCAGTGTCATAGGAGGCTTATTGACCGTGGGGATGCCGAAGTAAAAATAGCTGATATCCGTGTGGCACACACCGCAACCGGCAATCTTGACTAGTACCTCGCCCTCTTTGATCTCGGGCATGGGGATCTCGGTTCTCTCCAAGACACCTTCTATTTTTTCTCCGGTTTCCTTGTTTTTGCCGTAGGGCCTGACCATCTGCCAGGTTTGAATAGTTTTGGGAATGTCTGTCATCGGGATACCTCCTAAGATTAATGGGCGCACAAAATAATGTTATATCATGCCGTAACCACCGTCGACGCAGAGAAGTTGCCCGGTGATATATCCGGCGTCATCTGAGGCCAGGAAAACAAAAGCCGGCGAAATGTCCTTAGGCTCGGCAAACCGCTTGAGCAAAATCCGATTCATGTAGATTTCGGCTAATTTTTCGTCGGTTCTGATCTTTTCGGTCATGTCGGTGGACACGATGCCCAGCGAGATAACGTTGGCGCAGACGTTATACCGGGCCAGTTCCCGGGCCACGGATTTGGTGAAGCTGATGATCCCGCCCTTGGCGGCCGAGTAATTGACCTGACCGACGGTGCCCACGATTCCGGCGACCGCGGTGACGTTGATCAT
>JADFYN010000124.1 GCA_015233055.1 Deltaproteobacteria bacterium
TGATATTAAAGAGAAAGACATCCGGATAAAAACCTCCAGGGCCAGCGGGGCGGGAGGCCAAAACGTCAACAAAACCAGCTCGGCCATTCGCATTACCCATCTACCCACCGGGATTGTGGTCCAGTGCCAGAATGAGAAGTCTCAACATCGAAATAAAGACCTGGCCATGAAGGTTTTGCGGGCCAGGCTCTATCAATTGGAAGAGCAGAAACGGGCCGATAAGGTGAAGGAAATTCACAGCACCCAGAAAGAAATTGCCTGGGGGAGCCAAATCAGATCCTATGTTTTGCATCCTTACCGATTAGTCAAGGACCATCGAACTAATCTCGAAGTGGGCAATGTGGATGCAGTCCTCGATGGTGATTTAGACCAGTTTATTGAGGCGTTTTTAATGGCGGCCTGATTGCCTGTGGCCAGGCGACCAATCATAAATCCCGGAATAAAACGGCTTGGAGAGGGAAGATGGAATCCATAAAGATTCTCACAAGACCCGATTTGCAGAAGCCGCATCTGATCGCCGGATTCTTAGGATGGCCCAATGCCGGCGAGGTGTCGTCCGGGGTGCTGCGGTACTTGATTCAAAAACTGAGTGGTCGGAAATTCGCCGAGATCAATTGGGAAGAGTATTTCAATGCCTGTGATCATCGGCCCACGGCAGTAGTCAAAGACGGGCTGGTGGTCAAAGTCGCTCTTCCGGAGAATTCATTTTATTATTCCAATGGGTCACCGCCGCTGATTTTGTTTTTGGGTGAAGAACCCCAGTTTAGATGGCGGGGATATTCGGCCGCTTTTTTGAATCTCTGCGAAGAATTGCAAGTCAAAACAATTTTTACCGTAGGCGGAACTCTCGATTATGTCCTTCATTCCGCGCAGCCCAAGATATCGGGATTGGTCAACCACCCGAAGCTGATTCTTCCTCTGGGGCAATTGGCCGTGCATCCGGCTGAATATAATGGTCCTATGAGTATCCATACCTGTATTATGGAAGAGGCCGGAAAACGGAATATCCCCTGTATTAGTCTGTGGGGCCATGCCCCAATCTATATCCAGACCGGTCATGTCAGGGTGTTTATCAGCATCATTGAAGTGATCGATAGCATTTTGGGATTGGATCTGGATTATAGTGATTTAGAAAGTACTTGTGCGGAATTGGACCGGCAAATTGATCAATTAATCGGAGAGAATCCAAAGCTCCAGGAATATCTTAACGCTCTCAAGGCCCAGGCTGGATATTTATCTCCCAATGCCCCCAAGAAATACCATAAAGTGAAAGGTGGCGGAAAGATAATCAAGCTGGAGGAATTCCTGAAAAGGCATCCGGACAAGATCGGTCCGGTCGAGGGCCTGGACTAACGGCTTTCATAAGGATACTAAGTTAGGCGCCGGCGACCGCCAAATGACGGCCGGCCCTTAAGACGGCATTCACAAGTAATATATTTGTTCAACTTAATGACCATTCACCTCTGACATCATCCTCAACAAGGGATGCCGACCCAGGTGAGCGGTGAGGAAAAGATGAAATTTGAAAAAGATATCCTGTGCGTAGGCGCGGGCTATGTGGGCGGCCCGACCATGGCCATGATTGCTTACAAATGCCCCCAATATAAAGTCACCGTTGTCGACATTAATCCCACCAGAATTGCTCAATGGAATTCTCCCAACCTGCCCATTTATGAGCCCGGTTTGCAAGAGGTCGTGGAAGCGGCTAGAGGCAGGAACTTGTTTTTCAGCACAGACATTGAAAAAGGGATAGAAGAGGCCGGCATTATTTTTGTGTGTGTCAATACCCCGACCAAGACTTTTGGGGAAGGCGCCGGCCTGGCCTCGGACCTGCAGTACCTTGAAAAAACCGCCCGGCAGATAATTCAGTCCGCCAACTCACCCAAGATAATCATCGAGAAGAGCACCCTCCCGGTCAGAACTGCCCAGGCCATGGAGCGGATCCTCGCGTCGAATCCCAAAGGAATTCATTTCGACGTCTTGTCTAATCCCGAGTTCCTGGCCGAAGGGGACGCCATAAAGGATTTAGAAAACCCTGATCGGGTCCTGATCGGATCCCGTGAAACGGCCAACGGGATTAAGGCCCGAGAAGAATTAATTGAAATCTACGCCAACTGGGTCCCCCGTGAACACATCATCTCTTCAAATATCTGGAGCAGCGAACTGGCCAAACTGGTCGCCAACGCCTTTCTGGCCCAGAGAATTTCTTCGATCAATTCTATTTCCGCGCTCTGTGAAGCCAGCGAGGCCGATGTCTCCGAGGTCGCCCGGGCCGTGGGTATGGATAGCCGGGTGGGGCCGAAGTTCTTAAACTCCAGCGTCGGTTTTGGGGGATCATGTTTTCAAAAAGACATCTTAAACCTGGTCTACATTTGTCGGCACTATGGGCTTAATGAAGTGGCCGATTACTGGCAACGGGTCGTCGATATAAACAATTACCAGAAAGGCCGCTTTGTCATGAATATGCTTAAGGCCATGTTCAATACTTTGGCCGGGAAGCGAATATGCCTTCTGGGGTTTGCCTTCAAAGCCGACACCGGCGACACGCGGGAAAGCCCCGCATTGTTTATAACCAAGAAGCTCCTGGATGAAAGGGTGAACCTGGTTATAACCGACCCCGCGGCTTTAGAAAATGCTAAATTTGATCTGCAGGGAACTGAGGGACAAATAGATTTCGTGGCTGATCCCTACGAGGCTATCGCCGGTTGCGAAGCGGTCGCCGTAATTACCGAATGGGGTATTTACAAGGAATTGGATTTTGAGAGAATTTTTAGTTCAATGACCAAACCGGCTTTTATTTTTGACGGTCGGAATATTCTTGACCATCACCGGCTCTTTAAAATGGGTTTCAACGTCTTCCCGATTGGAAAACCAGCATTAACGCATTTCTAATGGAAAACGTCCAGGTCGTCCGAGGCCGAATTTTACCAAATTTAAGAAAGAGCAAAACGCATCAACGCGATGCTCTTTAAACAGTTGAACGAAGAATGTAAGATTTCAATTCCGGGCGACCACAATGTCTCCAATCACAAGACATCACGCCTTAAATAATGCGCTGGCCCAGGAAATCACCATATCCGACCGCCAGCTTCTATCCTGTTTGCCCAGCCGGGTCCAAAAAGATATATCGGCCTTTTGGGAAAATGAGGTCTTTGACCTGGACGCCTTTAACGGTCTTTCGGCCGAAGCTCAATCCTATCTCAAAAAGGATTCATCGCTTTCCCTAGAGACTAAGGTCGAATTACTGAAGTTGCTCAAGAAAATGCGGGGGTTAATTGTTCAATATGTTGAATTTCCCAATTTATTAGATCAAGAACATAAAGACGAAAATCCTCTGTTGAGACATCCCGTCGATAGGCAGCAAGCCCTGGCCATCGCCCGAAAACTGGTTGGCATGTTGGCCAAACATCCTCCGGATGAAACTCAAAAGAAGAGGATTTCTTATTTTCTGGCCGCGACCGAAAACATCAAATTTTCCAACCTGATCTTAGTCCTGCTTACCCAAAGCCATCTTATCGAAACCTCCATCCGTCAGTCCCGGTTGTCTTTTCCCGAAGATCCCTTGTTGCAGATTTTGGCCAGGCAACAGCGGAAGCGAGGGCTGTGGACTGTTTTGAAGACAAGCCGCGTATTGCGTCTCCTGGTCCTTGGCTCGACACTGGTGATAGTATTTTTCGTTGCCCAGTTCAGCTTCAACCCGTTGTTTAGTTGCGAGATAAAAAACCTCTTTAGTGGTGACCATTTTAATACACGGTTCATGTTGGATAAATCGGCCTCTATTTCCGAACGGACGTTGTCTCATCTCAAAACGGCATTAACTCAGCGTCTAAAGGTGTTCATGTATCAGGGAGACCGGGTGGCGGTTTGGGATTTTGGAGGGCATTGCCGCCAGGTGACCACAGTCATCCCGACCAAGAACGTTCCAACTAATCCCACGGATTTCACAGAACAAATAGAGCGACCATTGAATGCGGTCAAACGGGTTACCGGCAGAGATACCAGAACTCCCCTCAATCTGGCCATCCAGGAGGCTCTAAAGGAGAATTTCCGGGGGAAAGTAATGATTCTATCGGATATGGTCGACGATCAAGAGGATTGTCCGGAAAAGGTGAATTTTCCGCGGGATGGCCTGATCAAGTTTGGGCAAGGCGGCGGGGAACTCTTGCTTTTGACTTTGCCTTCGGAGTTTTCCCAAGGCTCTGAGAGCCTGCTCTACGACTCATATATCAAGATTCAGAACGATTTCGTAAATCAGGTGTGGTTACTTAAGAAGAGCGGGCGGCTCAAAGTGACGGTAATCCGGGTGAGTGAGGAGGAGGCCAAAGATGAAGCTCAAATCCTCCGGCACCTGGAAACGCTTACTCCGGCGGGGTTTGTGGGCCGAGCCAATCAACACATCAACTCTCTGATTACGGCCCTCTTCGGAAGCCGTGGTTAGACTGGCCGGCCCGGCCCAGAGAAACGCTAAAGCCGCCAACTCTCCATGCCCATGATCGTCTCCAAATCGTCCCGAAGTTCATCGGCAGATTTATATCTTTTCTTAATCTCCTTAGACACGGCTTTGTCCACCACCGCGGCCAGGGTGTCGAGCATCTCGGGGCAATGTTGGAGAATCGGAATAGGCGGATCATCTATGACTATCTCCAGTGGTTGCCGCAGTGGTGTGACCTCTTCGCCGGATTGGACCAGGTCCAGGGGGCTGGGGTAGGCCACCGGGTATTTTCCGGTAAGTAAATAGTACAGACAAACAGCCATGGAGTAGACATCCGTGACCTCGTTGACGTCCTGAGGTCTCAAAATTTGTTCCGGCGGTCGGAAGAGCAAGGTCCCAGGATACTCGCCTTCTTTGTAAATAGTTGAATTACCGGCTAGCCCATAAGGAACGGCCAATCCATAATCGCTTATCTTAACGGTCAGTCCCTTTTCGCCCAAAGGCCGGTCAAGGAGGATGTTGGACGGTTTGAGGTTTAAATGAAGGAAGCCTTGCCGATGGAGATCACGAAGTCCTTCGAGGGCCTGGCATATGATGCCCGTGGCCAGAGCTGGGTCCAAGCCTCCCTGGTATCGGTCCACAACCAGGCTTTCGGTGCTGCCCCCGGACAGAAATTCCGAGGCGAAATAATACCCGGCCGGTGAGGCGCCCTGGTCGTAGAACCTCACCAGGTGAGGACTCACACACCGTCCTTGAACCGCCAGTTCCAGTTCAAACAGTTTAATGCCGGCAGTGTCTTTATACACGTGGGGATAGATCCATTTCAGGGCAACCAGTCGACCTGTGGCCTGATGCACGGCTTTATAAACCTGACCCATCCCACCACTACCGATTTTGGACATAAACCGATATGGGCCGGCCGAAGGTTTGTCTCCTGGAGCAGCCGGCATCGCGCCCGAACAGGTAGGACAGAGGTATTTGGCCACTTCTTTCAATTCTTCGGCCCGGCCGTCCATAATCGCCAGGTCGGACACATCGGTCTGGCAAACAGAGCAGTTGTATTGACCCGTGGCCCGCGACATGGCCAGGGTTCTTTCCAGATCCTCTTTGGCCTTGCAGCGGTTGCAAATGTAGACCACATATTTTAAGTCTTCAGTATTTTGACCTGCGACCTCATCTATCACATTGCGGCGGCAAATAGCGCAGATGAGTTGAGAGGGTTCCGGTTCAGTGTTTTGGACGATGTCGAAAAAAATGGTGGTTTTACCGATCTTGATAATGTCTCCCGAAGAAAGCTCCTTTTGGGTGACGCGTTCATCATTGACAAACGTTCCGTTGGTGCTTCCCAAATCGGTTATCCGGCACCGGGGCGGCCATATCTCCAGAAAGAAATGGTTTCTGGAAATGTATGGATCTGCTTTGGGATCCAGACGCAAATGGGCGTGGAGGGATCGGCCGGCCAGAAAGTTATTGGTGGTAGTGAACTCAAAAATTTTCCCAATCTCAGGGCCTTCGGTCACCTTTAAAACAACCTTCACCCTTGTATTGGGTTTGCTTGTGGATGGAACGGCGGTCTGATTTTCCACGGGATTTATCCTCATTGGGAAATGCCGGCTACTCAGCTTACGATTTTCGATGAGCGGAAGAAAAGCCGACAGAGATGACGGGTGTGGGGCGACTATTCACCGGTTGTTTGACAAATAGGATTAACCAAGTTTCTTCTTTAGATTGTTCATTTTTTCGTTCAAAGGTTTGATTTCGGCCCCACGGCCCAGGCTCTCGAGATGTTGTCTCAGTCGGTTTAGTTCTTTTTCTAACTTTGGGAGTATTTGTTCCCTGAAGTATTCTTTGGAGGATTGGCCTTCATCTTCCAGGTGAGCTGCCGCGGCGTCAATTTCTTTAGATAATCTATCGAGTTGTTCCTCGGATGACGGCTTGTCCAAATCGGCCGTTAAGGACGTTATTTTCTTGGAAAAAACATCAAGAAACTCCGTAACCCCTCGCTGTCCCTTTTCGATTATCACGGATAACTGGGTAGTGCCTTCAATTACCTTGGCCGTGTCCAGCGGGCGTCCGCCCTGGTTCAGGTTGGCCATGATCAGGGCTCTTTGGCCGGGCGTACCGGGGTTATCCCCCACGTAGAATCGGCTTGATTCTATTAAAGCCGCCCTAAATTCATTCTTTATCCTGACTGCTACCTCAAATCTGCCTTGCTGATTATATGTTATTCGGTTGACCAGACCTATCGGCAGGCCATCGAACAACACGGTATCACCTTCCCGCAGGCCCTCGACCGATTTGAAAGCCACGGTCAAGGTGACATCGGCAGATTGATTCCCGCGGCCATCCTTATCGGTACAACCAAGGGCCAAAGCGAGAAAGATCAAAAAGCAGGTAATCTGCCCGTAATGGTATAAGACGGCGGAAATTGGCGAGTCTGCCCTGATGCTGCTTCGGAATGTCATTTTCCTCATCCTTCTCCGTACGGAATTCCTCGGAAATGAGTCAGCCTATAATCCAAGGTTAAAACTAAGGAAGCAACAATAAATTGAGGTCGAATGATGCCTCGCCTTCTAGTTTCCGGGCCGGCTTCAGGGAGTTTATGGTCTGGAGAAGACCATCATCCGGGCATCCACCGCGGCCACTCCGGCCCCTTTGGCCAAAACGACCAACGGATTGATCTCTATAATTGAAATATCAGGATTATTACGCATAATATCCGACATGGCGGTAATGGCCGCGGCCAGGGCGTCAATATCACTGGGGGATTCGCCACGAAGACCGGACAGTATCTTGCCCGCTCGAATTTCATTAATCATCTCTATGGCTTCTTCCCGAGACACGGGTGCTACCCGAAAGACGACCTCCTCCATCACCTCGACCAATACCCCGCCCAGGCCGAACATGATGACCGGACCAAATACTTCATCCCGCTTTCCGGCTAAAATTATTTCTTTTCCGCCCGGGACCATCCGCTGGACAATAATTCCTCTGGCCGCGCCTCCGGCCCGAAAGTCTTCCAGGCGGACGCTGATTCGCGACCAGGCCTCAAGTAGTTCCTGGTCATTCTTGAGATTCAGAATGACGCCGCCTTGATCCGACTTGTGGCTCAATCCCGGCACATCCAGCTTCAGAGCCACCGGGAAGCCGATGGACCCGGCAGCCGCCACCGCCTGGTCCGGGGTGGTGGTCGTAACCGTTTGGACGACCCGGATCCCAGCCTTGTCCAGAAGGGGCATGACCTCATTCATGGCCACCGGCCGTTCCTCTTCCTTCTCGTGTCGGCTTGAGGCTGGAGATGAATCGGATTTGAGCTCAGCCGGACCTGGCGCCTTTCTTTTACTCAGGAAACGAAAATGATCCCATGAGACGGACAGGGCCTTGACGGCTTCCTCCGGCTCATTAAATACGGGATAATCAGCGGTGTTTTTGACTACGGGCATTTCCTTTTCGTCGGCAAAAAGACAAAAAGCGACCGGTTTGTGGTATCGGTCGGCCAGGTGGCTGATGACTTTGAGCATGTCTCGGGTTTGGGCCGTTTCCAGGCGACTGACGTAAACATGTTGAAACAGCAGGCCGTGAACATGGTCCTCTTTCAGGACCTGCTCAACAATCTTGATATAAGTTTCAAAATCAAACAAGTCGCCCAGGTCGAGGGGATTGGTGGGGCGGATCACTTTGGCCCGGAAATGGCTCTGGACCTCGTCCAAGAAGCGGTCGGTAAAGGGAACCAGATTGAAGCCATATTGGTCGGCGGCATCTGCAGCCATAACCGCGTGCCCCCCGGACCGGGATAGGATGGCAAACCCCGGACCTTGCATGGGAGGTAGGGAAAAGACTTTAAAACAAGCGATGAAGTCTCTGAGGTTTTCCACCTGGAAAATGCCGGCTTGACGAAACGCGGCCGCAGCCACCCGGGCGTCTCCGGCTATAGCCGAAGTGTGAAATTTAGCAATGGATTGACTTGATTTTCCGATGTTGGCCTTATAGACGACAATTGGTTTGGTGGTCCGGGAGGCCAGGTCCATCAATCGCCGCCCGTCCGAGATGCTTTCTAAATAAAGTCCGATTATCTCCGTCCCGGGATCTTTGATCAGGTATTCCAGATAGTCGTTTTCATTTAGGTTTAATTTATTACCGATGCTGATGAGCTTGTTGAATCCCAGGTTTTCGCAAGAGAACAAATTGATGCAACTGACAATGACTCCGCCGCTTTGGGCAATCACCGAGATTTTGCCGTTTGTGATAATTTCCTTGTCCAGTCGCACGAAAGGTAGGGCCAACCCGTTTTCTGTATTGATTATGCTGATGCAATTGGGCCCCACAAATTTTATGCCAAAGTTATCTGCCACCTGGAGAGGTTCTTGCTACAGCGGGAGGTTATCTTCCGAGAATTAGAAAAAGCAGCCCGATTCAAGGATCGCGTGGCGAATCCCTTTCCGGCCGCATTGTTCAAAAGCCTGGGGAATAGCCTTGGCGGGGATGAGGAACACGGCCAGGTCCGGAGTTCCGGGGACTTCCGCAATAGAAGTGTAGATATTTTGTCCACAGAAAACCCCGCCTCTGGGGCCGACCGGGTAGATCGGGC